>JBEVJD010000118.1:0-28040 GCA_040510435.1 Pyrinomonadaceae bacterium | reverse complement strand
CGCGCTGACGCCTTCCAAGGGCAGAAAAGGGATACGCGGGGTAGGGTCGAAAAGTAGCCGGGGTAGATAACGCGGGCGTGGCAGAGGGCTATCCTTTCTGTCGCGAACACTTACCCGGCCCTGAATAGTTACGGCAATCGGTAACTGTCTTGGCAATGTCAGATTAAGAAGTATCGCTCCGCTTTCCTGCTTTTCGCAGCCGACTCCCTGTCGCCCGTGTGCGTTGCACTAACTGCTTGACCACCACCTGCGTCGCCGTCGCTGGGGTCAGTTGCTCAAGCGGCAGCACCGCCCGCAGCAGTTCACGTAAGTTCGCCGTCCAAAGCGCTGGCAGCACTCTCACTCGTAGCTCGCCCGTTAACTCCGCGTCGCGTCCACCCTCGCCCTCCGCCCACTCTAACTTCGTCTGCGCAACGAACCACAACGCGGCAGCGGTCAGCGCCAGATAATGTTCCCACGCCCGATACCTGCGCGCTGAGAACTCCGCCCATCCCAACTCGCTCTTCGCGTCCTGGAACGTGCGCTCGACAAAGTACCGCCGCGCACTCAACTCGGCGACGCGCTCGACCGGCATGTCGGCCGGCGCGTTCAAAAGCGTATAGCTGTACTGGCGTGGCTCGTGGAGTTGCCGGATGACCAGCCACTCGGCGTCACGCGCCGTGCGACCCTCGACGATCACCCGCACGCGGAAGAACGCGCAACGAGTGTGCAGGAGGCCGCGCTCGCTGTCGCGCAACTCGACTGTGCGCCAAATCGTACTCGCGCGGCGCGCCAACTCCCTCACTTCGCGCGCCGGCACGGAGGCGACATACTTCCCCGCCACCTCGCCAATCCGAACCATCGTCGAAGCCGGAACCTGCGCCGCGTAGATGACGCCCGCGGCGTGCAAGGCCGCGCGAAAATGACGGTCACGCCCGTAGAGCGAGTCCCAGGCCACTACGTCGAAGCGCAGGCCGCCGGCCTGACACCGCTTAATCATCCGCAGCCCGAGGTCGAGTTTCGTGGCAAACGCCCGCCCCGCGGGGAGGCCCGTCCGTTCACGCCGCGCCCGATACTCATCGGAGAACCATCGCTGAGCGATGAACAGTTCACCCTCGACCATCGTCCACAGCCGTCGGCGCAGGTTGGCATAGATGAGGCACGTATCGACGCGGCAGAAGTCGACCTTGCCCATGCGCCCGTTGTACTGGCGCGAGACTCCGGCGCTCTCGTCGCCGGCCTTCTCATCCGCGCTCTCGTCGAGGATGAGCGTGCCGCCTTCGGCCAACTCCGGCGTCGAGACGATCTCGCGGCGGATCTGCTCGAAGACGGCCGAGCCCGACCAGGGCGAGTAGGACATGAAGTGCTGGAGGCGCTGTCCGTCGCCGTGGCGCAGCCGCCGCTCGATGTTGGTGAAGTTACGCGCCCGCTCCATCGTCAGTTGCGCGCGTAAGTAGTCGTGCGCGAGCCGGCCGGAGTCGCAGGTGCGGGTCGTAAAGCAGTGGTGAAAGCGTTGCCAGAAGCGGTGGAGGCGTGCGCCGAGGTCGGCGACGAGCGAGTCGGGCAAGCCCCAACGGATGGGACAGTGGAGATTCTTCTCAAGCGGGAGGGCCTGCATGACCCAGGATGATAGCTGCGGGCGTCGCTGACGGTCGTGCCACGCCGGAAGCTATCGTGAGCCGGAAATCTAAACTTTCTTTGAATGTGACATTGTCGAACTATTCAGGTGTTAGTAACTCATTGAAGAGCAGCGGTTGACCTCTGAAGGTACGCTCTAGGGCGGTCAGTATACCGTGCTCCTGCTTACGCGCCGTCGAGATCACGCTCCTGAGGCGGCAGAACTCCCGCGCAGCGGCTCCACTGCGGAAGCACCCGGAGGTCTTCTGTTGGAGCTTCACAATCCGCAGGTCTCGCTCCGCCTGATTATTCTCGAAGGTGACGGCGAAGTCCGTCATGAAGCGCAGCAATTCCGTCTGGCACCTCTCCGGCCGCGCCACCAGTTTGCGCGCCGCCGTCTGTGCAATGCGCCTGCGCTCGGCCTTGCTCCGCCCGGGTTGTCCGCCCGGAAGCTTGCCCGAAGGTTGGCGCAGGCTCTTTGTGCGCCTGATGGAGTTGGCCGCCTTGGCCGCGGGCTGATCCGGCGCCAGCGGTAACGACGAGTTGTGTGAGTCTCTGACGACGGCGGCCGCCTCTAGCTCCGCGATGCGCCGCTTGAGTTCGTAGTTGAGGCATTGCTGTTTGGCTAGTCTCTCCTCGACCCGCTTGAGCCGCAGTCATGAAATTATCGCTCAGCGACGAAGGCTAAGATGCTTAACAAAGCGCACAGGCGATTACTTCGCCTGCTGCACCAACCGCGCGGTACAAATATTTACACACTTTACCCACTCTGATATATGTCTCACCGGCCTGTAGGAAACGCCAGTCGGCTTTTCGGGAAGAGCCGATTCCTTTGTTAAAGCGGAAGCGCATCTCCGCGCGCCACGGAAGATCGCACCAGGGTGCTGTGATTATACGTGCATGAGTTATCTACCTCGCGGGGTAAAGGCGGCGCTCACCACATAAAGAAAACACCTCTATTCTTAAAGGGGGCGTTATGGATCTCTCTGAACAGCTTTTGTTAGTGGAATTCTCGTGCCCCGCCGAACCGTTTGACGAATCACTTTTTACCGCGGTTGGTGTCCAACATGTGCAGGCGGTCTTGGAGATATTTCTTAGCTGCTTCCGGGCTGAGCTAACAGGGTGTGTTGGCGTCACTGAGAAGTTAGAAGAGATTATTACTTCCGAGCCCGACTTCAATGCCGTATGGTCGCCGGCTGTTAGCACATGCTTCAGGGCCACCTCCTTACGCAACTCTTCGTTAGCCCGCAAGGCGGCCGCGGAGGTTCTTTTACAGGCCGCGGCACACGGGGTTCAGGGAGGGTGGGAGATTGAATTCGCCAAACCCGGCCTCTTTTTGTGGGACGCCTGTTTGCTGCCGAAATGCGACTACCTATCCGTCAATACTGTCGGGGAGACCGCTTCCGTCATCACCAGAGGTGCGGGGGCTGAGAGCAGAGTCCTTTTCCGCCGAGCTTCGGACGAGGCGGCTAAATGGGTCGGTGACGGCGGGGAGTCGCTGGCGAGCCTCAGCACGGAGGACGGGCCGGTGGTATTTTTACCGAGGGGAATTCTCAATCCGTCGGATCTCGACGGCTTTCATAACGATCTCACACCCGCGCCGGAAATCATATCGCCGGTGCCGGCGGCCGTCGAAGGCGCCTTCAACCTGTTAAAAAGCTCCTCCCCCGTTTACAGCAAATGGGTTTCCCGGGTCATCCGGCGGGTGGCCGTGGCAGGCTCGGCGGCGAAGAATTATCTTCAAAGCGGTATGGTGCCGAGGGCGTGTGGCTTGGCGTTCATGACCGACCGTCAAGACGTGCTGTCGCAAGCCGAGACGCTGGTGCACGAAGCCTCCCACAACTATTTTTATCTTCTATCGACGCTGGGGACTACGGTCGATCCCGCGAGTGACGAGCTATATTATTCGCCGTTCGCGCGCGTGATGCGCGGCTTGGAGCGTGTCCTGTCGTCTTATCACGCCTTCGCCAACGTTTACCTTTTCCACAGGGACTGCCGGGACGCGCTCCCGGATTATCAACAGGTATGCACGGAGCGGATGAGTAGTATTCTTGAAGACCTCAGAACCGTCGAAGAGTGTATAAAGGGCAGTAAGCGATTGACTCCCGCCGGCACAGTTCTCGTGGAGCGCCTCAGCAGGGAGTTACACAATCAACCTTCAGTACGCGCCCCGAGATTGCCCTTACCGGGTTGAGAGCCGCGCCGGGCGCTTACCCAGGGCGTTGGAATTCGTCAGGAGGTGACAGAAGGCGTGGACTACGTGATCGAGAAGTATGGTGACATCTCCGTTTATTGGAAACCCAGTTTGGACGGCGGGGGGCGCTCCTTCGGTCAACATTTCGTGCCGGTCGTGCGGAATCTGGTGGGGAGGGTGCACAGGATTTTCGACTTCGGCGCGGGCGCCGGCTTCATCGGCTTTTCGCTGCTCGCGAACGGCCTCTGCGAGACTCTGTGCCTGTCGGACGTTAACCCCGACGCCGTCGAGGCCGCGGCAAAGACGGTCAAAGAAAACGGCCTCGGCGACAGGGTCACCGTCTATCTTTCGGATGGCCTGGAAGGCATTCCGGAACACGAGCGTTGGGACCTCGTCGTCGGGAACCCTCCGCACTTCGGCGGCGCCGAAGGGGCGGAGCGACGGGCTGATATCATTCAATTCGATCCGGGCTGGCACATCCACGAGGCGCTCTACGGAAAGGTTAGCAGATTTTTACGGCCTCACGGTTCGGTGATGTTGCTGGAGAACTACAGCGGCAGCGACGAGTCCGTCTTTGCCCCATTCCTACAGCGGGGCGGGCTGGAATTAATAAAGTCATTCATGTACTGCGAGAGAGAACTGAACCCACACTATTTCATGTGGTCTCGGCAAGCTTACGCCGGCATAGCCGGCCGTGAAGTTCAGACGAGTGAGATCAAGGTGTGCGTCTCGGAGTTGAAGGGGAAGTCCGCCGCGCGAAAGGTGGAGCGGTTCGAGAAGGTGCGATTCGAAATCGTCAACGACGTGCGCCAAGAGGCGAAAATCGGGTTTCAAACGAAGCCCCACGCGCTGGACTTAACAATAGTGGTACGCCCCGGCGCCACGAAGATAACCGGCATCTTCCTCGTCCCTCCCGGCGCGCTGTACGTGCTCGACCTGACCGGCACGTCACACGGGGTCTGCACATGGTGTTGAGGGTGTCGCGCCGCCGGATGCGTGCGAGTCAGTAGGCGCGGCGCGCGCGCACCTGACGCCGTCGTCCGGCTTTACGTCTCCGTCTCACCCGCCCCGTCGTCCGTCCCGAACGAGTCTTCGAGGGAGGCAGGCGGAACCTTCACGACGCTTAAGTCTTCCTCCACATGGGTGGGGTCACTCATGCCCACCAGCGCGGTCGTCACCCCCTGCGTCGAGCGTACGAACTGGATTGCGCGTTGCGCGTCCGTGCTGAGCCCGCCGAACAACTCGGCGACGACAGGGGGGAGGTAGCGCGCCAACTGCCCTTGGCGTATCGACGCGCTGCACATGACCGTGATGTCGAGGAGGGCCGCGGCCGAAAGCACCGACATCGCTTCGCCGTCCACCGTCTGGTTTGGCAGGGTGACGGCTTCGGGCATCGCCAGATTAAGGGGCAACTGGATCACGCGGAAGCGGTGGCCCTCCCCCCCGACTTCGCGCGCCCGCGCGACCATCTCCGCGAGCGATAAATACCCGCGCTCGCCGGGGCTCCGCCGGTAACCGTTCCAGGTGGCCGTGCCGTAGAGCCGTATGCGCCCGTCATCGGCGGCGCGTTCGAGCAACTCGAAGGCGGCGCGCATGCGTTTGTTAAAATCCTCGACGGTGACGGCTTCGAGCTGGTTCTCGGGGTTGTGGACGTAGTAGATGTCAACGCAGCCGAGCCCGAGGTTGGCGAGGCTGGCGGAGAGCTGATCCTCCAAGAAGGGCGGCGAAATGCAGTGGCCGCCGCCCACAATCTCTTCGGGCCGTGCCAGCCCCTTGTTGACGACGTTCTCCGTCACCCAATCGTCGGCGAGGCGGAGCGGGTCTTCGTCGAACGGGAAACACCCGCCTTTGGTCGCGACGATCACCTCGTCGCGGCGCGCGCGGCCCGACTTAAAGAGCTGTGCGAGCGCGGCGCCGACGGCGCGCTCGCTGCGCTGGTAGCGGTAGTTAATCGCCGAATCGAACACGTTCGCGCCGAGTTCAAACGCGCGCGCGAGAGCCCCGCGGTACCTCTCGTCGGTGCGGTCATCCGCTTGACCCGCGGCCGTGCCCAGCCCGATTGAAGAGACGTGCAGGCCGTGCCTTCGGCGGAAATGCCCCGAGGCAGCGGCCTCGCCCAGACGTTGAGCGTACCTCTCGGTGCCTTCAGGCGTCGCGCACCAGTCTCGGGCCATGTCCTCCCTCCGTCCGGTAAGGTCGTGTCGGGGGCGGCCCGCTCGCCGGCTCGCGCCGCCTGACACGTAGAAGGAGCGCTAAGATTGCACCCCGAACGTACTCTCGACCTCAAAGAAAGGTACGGTTATGAAGATGAAACCGTCTTGGCTGTTGGCTCTCATCGCGGTCGCCCCCGTGTGTCTCGTCGGCTGGGGCAGCAAGGCGCGAAGCCCGTCGAGAGCTGCCTGGGAGTATAAGGTGGTGACGCTGTACGGAACCAACGATGCGTCGCCGCCGAACCCCGCCCAATTCAACCAGATGGGGCTGAGGGGTGGGAACTGATGACGGCCCTCTCGGACGCGTCCGTCCGTGGCGACAAGCGCCAGGTTAAAACTGAGTACTACTTCAAGCGCGCCCGTTGAGGCATCCACGGCCGGCGGGCGGCTAGAGCCGCCACGTGGCGCGCTGGTTCGGGTCTGCCAGCAGGGACTCTAACGCCGCCAGGACGCACTCGACCTCGATCAGGCTCACCTCGGAGGCAGATTGGATGGCGATGTGCGGCCCAACTACACAGCCGAACTCGTCGGCGCTGGTAGGCCCGAACAGCCCCACGGCCGGCACACGCCCGAGGTCTGCCGCGTGCAACATGCAGGAGTCGGCCCCCAGGAAACAGTCCGCGTAGTGCACCAGGCACAGGGCGTCCGACAGGGAGAGACCTTTCTGGGCGATAAAGCGTTTTCGGCCGGACTCGCTCTGCAACGCCAGCGGGTAGTCCGAGTAGTTGACCAACAGCGCAATGAACTCGGGGTGCGCGGTGAGGAAGCCGTCCAAAACCGCGGCGAGTTTCCCCGGCTCCCACAGTTTTTCCGGCATCGTCTCCATGTGAACGGCGAGGATCCGCACGCCGTCGCCCAGACTTGCTTTAATCTCCTCGGCCATCGTGACGGAGCGGCTCGGGTAGGTGGGCGGGTCGAGGTAGTCCCTGAGGCTGTGCCCCGGCGAGACGGCGCGGACGGCGTCGAAGTTGAGTTCGACGGTGTGCTTCGTGAAGTCGCGCGGCAGCTTGATGTCGTAGCCCGCCCAGTACCCGACGGTCTTCGCCGGGCGCAGGCGCTCGATCAGATAACCGAGGGACTCCGAGTGCCACCCCGCGACGAGCGAGATGAAGAGGTCGCACTCGCCGACCGACGCCGCCAGCGCGTCTATGTCCTCACGCTCCCAGTTGCACTTCGTCCCCGACGTGATGTAGAGCTGCCTGCGCGTGGCGAGCGGCTCGAACAGTTCGAGGTAGAGCGCCCTGCCGTGCGCGAGCAGCGTGAGCCGCCCGGGGAAGACCTCCGTCAGCGCCCGCAGCGCCGGTAAGGCCAGGATGGCATCGCCGATGCCGTTGGCGAAAAACACGACCGGATTCGAGGCACCGGCCAGTAGTGTCGAGTCGTCAGTCATGTGTGTCATCTGGTGTGGGCCGCTCTCCTTCGGGCCGGAGAGTTTACTCGCTCTGTGACCCCGGTCGCTCGCAGAGTATAAGTCGCCGCGAAAGCGGTGCCCCCGGCAGCACCTCTACGCCGGAGAACTGCGCCGCGAGGGCGGACGCGAACGACTCAAGGTTATACCAACCCGCGCTCTCCGGCCGGTCTTCGGCCGAGTAGATCATGCCCCGGCTGTCGAACGGTATGAACTCGATCAGCAGCCAACGCTTCACGAAGGGGGCGAAGGCGCGCGCCAACTCGCCAAGGTTGAGCCTCATCCCCGAGAAGATGAGGTGATGGGAGACGGCGAGCGCCAGCACGAGGTCTGACCCGAGACGTTCGCTCGCCGGGGCGAGCCAGCCGTTGCCCACGCCGAAGCCCGGCGACGGGTCGTTGATGTCCATCATCAGCGGCAGCACCCCGCCCTGCTCCGCCCGGACGCGCCGGTATAAGCGGTTCACGCACGTCTCGTCGAAATCGACCGCGACGATGTCGGCCGCCGCCGTCGCCGCCAGTCTCGAATACCAGCCGACGTTACAGGCCAGGTCAAGGACGGAGGCCGGCCGGAGTTCGGTCAAGACGCGGTACACCTCGCGCTGCTTGTCGCTCCAACCCTCCGCCGGGACGAGCGGCGCGTCGGCGCTGTAGTAATCCGACCAATCGCTGCCCGCGTCCGCAATCCGCATCCCCTCCACTTCGCTCTCTAACTTACGCAGGCAATCGGCCGGCGATAGAGTTTCGACCCACGCCGCGACCTCCCCGGCAACCCCCCCGACCTCAGGAACATCCTCCGCGCTGATGCCCCGCCCGACGCCCCGCAATAGCCTACGCGCCAGATGCGACCTCCCCGACAGGCTCAAGACGACGGGGTACAGAAAAAACTCCGACAACTCCTCCAGCGTTCGGCGGAAGGTCTGACCCGTCAAGTGCGTGATGGAGGCCGGGTTGACGTAAACCGGCCGCGGGCCTTCAAAGAGCAGGTTGGCAGGCCGCGGGCTCTGAAGGGTCAGTTCGAAGTCCGCGAGCACGGCCAGAAGTCTCAGGACGTGCAGAGCGCCCGCCTTCCACATCTCGGGGCACCACTCGTAGCAATAGGACAGGCGGAAGGAGCGGCGCAGGCCCAGCGTGAACTCATCGGCCGCGCCGACGCCGGCGACCGGCTCCACCTCGGCTAGCAGGCCGAGCCCGGCCAGTTCCTCTATCAAACCCTCCTCCCACAGCAGCCTCGACAAGTCAGCGCGACGCCCCACAGCCCCGCAGCACAGCCGGCCGCCGGCCCAAAACATCCTCGACGCCGGGTCGGCAGGAGAGCCCGAGTAAAACCGATCCGTGGTGATTGAGAGAGTCAAGCCTCCTCCGCGCGGATTAGTAGAGTGACGACCAGCAGGGCGTCCGAACGACCTCGGCCTTATACCCCAGCCGCCGCGCCTGTTCGGCGAGCCGCTCGCCGTCCCCGAGGACGAGCCGAACGAATCCGGCCTGCCCCGGCAGACGCCGGCTCACGCTTAAGACCTCTTCGCAACTGAGCGGAGTCGGTTGCGACTCCGCTCCGACCGCGGACGAGGTTAAGAGACCCATCAACGACCGAGCCTCGTCCAGCTTGCCCGCGCCGGCCAGGCGCAGCAGGGCCGTAAGGTAAACGTTCCACGAAGAGGGTTCGGCTCTCTTCAGGCGCTTCTGCCACCTCCGGCGAACCTCTGCCGCCTGCGACTCCTCGAAGCGGGCACCGACGGCCAGTCCGGATAAAGCTTCGAGCCCCTGCACGAGGTTCGTCACGGGCAGTTCCAGTCCGATTGCGTAATAGTCCGTGGCGTCGTCGATAACTAGCTGAGAGGAGAGGTGCGCGAGGTCGCGTCGAAGCTCTGACGCGCGGAGTGACGCGCCGCCATCGGAGAGAAGGCTCAGCGCGGCCTTCGTCAACACCTCCCTGCGGACGGTGAGCGAAGGTGATTTGCGCCAGACCAGCTTCACCGCGCCGACGGGGCCGGGGCGCTTCGCCACGAACACCGTCAACCCGTTAGGCAGTCTCTTCTGCTCTGGGGCGACGCCCGCGGGCGCGTCCCCCCCGCCGACGGGCAGCATCACCCGCGGCCGGCCGAGGGCCGGAGCCGTCTCTCCCGCGGCTTGGGGGCCGGGCGTCATCAGCGTCGCGGCCTTGAAAGTCAAACGTTGGTTCAGACGCGCCTCAAGGATGTGCCGCGCGAGGTCTAAATAGTCAAGGTCAGGCGACCCGTCACCGGGCAGCGGCCAGACGAGCGCCAAAGTCCTGGAAGGCATTGAGGCGGCGACGTAAGGACCCGGGGATTCCGGCCGCGATATCCAGGTCGCGAAGAGGGCCGGTTTCGGGACGGTCATGTAGAGCCGCGTGCGGTCGCAGTCCGTCGAACCGTTATAGTCCCACGCGCCGAGTTGCTCGGTCACCGAGTCGGAGCCGGAATCCTTACGCGCGGCGGCCTCCAGCATGAGGTGTTCGGTCAGGTGGGCCAGGCCCGTCTTCCCGCGGGGCTCGTCGCGCGAGCCGACCCGGTAGGACAGGTTGACTGACGCGGTCGGCGCGGAGGCATCGCGGTGGACGATGACCTCCAGCCCGTTGGGAAGGACGAAGCGCTCGAAGCCGATCTCCCGCACGGGCGGGAGGCCGGGTTCCCGCTCCGGTATGAACTTCCGTAAGATGAGGATGAGGCCGTACGCGAGCGACACAGTCAGTACGCCGACGAGAAAGTGTCGGTACCTGCCAGCGGCCTTGAAAATTTGCGTCCTCTTCACCTGCACACGCGCCGGGACGAACCCCGGTGACGCCGGGCGGGCCTCAGCCCGCCGCGAGCATTCCGCGAATGTCGTCGTGGGATTGGGGGGGCAGGAGGTGTGCGGTCTGTTCGTAGAACCCCTTCAGACGCGCGGCCGTCTCGACCGAGTTCGGCACGTAGCGACTCTGCTCCAGGACGTTCGCCCAGACCAGACTCACGATGGCGCGCTTGTCGTTGAAGCCCAGGGCCGCAACCCCGCCGCCGTCCGACAGGCTTTCGCCCGAGATGAGCGCGAGCAGCAGCGGCCAGTCGATGCGGCTGAACAGCCGGACGAGGTACAGCGCGCGTTCGCCGATCGCCTCGCGGAGAGCCTCCGCGCGCTCCGCGCCGATTAAGGGGCGCGGGAAACTCGGCGTGCCGAAGACGCTGTGGAACAGCCCCGCCTTGCAAACGTCGCCGTCACACTGCCACTTCTGTAGCAGCCGGCATGTGCCCTGAAGGTGGTCGATCAAGTACCTGTTGCTGTGGGGAACCGTGTCCGCGCCGATGTCGCGCAGGAGCGCCACCAGTTCCCCGAACTCCTCCTCGGACATGACGTGCGTCTCGTGAGTCCCCGCGTCGCCCGCGGGCGGGGGCGACGCGGCATCCTCCGTCCAGAACGAGTAGACGAGGGAGTAGCGCTTGCCCGCCTTGATCTCGTCTACGCAGTGCCAGGAGCGGTCGGAGAACTCCATAGCCACGGCGGAGTTGTGCAGCGGGCGGACGATGACGGCGCTCCCCTCGGGGTCTTGCAGGTCGAGCAGAATCAGGTGCCCGCCCTGTTCGTCGTCGAACCCGGAGTTGAGGTTGACGAGCAGCCTGTGAGTCTCGGTGCCGTGACCGGGGGAGTCCGTGTGGACGCCGATGCGGTGGCCGGGGAGCATGCGGTGCGCGGCGAGGTCGAAGCGGCTGCTGCTCAGGGTGGTGCCGAAAAGTCGTTCCAGGTGTCGGCGTATGCACTCCAAAGTCTCGGGCGCGGCGATGACCGCCGCGGAGCCCCCCGCCACGCGCTCCGTAAGCTTGGTACACCCGTGGTGGATGTAGAAGCCGCGGCTCTCGACCGCCCACGGCGCGTCCCTCTCAAGCCAGTCCAGCACGGCCGCCGCCGTCCCCCCGTCGAACAGGTCGGGTAGCGCGAAATGGGGGAAGGGAGTCGCGACCAGCCGCGCGCCGCCGAAGGCCGAGTCGATGGTGTTGAGTGCCTTGTCCGCTGACGTTTTCACCCACATATCCGCCTCCCGAACTTTCTTCGTCACCCGGAGAAACCCTACTCGTAGCGGAGCGCGACCAGCGGGTCAACTTTGGCCGCGTGGCGGGCCGGCGCGTAGCAGGCGACGAGCGCCACGAGCATGAGGAGCAGCGGGGCGGCGGCGAACGTCCACACGTCGGTGGGGCTCACCTCGAACAGGAAGCCGGACAGCACGCGCGAGGCGACGAAGGCCCCGACGGCCCCGGCCGCGACGCCGGCGAGCACCAGCTTCATCCCCTGGCCGACGACCAGCCTGACCACGTCGTCCACCCGCGCGCCCAGGGCGACGCGGACGCCGATCTCGTGCGTGCGCTGCGCGACCATGTAGCTCAGCGTGCCGTAGAGGCCGACGCTCGCGATCAGCAGGGCGACCGCAGCGAAGAGGCTCAGCAGGAACGTGTTGAACCGCGGCTGCGCAATCGACTTGAGCAACACCTGATCCATCGTCTGCACGTTATCGACGACCTGCTCCGGGTCGACCGCGCCGATGGCGGCGCGCGCCGACGCCACGACGGCCGCCGGGTCCAACCCGGTGCGCAAGACGTAGGTCATATTCGAGACGAACGGGTACTGTGTGTAGGGGACGTACATCTCGAAGTCGGGCTCGCCGCTCAGTGCGCGGTGCTTCACATCGCCGACGACCCCGACGATCTCCCACTCTACCCCCCCCGTCTTGATGCGCCGGCCGATGGGGTCTTCGCCCTCGAAGACCCTGCGCGCCATCCAGCCGTTAACCAGGCAGACGGGCGGCGCGTTCCGGTCGTCCCTCTCCGTCAGCGACCGCCCTTTGAGCAACTGAATGCCGATGGCGCGCAGGTAGTCGGGGCTGACCGCGCGGGTGTTCAGGGACGGCCAGCCCTTGCCGAGCTGCCTGCCCACGACCTGGAAGTCGCTCGCCTCCGAAATGCCGCTGAGCGGCAGGATCGTCGTCATCCCGGCTGCGCCGACGCCGGGAATGTTTTGCAGACGTTCGACCACCCGCGCGTGGAACGCCCTCTGCCTCTCCACGTCCGGGAACCTGTACTGGGGGAGCGACAGCGTCATCGTCAGCACGTTGTCCGTCGTGAAGCCCGCCTCGACGTTCTGGAGCCGCCACAGGCTCTTGAGCAGCAAGCCCGCCCCGACGAGCAGCACCAGCGACAGCGCCACCTCGCCGACTATCAGGAGGCTGCGCAGTCGCCCCCGCTCGCGCCCGGCCGTCGCGCCGTGCGCGTTCTCCTTGAGCGACTCGGCCACGCCCAGCCGCGAGGACTTTATCGCCGGGGCCAGCCCGAACAGCAGCCCCGTGAGTACAGACAGTGCGAACGTCCAGGCGAGCACATTCCGGTCGAGGCTGATCTCGCTGATGTGTGTAATCTCCGGCGGGGCCAGGGCGACGAGCAGCCGGAGCCCCCACGCGGCGAGGAGCAGCCCGGCGACGCCGCCCAGCAGCCCGAGCAGGACGCTCTCGGTGAGAAATTGTCGAATCAGCCGCGCGCGGGTCGCTCCCAGCGCGCTCCTGATGGACATCTCCTTGTGCCGGGCGCTCGCTCGCGCTAGCAGCAGGTTCGCCACGTTGATGCAGGCGATGAGAAGCACGAAGCTGACCGCGCCGAGCAGGATAAGCAACATCGGGCGGGCCTTCTCGACCAACTGCTCGCGCAGCGGGACGACGTAGGCCCCGCGAGTACGATTCGTCGCCGGGAACTGCTCGGCGAGGACGCGCGTAATCGACTCCATGTCGGCCTGGACCTGCTCGCGCGTCACGCCCCGCTTCAGCCGCCCGAGGACGCCGAGGTAGCTGGAACTGCGCTTCGACATCGAGGCGTTGGGGTCGAACGCGTGCGGCACCCAGATGTCAGCGCCGCCCACCTTGCGCACGGGGAAGTTGAAGCCCGGCGGCATGATCCCGATGACCCTGTAACTCTCGTCGTTCAGCCGCACGGTCTGTCCGATGAGACGCGGGTCGCCGGCGAACCGCCGCTGCCACAGCCCGTGGCCGACGAGCGCCACGCGTTCGCCCCCCACACGGTCGTCCTCGGGCGTGAGGATGCGGCCCGCGACCGGCTGCACGCGCAGGAGCGGGAAGAAGCTGGCGGAGACCTTCGCGCCCCTCACACGCTCGGGCTCCCCCGCGCCGTTCAGGATGAAGCTGGTCGAAGAGTAGGCGGCGAGCTGCTCGAAAGACCGGTTCTGATGCTGCCAGTCGAGAAAATCCGGCACGGAGACGACTAGATCGTTGTCGCCCTCCTCCGTGTTGGTAGCCCACACCTGCATGATTTGTTCGGGGTCGTCGAACGGGAGCGGCCGGAGGAGCACGGCGTTGACGACCGAGAAGATGGCGGTGTTGGCACCGATGCCGAGCGCGAGTGTGAGCACGGCCGCCAGGGTGAAGCCCGGCTGCTTCGCCAGCGTTCGCACGCCGTAGCGCACATCCTGCAAGAAGGCTGTCAGCATCATTCCTCCTTCTCCTCTAACCTGTTCCCGCGCGGTCGGCCCTCGCCGGAACTGCCCCCTCTTCTTCAACCCAGCTCACCCATGCTCCGGGTCGAAGGCACCCACGATGCGCCGCACCCCGACAACGTCGGCCGACGCGGGGAGCGCGGACAGCGGTTCCAGAACGACGGCCCCGCGCGTTTGCGAAGCGTGAATCACTTCCTCCCGGCTGCGCAGCAGCCCGATGTGAAGACCGCGGCTGCCGTTCCGGCGCAGGAAGAGCAGGTCGCCCGCGCGCCGGCGGTCGAAAGGTACGCCCCGCCCCGCCGCCACCTGGTCGCGGCTGTGCCTGGGTAGGACGACGGCCGCCACGTCCTTGTAAACTTTCTGCGCCAGCCCCGAGCAATCAATCCCCAGTCCCGTCACGCCCCCGAGCAGGTACGGGACGCCCACAGCCTCCCTCGCCCTTTCGACGATCTCCGACGGGTCGTAACCTGTCCTCACGGCTTTGCCGTTCGCCCCCGCAGTTGACGCCCTCGCGTTCACGCACGAGCCGCCGACCTCAACTAAATTTTTTTGCACCCAACCCAAAGTACAGTCTTCGAGCCAGACGAGCAGCCACCCTCTGCATTCGAAAAGGAGGCGGAAAGGTCTGTCGGCTGTCGTCACCTGCGTGGAGAGCGCTCCCGCCCCGTGGGCGCTAGCCGCCTCATGTCCCGGCGGCCTGCTGTACACGTTAAGGAGATCACTTTTAGGGCGGCCCCAGCTATCACCGCAGGCCGGATCGGGGTGGGTCATGGTCTCGATGTCTAGGTGGTATCTCACCTCGCCGCCGAGACGTTTTTCGACCACCCTTTCGAGGGCGCGTCTCTGCGACGGCAGCAGGACGTAGCCCGAGATGAAGAACTCCGAACCCGTCGGCCCCCTGTGGCAGCGCACGTCCCAGACGGCGCACCCGTACTTCTCCTCGTACTGGTGTCGCAGCCAGCCCAAGTCGCGCCGGAGTTCGGTAAGAACTTCACTTCTCGCCATACGGTTCGTGCGAAGCTCGCGCGGCGCGGCCGGGTAAGTGGGGCACCAGGGCCGCGGCCCGACGTTCCAGCGCCTCGACGGCCACCTCGCGGTCGTCGAAGGGGATGGCCTTATCGCGGATGAGCTGGACGCGCTCGTGCCCCTTGCCGAGGATGACCAGCACGCCCGCGTCCCCCGCCATCTCAACGCTGCGGCGAATGGCCTCCCGCCTGTCCAACACGATCTCCAAACGCCCTCGTTCGAGTAGCTGCTCCGGGTCTATCTCTTTGAGCATATCGCCGATAATTTCCAGCGGGTCTTCCCGGCGGGGATTGTCCGTGGTGAAGACGCAGGCGTCCGAGTTCTCCACCGCGAGGCGGGCCATGACGGGCCGCTTCTGTGCGTCGCTGCTGCCGCCGCAACCGAGGACGGCGACGAGCCGGCTGCCGGCGAAAATCTGCCTCAGCGTCGAGAGGACGACCCACACGCTCTCGGGCGTATGCGCGTAATCGACGAAGACCTTGACCCCGCCCTCCGGGCCTACAGGTTCGAGACGCCCAGGGATGGAACCGAGGCGCGAGATGCCCTCCGAGATCGCCTCGGGGGGCAGCCCCGCCTTACGCGCGAGCGCGACCGACCCGAGAATGTTGTAGGCGTTGTGCGGCCCGATCAGGGTCGAGCTGACTGGCACCCCGCACACCTCACCGCGAATCCCCTCTCCGTCGAGGACGAGCGCGTCCCCACTAACCTCCCCCTTGACGCCGTAGGTGATGACTTCGCCCCCGGCGACTGACGCTAGGTACTCGCCGAAGGGGTCGTCCACGTTGATGGCGCATACCGGACGCCTGCCCCCGGCCGACGCATACTCCGTAAAGAGGCGACCCTTCGCCTCCCGATAATTTTCAATGCCCCCGTGGTAGGTGAGGTGCTCGTGCCCGAGGTTGGTGAAGACCATCCCGTCGAACTCCAAGCCCCAGATGCGCTCCTCCGCGATCCCGATTGAGCTCACCTCCAGGACGACATGCGTGACGCCCGCGCCGCACATCTCGCGCAGCAGCCGATGAAGCTCGTATGGTTCGGGCGTGGTGCAGGAGCTCGCCACCTCGCGGTCGCCGAGCCGGCGCGCGACCGTCCCGATCTGTCCCGTCTTCAGCCCCGCACTTTTAAAGATTGATTCAAGGAGGTAGCAGGTGCTCGTCTTCCCCGTCGTGCCGGTGACCGCGTAAATGGAAAGGCGGCGGTGTGCGTTGCCGAAGAAGTTTGCACACATCGTGCTGTAGGCTTTCCTGGAGTCGCGGACGACGACGGTGCGGCACCGGGGCGGGTCGGGGAGGCCGACCTCTTTGTCTACGATGACGACCGTCGCGCCGAGCCCGACGGCTTCGTCGAGCGCGGCGTAGCCGGGCAGTCCCGGCAGATCGCAGGCCACGTACACCGAGCCGGGCTTAACGTCGCCGACGAAATACGCAAGGTCTTCGACCTCCACGCCGGGTCCGTCGGCGCGCATCACTTCAACGCCGGCAAGCAACTTCCCCAACGTCACCATGATCTTTTTCTGCCCCGCAGGACCCTACCAGGTCGATAATACCCCGGTCGCCGTCGAACTCGACCGGGGTTCTGAATAGTTCACTGTGGACGGCCACAAACGTGACCAGATATTCGGCGCGCTCGCCGGTGAGCATCGTCGGCTGATACTGCTCGATCCCGCGGCTCCCGACCGGGAGGAGTTCGACCCTCCTGACCTGCCCCCCCGCCAGGGCGAAGTTGACTATCATGTTGTCCGTCCAGTGGCTATGCGAGTGACCGAAGATGAAGTTGCCCAGAGAATAGATTACCGGCTTCGATTTATAGACCTCGATGCTTCCGGGGATGTGCGGGTGGTGACCCAGAATCACGTCGGCGCCGGCATCGACGAGTTGGTGCGCCAGCTTAATCATATCCGTGCTTGGCGTCCCGACCCCTTCGTGGCCCCAATGCACCGACGCGAAGATAAAATCCGCTCGACCGCGCAGCCGCCCGACCACCCTCTCTATCGTCAGGCCGTTAAGCGGAACGACGCCGCTCTCGTCCGGCAGCGCGAAGGTGGAGTCCGGGCCGTAAAGGTTAAAGGCCACGAACGCGACGCGCACCCCCCGCACGTCGAAGAGTGCAGGCCGGCACGCCTCGCGGTAGTCCTCGCCCGCGCCGACCGGTTGAATGCCGCTGCGCCTCAGCTCGGCGAGCGTGTCGAGGAAGGCGACCTCCCCGTAATCCATGCAATGGTTGTTGGAGAAGGAAAGCACCTTGAAGTTGGCGTCGGCCAGCGCCCGCGCGAAGTCGGGGCTGGCGCGGTAGCAGAGGTCGTTCCTCACGGGCCGCCCGCGGGTCGAGAGGGGGCATTCCAGGTTCCCGAAAACGAGGTCGGACTTCGAGAACACCGGCCGCACTCCGCGAAACGGGTAATCGGGGTCGAGCGCGCCCGGCGGGAAGTCGAGCAGAATGCTCTCCGAAGCATGCGAGGTCTTATCGACGCCCTCGGTGGACACCCCCCTGCGGTGTAGCCACTCGATGCTCTCCTCCGTGTTGAGGAACGGCAGCGGGAGCGACGGGTTGTAACGCGGGATGGCGGCCGCCGCCTCGGGCGTGTAGAAGAAGACGCGCGGGGGCCTCACCACGGGGTCAAACATGATGTCGCCGACGGCTGAGACGGTGACACTTTCCTGACCGTCATTCTCCATACCCCTTGCCCTCCGACGAGTTCCTGTAGGTTGAAGACGACATTAGACACGACGGGGCGTGAGTGTTCGGATTGTACCCCCGACGGCTGGCCGGCACAATACTATTGTGCCGGCCAGCGCGCCGGCGCCGAAATTTTATTGCGGGGTCAGAAGGCCCGTGCTACAGTAATGCCCCGTTCTCCGCCCCACTCACAGTGTCCGGCGTCCTAGCATGTGACCGCGCGCCGAGATAAGTCCGTCCCCGCCTCCGCCGACGAACGGGCGGGCGTCCTACCTCAGCCGCTTACACATGGCAAGCCGCCGCCAGTCACCTTTAGCGGGCGCCCGGCGCCCGGGCAGACGGTAAGCTGGATTATGGCTGACAGCGTCCCTTCAGAGGTGAGAGGCTTCGGTTGTCTGTACGAAGAGTTCGACGAGGATTTCTTCTCGCAGGTCGTCCGCGAGTATGCCGTCTCGCTGCTGACGATGGCCGTCGAACGCTACCCGCAGATGCTCCGGCCCGACGCGACCTCCGCGCTCTCGCTGCTAACATCTCCTCACGCCGCCGAATACTCGCCGTTCTGGTGCCCGGAACTGGCGCAGTGCCTGGCCGCGCTCAGGTCGCCCGACCCGCCGAAGGCCGCGAGGGGCGTGGGCCAGATTCTACTCAACCTGTCGTGCAGCGGAGCCCCCGGCGATTGGGCGATCTACCTCGGGCAGCCATCACGCCTCCGCTGGGGGCACTTTCTTCTGCCGGAGGCCGAGGCCGTCGAGGTTCAGAGCGACGGCCGGCACGCTTTGCTCAAGGCGCGGACGGGCGGCGACACCCGGGCGCTCAGTCTCCGAGCCGCGGGCGCGCCGGGGCTCTGGCACGGCCCCGACGCCGAAACCATTCCGCGGCTCGCCGCGCGCGACTCCTCTATTCTGCTGCTGACAGGCAGGCTGCTCGAACAACTCGACCTGCCGCGGCCTGAGTTCCCCCCCTTAGACGAGATCACGCCGTCGCAGATGGAGAACGTCTCCTCCTGCCTGTCTTTTCTGCGCGAGCACTTCCCGCCGTGCAGCCTTTGGATCGAGCGCGTGTTGCGCTACCTCTGCCTCGTCCGCAGCCCGCCCGACTGCATGCACAGCGGCAGCTTCGAGGGTCACTTCGGCTTCACCTTCATGACCGACCGGCACGACCCGGTCAAGCTGGCCGAGATGTTGATCCACGAATGCTCGCACCAGTACTTCTCGCTCCTGACGCGCTTCGCCGCGCTGACCGACGACGACGGCAGGCTCTACTATTCGCCGTTCGTCAGGAAAGAGCGGCCCGCCGAGCGCATCCTGCTGGCGTACCACGCCTTCGCTAACGTCGAACTCTTTTACAGGGCTTGCGTCCGGGCGGGGGTCAGCGTCTCGCGCAGCAAAGACGCCATCGAACAACTGCGGCCGGACTTGGACCTCGTCGAGCGGGCGCTCGTCTCCGACGTGAGTTTCACGCCCTTCGGCCGCTGCGTCATGGACTCGCTGCTAGTCAACAGGTCAAGATATGAACTCACGGATTAACGGCTTAGTCGTCAAGATCGCAGAGCGCTGCAACCTGAACTGCACGTACTGCTACATGTACAACCACGCGGATCAGCGCTTCCGCACGCGCCCCGCCTTCATGTCGCGTGAGGTCTTCCGCGCGCTGGTCAACCGAATCTCCGACTATTACGACGCCCACGAAGGCCACCCCCTCGGGCTGGCCTTCCACGGCGGCGAGCCGATGTTGTTCGACCCGCACGAACTGAACGAGTGGCTGACGGAGGCCGCGCCGATCGTGGGCCGGAAGGTGCGCTACACCGTGCAGACGAACGCCACGCTGGTAAGCGACGACTGGATCGCCCTTATCAAGAAGCACGGCATCCGGACGAGCGTCAGCCTGGACGGGCCGCCGGAGGCGCACGACGAGTTCCGCGTCGATCACAGCGGGAAGGGCTCGCACGCGCGCGTGGTCGAGGGGCTCAGGAAGCTCATCGACGCGGGGCTAGATACCAACGTGTTATGCGTCATCAACCCCCGTCAGTCCGGCATCGAGGCGTACCGGCACCTGCGCTCGTTGGGCATCCGGCGCATGAACTTCCTCTTCCCGGATGTCTCCCACGACTTCAAGTCGGTGCTCTACGGCGGGCTCGGGCCGACGCCGGTGGCCGACTACCTGATCCCGATCTTCGACGAGTGGTTCGGCGAAGACGACCCGGACGTTGTGATACGCGTCTTCGTCGAAGCGATCAGGGTTTTGTACGGTGCGTTGCCGGGCACGGACACGCTCGGCAAAGCTACGCAGGATTACCTGATCATCGACACCGACGGCAGCATTCTGGCTAACGACGCGCTCAAGGTCTGTTACGACGGGGCACCGGAGTCGAGCCTGAACGTGCTCCGACACGGCTTCGATGACCTTGAGACGGGAGACCCGTTGCTGTCCCAGTTAGTGAACGAGGGGATGCCGCTGTGCGAGACGTGCCTGGCCTGCCCGGAGCGGGAAACATGCGGGGGCGGCGCGGTTCCCCACAGGTATTCCCGCGCCAAAGGGTTCATGAACCCGAGCGTGTGGTGCGCCGACCTACTGAAGTACTTGGGTCACGTCCGGGCGGCCATCTCGCCTGCTCCCGGCTCGTCTGAGCTTACGCAACCCGATGCGGCGGCGAGCGGGTCGGGCGAAGTGCCGGCCCGGTAAGGGCGCGGCGGCGACCCGGACCGAATCGTGACGCCCTGTTCTCAACAAGCTACCTCTTGAGTGGAGGCGGATCGGGGGTTCCCAAGGGATGAGGATTGTTGCGCTCCACACCGAGCACGACGGGGCCGTCGCCCTTGTCCGAGACGGACGGTTGATGGCTTACGTCGAGGCGCAGAAGGACAACCAGGCGCGGTACGCGGAGCTGACCACCGACAGGATGGCCGCTGCGCTGCAATACCTTGACGGCGAGCCGGACGTGCTGGCCGTCGGCGGCTGGTTCGGGCGCGACGGCGGGTATCACGGCTGTGAGGACTCGGTCATCTCCGTCGAGCCGTTCGACGCCGACGCCCACACCCAACGGTTCTCGACCTCTCACGAGCGCGCGCACATCTTCTGCGCCTACGGTCTCTCCCCGTTCGAACAGGGGCGGCCGTGTTACGCCCTCATCTACGACGGCGACATCGGGACGTTCTGTAGCATCGACGAGAACTGCCGGATCACGCGCCTCGCCACGCCGGTGACCGAGCCGGGCCACCGCTACTCGTTCCTGTATGAACTGGCCCACCGCGATTTCCCGGACGACTCGCGCGGCTGGTCTTACGGCGTCGCAGGGAAACTCATGGCCCTCGCCAGCCTCCGTGATGAGTCGCACTTGCCGCCCGCGGAAGAGGAACTCATGCGCGTCCTACTCAACGGCTTCGACAGCGCCACCTTGAGGAAGGAGCAGTTGCGCCACCTGCCGTTCTGGAACGGCGGCCACCTCGACGAACGCTTCCGGCGGTTCGCGTACAAATTCTCGGCGGCGCTCTTCGACCGTTTCTATTCGGTCGCGAAGGCCAACCTCAGGAACGGCTGGCCGCTGCTCATCGCCGGGGGCTGCGGCCTCAACTGCGACTGGAATAGCAAGTGGCGCGACAGCGGACTCTTCGAGGACGTGTTTGTGCCGCCGTGCACGGACGACTCCGGCATCGCCGTCGGCGTGGCCGCCGACGCCCAGCGCCACTTCACCGGCGACGCGAAGCTGCGGTGGGACGTTTACGCCGGGGAGCCGTTCCAGCACGATGTGCCTGCCCCCGAAGAGTTCGAGGTTTGCGAGTTAGATTATGAGCGCGTCGCGCGTTTACTGGGCCGGGGGGCGGTCGTCGCCTGGGTGCAGGGTCGGTATGAGATCGGCCCCCGCGCGCTGGGGAACAGGTCGCTGCTCGCCGCGCCCTTCTCGAAGGAGACGACTGACCGGCTGAACCACATAAAGCGGAGGGAGAGCTACAGGCCGGTGGCTCCCGTCTGCCTTGAGGAGGAAGTCTCCGAGTGGTTCGATTGGCAGGGTGTGAGCCCTTACATGCTCCATTTCCAGTTGGTCAAATCCCCGAAACTCCAAGCGGTCACACACGACGACGGGAGCGCGCGCGTCCAGACCGTTAACGCGGAGCAGAATCGTCCCCTCTACGAACTCCTGCGCGCGTTCGCCGCGCTGACCGGCACGGGGATGTTGTGTAATACGTCGCTTAATTATCCGGGGCGGGGGTTCATCAACCGGATGAGCGACCTGGCGCGGTTTGTCGTCGAGCGGGGCGTCGAGGCGATGGTCGTCGATGAGCGCCTGTATGTGCGCCGCCTCCGCGGCCTTGAGACTGACGAGCCATGCGAGGGAGTCAGGTAGTGTCGGAAATTCTGTCAACGCTCGGGCCGGATGGGGCCTTGTCGGTCTGGGACGTGGCGCGGCTCCGGAGACTCTCCGAGGCCCTGCCGAGGCGGTGGGTGTCTCTCGACTCTTTGAAGGACTTGGACGAGAACCTCTGGTTCAACATCTACGGCGAGACCCCGACTTGCCGCGCGGTCGCGCTCCACGCGAAGCGCATCTACGAGGCTGACCTGGAATACCCCGTCATCCTCTCCCCGGAGGGTGAGGTCATGGACGGGATGCACCGGATAGCGAAGGCATGGCTGCTGGGGATGGCGAAAGTGTTGGCAGTCCAGTTCACCGTGCTTCCGCCCCCCGACGAGGTAATACCTGACTTCGACCTCGCCCGCCGACCGCCTCCGGCTCGAACTGCGCCCGGAAGTGCGGCGGCAGAGGCACCCGCAGTAGTCGAAAGTTGACTGCGGACGGCGGGGCCGCGCTACTTACATATCCCGCAGGCATGTGCCACTCCCGGCCGTGAGGAATTCATTTGTTAGATTGCATGGCCCGTGAGTGCGCACGCATGAGAGTCCGCGGGTTACCCTCGGCGACCCGGCTCCTCACGCCTCGCCACATCACCTCCGCGAACACGCTCCCGACATGGCGGGCGAAGTTCCGGTAGCGGTCATGCTCAAGCCAGCGCGCCTCGCGCAACGCACCGAACTCCGGCCCGCAACCCAGCAGGCCGAAATAGGTGAGCGCCGTACTCTCGCGAAAGCCCCGGTTCAGCTCGAACCCAATGCTGATGAGCCGCGCGAACAATTGCGTATCGAAGTCAGGGGACAGCGGGGCGTCGGCGGCTTCCAGCACTCTGACGTGTGTACTCTCGTCCGGCTCCCCGAGCGCCAGGTTCGCTTCAAAGTAGCAGAGCCACAGTATCAGGAACGCAAGGTCGTCGCCGAACTCCCTACGCGCCCCGTCCATGACCTCCTTGCCTTTGGCGGTGCCCCTCATGTAGGAGTTCAGGGAAAAAATGAAAGCGGGCATCGGCGATGGGTCAACCGCCGCCGCGAAGGTCTCGACCGTGTTGGCGAAAGACTCGGATAAAATCTCCTTAAGAACAAACCTCTCCTTTTTAGTGCGACAGACGAACGCGAAGCCGGGATCCTCCCGCCGAAAAATAGAGCTGGCGATGCAGTGCGCCGCCTCGTGGAGGGTGTAGTTGCGCTTGATGTTGTTCTGTATGAAAGATGCCGGTAAGGCGACCCCGGGGTGCCGCTCCAGCAAGCGCGTCAGCGTAGATCGGTTGTCGGAATACGGAACGACTTTGCCCCGGATAATGCGGTGGAGGGTGAGGAGCGGCAGCACCTGATAGTCGCGCCACAGCCTGGTATTCCGGGCCGAAAAACGGTAGCCGAAATGCACCGCTGCGTCCCGCACGTTGGCGAATACGGGGTTGGTGCTGTAGAGGTATCGATCCCCGACCGCGTCCGCCAGCGCGTTGGGCGCCGGGCGGGCGTCGAGCTCGACCAATTCGGAGATGGGCACCTCGGCGGACATACGTCTCTGGTGGGAGGGCTAAAAGCTGTCTGACACCGCGGCCGCTTCCGGGCGCGGCGCGGGAGCGGGAGTGACCCGTGAGACGGCCGACCGGATGTGGCCGATGAGCTTCAACATGTCCTCACACCAGGCGGTTGGGTTCGCGAACCCCTTCGCCCGGGAGTACCTGTGAGCCATCGCGCCCCCCCTGCAAACCTCGCGCTCCGGGCAGGCCAAGCACGTCTCGCAGAGGGGGACGCCGTGGTCGATGATTTGGAATACCAGCGGGCTCGCCTTCGGCAAGTCGTCAAAACCGTTCTCCAGCACATTCAGGCCGGTGTCCGACGCGCCTTCGTAGCATATCTTGAGCACGTCGGTGCCGTGAATGCTCCCGTCCGTCTCGATGATCAGATAGTTCTGCCCCCCCAGTGAGGCGCCCAAGTTGTCTGTGAGTGGGGAACCGCCGAACAGCAGGCGGAGCACTTCGATAAAGAGCCTGATGCGGATTTCGGGGTCGTCCTCTCCGAACCACTCGTCGAAGATTGGGATCAGGTAGTCGGCCACCGGCGTCGGCCCGAGCCCGCCGTAGAGCAGCGGCCTTGAGTCGTGGGTCGCGTCGGGAAGGAGGAAATCCATCCGCTTGAACCCCAGCGACCGGAGGTGCCGGTACGCCTCGATGCCGGAGCGGCCGGGGTTGATAACGCACAGTGCCCCCGGGTCGAGTCCCGCGTCAACGAGCTTCCTGAGTCCCGCGACCACGCGCGCGTGCGACCCCTTCCCGCTGTGATCGACGCGGAACTCGTCGTGCACCTCCGGCGGCCCGTCGATGCTTATGCTCGGCTGAACGTTGTGGCGGGAGAGGACATCCAGCCATGCGTCACTCACCAGCGTGCCGTTTGTCTGTAAGCCATACCTGATCTGCCCGCCTAGCCGGCAGCCCGCTTCCGTCAGCCACACGTCGAGCTCGCGCGGGTTAAGGAGCATCGGCTCGCCGCCGTGAAAGACGAGGTCGATTGCCTGCCCGGGCCTCACGGCGCAGTAGTCGCTGATCCTCTCGACGAGCGACTCGAAAACCTGCCTCGACATGAAGGCCGGCCGGTGCCGGAAGCTTTTGTCGGCGTGGTTGTAGACGTAGCAGTAGGTACAGTTCAGATTGCAACGCTGAGCGATCTTGACGACCAGCGATCTAATTGAGTGCGCCATGACTAGACCTGCATGCGTGTAGCGCGTCGAATAAGGACCGGCCCGCCGGGGTCATGTCGATCTCGTCGGAAAGAACTCGCTGGACGTGGCCCAGCTCCCCCCCCAACTGCGCCAGGGCGCGCTCGCACTGTGCCGGTTCGATCCCTAGCCGGAGACACTCCGCATAGAATATCTCCACGTTGGCGAAGGCGTGGTACGCGAGCAGCAGTTTGTCGGGCGGACGCTCCCTCTTGACGAACGGGGAATAGAAACGCCTGCCGTCGTCGTTCGTCAGTGGCACCAGACGGCTCAGTAAAAAATAGTACTGGTGAGACGCTTCGTGGATCAGGCTCTCGGCCACCTTCAGCGCGTCGCCCGAGTCGCCGATCCAGATATAGCCGTAGTACCCGTCTACCGTCCCGCTGTGAGTCCCTTCCGGCGGGCTCTGTGTGATGGTGATCGTTCTTATGACCCGGTCGAACCAGGAACTCCACGACGGAAAGTGCTCGCGGACGAGGTCGAGCGGATCCGAAAGGAGTCGCTTGTGCGCCTCCGTCACCGCGTCCACTCCGGGAAAGACGGGGTCGGGCAAGTCAAGCCCCTTGTGGTGAACGGCGGACAGGAGCAGCGCCCGATTATGCCCGAGCTCAAGATACGGAAGCGCCTCGGCGTCGGCGCCCTCCCACCCGCGCCGCCCGTTCCCGGCGGCGTAAAACCGCACGGCTTGACGCGACTCCGGACCCCGTATATCGACACGCGCTTCCTTACCGTCGCTGTCGATCCTCAGGTGTAAGGCCTTCGGCAGAAGAAACCTGTCCCACCGGAAGCGCAAGGGCTCGGCCGACTCAACCTCCCAAGTGCCGGGGACGCCCGCGCAGAGGAGATTGACCACAAGCTGTGTTAAGCCCCTCTGCGCCGCCGGAAGCTTGTGCGACCTGAGCGCGAGCAGACAGTGGCCCAACTCAGGACACCAGAGCGGCACGTGGCCGGACGCAAGGGGGTGCTCCAGCATCGTGGACAAGAGCGCCGGTTCCGGGGCGCAGGCCGGGCCGTAGTTCTCCATTACCATCGACGCGAGCGACAGTGCGTACTCGCGCGCGCACTGTGAGAAGAACTGTTCATCGACGCTTCCCCGCACACAACTGAAGCTCTTCGCAGGCGACAGTGCCCATTCCATAGCCTTACACCAATACCCTTAGAACGCTGTATGAGCTTGAGCCGGAGCCCGGGCGGCTCGCCACGTGTGCCCCGCTCCGACCGCTTAGGCGACGGAACCTTTCCGGCGCGCCCGCAGTATGGCGACGCGCATGGGTCGCGGGAAACTGTTAAGACGGCGTAGAGGGTCTGCCGAGGTTTATGACTCAAGCGGCGGAGGCACGCGACAAAAGGCAAACGTAGCCGCGCCCCCGGCTTCAGCACGCCAGCATAGACCTCTACGCCGTTCAGGTCAGGGCGTAAAGATTTATCGTCCCTCAAGCCTTCTAATTCGTCTTCGCTCGCGGGGCAGAGAGTTACTCGGGTTATGGTCGAAAACTAGAAGTTCCGGTTAAGAACTCCTGCGGGGGCTTAAAGACGGCCGGATGCAGGATGTCTTCTACCACATCCGCGGACGCTTTCAGGGGAGTCCGGGAGGCGGTGAAGCCAACCTTTTGTTGTGCACCGACACAGCACCACTGGTGCATCTGAGGGGCCGCCCTTCGAGCTACTTTGAAAAACAAGCTTAGAGGTAACGACCGACTTAACAACGATGTTGAGGGACGCTATTCCGCTTTGACGTACCGACCATGAGGCGTGTCATTGTCGGGCTTGTCATAACCAAATAACATCTCGTTCTGCGACCTCTTCAGGTCACTTTGAATCCGCGACAGTATGCGGCTGCGGACTTCGGCCGCACTCCTCTCGGATCCGCTGGCGCTCTCGGCTGCGCTGAGGATGATCCCGGCACCTAAGGCCGTCGCCATTCCGGTAAAGAACTGCCGCCGCCCCTGCGGCGGCTTCTCATCGGTTGACGAAGCTTCGGCGGTCGTCTCATCCGTGACTTCAGCGTGAGTTTGGTTCTCGGTGATGTCTGACATTCGAGGCTCCTCTCTCAACGGTTAAGAAAAGAATCACGTGTCGGATACGTGGTTCATGGTGTGGTTGATGCGAGGCAGTTCGGTAATTATATATAAATCGGGAAGAAATACAATCCTGAATTCTACGCCGACGATAAACGGTACAAAATTAGGGAGTAAACCCGAATTCACCCGTCGGGCGGGGCGTGGGCGGCCTTTCCGACCGATAGGATGGCAGCCCACTCGTTCCGGAGAAGCGCCCTACGCCTCTCTTCCGAGGGCATGCTTCAAGCAGAGGTTAGGAGTGCCTTCGGGGCGGCGTTCGTGGCGAAGAAAGTTAGTTGCCACACCTTCCACACCTTAAGCCCCTCAGAGCCCGCCGGGATTTAACTTTTCCATTCTTGGCGGGCCTACCCTAAACTGGCGCCGGGAATTCGTGTCAGGGTTTTACCTCGGCACCTACACTGATCATCAATAGGCAGTCCCATACTTATATTCTAACGGCCATCCCCGAAGTTCTTGCCCAGATTAGATCCATTCCAACCCTGAGCGCCCCGGAAGAGCCAGCCCAAGTCTCTTGGAATAGGCCGTTACGTTCTGCTGCTGGGTCAGGAAAGTTACCGATACGTCTATGGGGTCCAATAGGTTAGAACTGGTTTATTCTTGGTTTATCTCTGGGCCGGAGCTACACCCGGGGCTAATCTGAAACCTGACCGTAGTTTCCGATTGGACACTACCGAGGCAGAAATAAGCTGAAATATAAACAACCATCTATTACGTAATGTAGACTACCTTGCTCTCATCCTCTTGTCCGTTAACACTCTTTAAAATCTCCGTAATTGCTGATCCTAGATGGATTAGGAGTTTCGCTCTTTGGATATTTTACGAACACGATTCTTGGCAAGGTCAGCCTGTTGAGACATGATTTGCCTCGATATTGCTCGTCAAATCAGCTTTAGGAGGCTCTCACCCATTGTCCACCGAGGCGTTGACCCCTGAAATCTTCCGCAGCGGCGAATCTCCCGCGAGGAGGTTTGACCCTAAGAGCGCCGCACCCTTTGTCAATAAATCGGTCTCCGAGGCGACGCGGCGCGCCTACGGCCGGGCCTTGCGGGAGTTCTTCCAGTTCGCGGGCATGAAGCCCCCTTCGGAAGTCGCACCTGCAGACGTACTGCTCTGGAGAGACAGGCTGCGCTCTCAGAAGAAGAGCGCCGCGACAGTTGCCTTCAAGCTGTCGGTGGTGCGCTCCTTCTTCGAGTACCTCAAGGCGGCCGGGGCTATACAGCTCAACCCGGCCTCGACCAAGCTGGTCTCGCCGCCTGAACTGCCTTCGGAGCCTGCCGGGAGGGCACTCTCGGCGAAAGAGGTGC
>JBEVJD010000117.1:0-16124 GCA_040510435.1 Pyrinomonadaceae bacterium | reverse complement strand
CCCGATGTATTTTTCGCCGCCGCCCGCGCACTGTTTCGACGTGCGGGCGCTGTAGATTCCGGCGCCCCCGTTGGAGCGCAACATGAGACTGACCCCCAGACACATACCCTTCGCGCGGCTGGCCGACCTGGCCGAGGGACGCCTGTCTCAGGAAGAGGCGGCCGCGGCGCGCACGCACCTTGCCGACTGCACGACCTGTTCGGCGCAGGCCGCGCAGCTCGGCCGCCTCGCGGCGCTCATGCGCGCCGACGCGTCCGAGGACGCGCCGCCCCGTCTGGTCGCCTCGGTCGTCCGCATGTTCCGCGCCCGCCGCGCGCAAGAAGCGGAGCCCGGGCTCCTGCGCCGCCTCGTCGCCGCGCTCACCTTCGACAGCAGCAGCCTCCGGCCGGCCTTCGGCGTGCGCTCGGGTCAGGCCGCGCCCGCCCGCCAGATGCTCTTCAGCGCGGGCGACCTCGACGTTGACCTGCGGCTCGCCGCGGGCGGCGAGGGCTGGACGGTCTCGGGTCAGGTGCTCGGCCCCTGCGAGGGCGGCGAGGTCGAGATGGTCTCCGGAGGCTCCACGGCCGCGCGCGCCGCGCTCAACGACCTCTGCGAGTTCGCGCTCCCGCCCGTGGCCGAGGGCGTCTACGCGCTGCGCCTGCGGCTCAATGACGCGGAGGTCGAGATTCCTGAGTTGAGTTTGAAGGCTTAAGGGACGTAGACCCGACGACGAATTTAACCACAGAGACACAGAGACACAGAGACACAGCTAAAGATAAAGCTGTGTTTTAGCTGTGTCTCTGTGTCTCTGTGGTTAACGCCTCTTATGTAACTTCCATCTGTGGCGAACGACCCGAAGATGAGCCGAGCGGAACTGGTCTCGCGTTTGGTCTCGGCCGGTGACGAAGGCGAGCGGCGCGCGCTGCTCGCCGCGCACACGGCGCTGGCCGACGCGTCGCTGGCGCACGCGCTCAAGGACGTTTGCCTCGAAGCGTGGAGCGGAGACCCGCCGCGCGCCGTCGCCGCCGCGCTGGCGCTCGAAGCGTTGGCCGACGCGGGCGACTCCGAAGAGGTCGCGGCGCTGCGCGACTGGGGCCAGGGAATCGCCGCGCTCGTCGGCGGCCGGATGGAAGATGCCATCCGCCGGCTCGACGAATCCGAGTCGCGCTTCCAGCACCTCTGCCAGCCGCACACGGCCGCCTCCACGCAGGTCAGCAAGCTCATCGCGCTCGCCATGCTCGGCCGCTACGAGGAGGCCATCGAGACGGGGCTGCGCGCGCGCGACGTTTTTCTGGAATACGGCGACCTGCCCGCCGCCGGCAAGGCCGAGCACAACATCGGCAACCTCTGCGTGCGGCGCGACCGTTACGAGGAGGGCGAGCGCTACCTCAAGCTCGCACGCGCCCGCTTCCTGCCGACGGACGACATCAAGCAACTCGCCATCACCGAGAACTCGCTCGCCTACCTCTACACCCTGCGCCACGACTTCCGCTCCGCGGAGGAGTTGTACCGCGAAGCGCTCGCGCGCGCAGAGGCGGCGGGGATGGCCGCCACGCAGGCGGCCATCGAGGCCAGCATGGGCGACCTCGCCCTCTTCCGCGGCCGCTACCGCGAGGCGCTCGACCTCCTTGAACGCTCGCGCCGGCACTTCCAGAGCATGGGGATGCCGCACCAGTCGGCCATCGCCGAGCTGGAACTGGCCGACGCCTACCTCGAACTCAACCTCGCCGCCGAGGCGCGCGCCGTCTACCAGCGCGTCATCCCGACCTTCGCCGAACTCGGCATGCGCGCCGAGCAGGCGCGGGCGCTCGCGCAGGCCGGACGCGCCGCGGTCATCGGAGGCGACCCGGCGGAGGCGCACGACCTTCTGGCGCGCGCACGCGCCCTTTATGCCGGGGAGGGCAATCTGGTCGGCGAGGCATACGTCACGCTCGCAGAGGCGCAGCTACACCACTCGGAGGGCGACTACGCCTCGACCGCCGTGCTGGCCGCGCAGGCCGAGGCGCCGCTGGCGGAGGCGGGCGCGTGGCGGCGGATGCTTCTGGCGCGCTGGCTCCGCGGCGAAGCCGCGCGCGCGCAGGGGCAGGAGCGGCTGGCGCAGATTCTGCTCGACACCACGCTCAAGGAGGCGGAGGCGCAGGCGCTTCCGCAGGTCGCCGAGCGCTGCCACACGAGCCTCGGGCTCCTGGCCGCCGCGCGCGGCGACACGGCGCAGGCCGAAGCGTCGTTCAAGCGCGCCGTCACGCTCATCGAAGACCTGCGCGCGCCGCTGCCGGCCGAGGAATTCCGGACAGCCTTCGTCGCCGACAAGCTCGCGCCCTACGACGAGTTGGTGCGCCTGTGCCTCGCCGCCCCGGGGGGCGTGCGCGTCCGCGAAGCGCTCTCCTACGTGGAGCGCGCGCGTTCGCGTGCGCTCGTCGAGATGCTGAGCGGCGCGCTCTCCGTCCGCCCACAGCCGCGCGACGAGTTCGAGGCCGGCCTCTTCGAACAGCTCGACCGCCTGCGCGAGGAACTGAACTGGTTCTACAGCCGCATCAACCGCAGCGGCGCAGGCGAGGCCGCGCCCGGCGCCAACGTCATGCAGTCGCTCCACGATGCCGTGCGCGAGCGCGAGATGCGGACGCTCGAAATCATGCGCCAGCTACAGCAGCGTGGCGGCGACACGGCGCTCGGCCGCCCGGAACCGCTCGACGTGCGGGGCCTTCAGGCGTCGCTCGGCGCGGAGACGGCGCTCGTCGAATACACCTCGCTCGACGGCGAACTGCTGGCCTTCGTCGTCACGGGCGACAGCGTCGAGGTCGTGCGCGGCCTCTTGGACGAGCACGCGGTCGCCGAAGCGCTCGGGCAGTTCCGCTTCCAGATTGGCTCCTTGCGCTACGGCTCGGCGCGCATGCGCACGCACCTCACGTCGCTCGAAGGGCGCGCGCGCCGCCACCTGCGCACGCTCTACGACCAACTGCTCCGGCCGGTCGAAGCGATGCTCGGCGAACGCCGCCTCGTCGTCGTCCCGCACCGCGCGCTCCACTACGTTCCCTTCCACGCGCTCGACGACGGCGACGCTTACGTCGTCGAGCGGCGCGAAGTCTCTTATGCGCCGAGCGCGTCGGTGCTCGGCTACTGCCTCGCGCGCCCCTCGCGCCCCTTCGAGCGCGCACTGCTGCTGGGCGTCGCCGACGAGCAGACGCCGCGCGTGCGCGACGAGATAGAAACGCTCGCGCCGCTCTTCCCCGAAGCGACGGCGCTGCTCGACGAGCACGCGACCGTGGTCGCCCTGCGCGAGCACGCGCCCGCGGCCGACCTGCTCCACCTCGCCTGCCACGGCCAGTTCCGACCAGACAGTCCTCTCTTCTCCTCGCTCCGCCTCGGCGACGGCTGGCTGACCGTGCGCGACGCCTACACGCTCGACGTGGGCGCGTCGCTCGTCACGCTCTCGGCCTGCGAGACGGGCGTCAGCGCCGTCGCGCCGGGCGACGAGCTGCTCGGGCTCGTCCGCGGCTTCTTCTACGCGGGCGCGGCCTCCCTGCTGCTGAGCCTCTGGACGGTGGACGACGAGGCGACGGCCGAGTTGATGAGGGACTTCTACACGGCTTTGCGCGCCGGCTCGCGCCCCGCGGCCGCCCTGCGCGCGGCGCAACTCCGCCAGATGCAGACGCGCCCACACCCCTTCTTCTGGTCGCCCTTCGTCCTCACCGGACGGTGGTGAAAAGTAGTAGGCAAATGGCAGATGGCAGTAGGCAGATGGCAGTAGGCAGTTGAAGGCTGTTCGGCAAGGCAGTTGAAGGCCGTTCGGCAGCCCCGGAGGGGCTTCATGTTTATAGCTCCGGCGTTCTAAAAGACCCTGAGCCCCGTCAGGGGCGACATGTACATGCCGCTCCTCCGGAGATTAGAAAATTGATTCATCCCTAACCTATAAACATGCCGCCCCTCCGGGGCTCTTAACTGCCTCCTACCTACTGCCATCTGCCTACTGCCTACTGCCATCTGCCTCCTGTTTTCCCCCTCCCTATCTCACCCAGGTGACGCGGCTGTCGAAGTAGTCGGGGGAGCGGTCAGGGTGGCGCGCGTGGAACTCTTCGTAGCGTGCGAGGAGTTGCCGGTAGCGGCGCTCGGAGGAGGGCAGAGGCTTGTGCGGTATCACTTGCAGGTGGCGCTCGACCTTCCAGACGTTGCGCGGCGAGAAGCGCCAGTCGTAGCCGCCCAGCTCGTACATGCTCGCCAGACCGTAGGCGGTGATGCGCGCCGTCGTGTCCACGTAGGGCTCGAAGTAGCTGTAGGCGAGGTGGCGCAGATTCCTGAACACGGGGCGGCGGCCGTGCAGCCCGAAGTCGCGCGAGCGCGCGACAGACCCCCAGCGCCCCTCGTGGCGGTAGACGAAGACGACGTGGTCGAGCTTGTCCTGCGATTCGAGACTTAGGAGGAGCGGCGGGTAGCCGTGCTGTTCGAGGATGACGGCCGCGACGAGCGCCGCCTCCAAACAATGCGCCTCGCCGCGCCGCAGGACTTCGCGGAAGCTGCGCAGCGTCCCGCCCGCAAGCTCGCGGTTGTACTTCATCCCCGTGACCAGGCGCTGCACGCGCGCCGGTGTCCGGTGCGCCTCGACCACACGCCACTCGCTCGCCTTGAACTCACGCCTGCCGGGCACGCCGCTCATCGCACCCACGAATAACAAAACCCGCGTGCGAAGGCAAAAGCGGCGGCGCTACTTTGCGACGGCCGCAGCCCCTTCAGGCCGAGTCCGAGTATGCCTTTCGCGTCGCCTGAGCCGGGACTCCTCCCTTGAAATGTGTGCGCGGGTTGGTGTAAGAGATGGCGGAGTCGAACTCATTCTGTTATCTTGGACGGGCGCGTTAGGAACTCTAAGGGCGCGCGGGTCGCGCGGGGCCGGGTGGCCGCCGCGGGCCGAGAAATCCTATCGGACAAGCAGGGCTGATTTTGGTGAGTACACAAGGTTCAACTTCTCCCTCGAAGCCGCTCACGCGCGCGGAGCAAGAGGTGTCATCGGCCGCGGAACGTCTGAATTTGCAGACCGAGGACGCGCTGGCCGCGGTGGCCGCGCGCACGAGCCCGGGCGGCGTGGACGAGCTTGAAGCCTGCGCCGACCGTCTGGAGCGCGCCGCCCGCGACCTCGCGGTCGCGCTGCGCGAGCTGGTCGAGGAGCGGCGGGAGAAGGACAAACTTTAACCGACGCGACACGAACGAGTCCCGACACATCACAGGAGCGCCACGGACGCATGCCCCGCGCAGGCGGCCCCGCGCTCCTGTCCTGCGTCCGGGCCGCGTTTGTTCAAGCATTCAACAAAGGAGACGTAAACCGTGAACAGTAAACCGTGACAAGTGAAAGGCAATTCTTTCTGGTCACGGTTCACGGTTTACGGTTCACGGATTTTCATAGGAGAACTTATGGCCGCCATTAAACAGACGGTCGCGCCGCGTGAGCACGGGCGCAGGCGCAGCGACGTGGGGCTCGACCGCGTGGGCATCCGCCCCGAGCGGGATGTCTACTGGAACCTCAACGCCCCCGAACTCTACGAGGTGGTCGCGCGCCGCGGCGAGGGCGTCATCTCGGCGCACGGCGCGCTGATGGTCGACACTGGCGAGCACACGGGGCGCGCCGCCAAGGACAAGGCCATCGTCCGCGAGCCCTCCAGCGAGGAGCAGGTCTTCTGGGGCGAGGTCAACAAGGAGTTCCCGCAAGACAAATTTGACCGCCTCCGTGACCGCATGATGCGCTACGCCTCGACGCGCGAGCTGTTCGTGCAGGACACCTACGCGGGCGCAGACCCAGGCTACCGCCTCCCTGTGCGCATCGTCACGGAACTGGCCTGGCACTCGCTCTTCGCGCGCACGATGTTCATCAACGACGACGCGGGTGAGGGGACTCACACCCCCGAGTTCACCGTCGTCAACATCCCGAGTTTCAAGGCCGACCCTTCGACGGACGGCACGCGCGCCGAGACCTTCATCCTGATGGACTTTGCGCAGCGCCTCGTCCTCATCGGCGGAACCTCCTACGCGGGCGAGACGAAGAAGTCGGTCTTCACTATCCTCAACTACCTCCTGCCGCAGCGCGGCGTGATGTCGATGCACTGCTCGGCGAACGTCGGGCAGTCGGGCGACGTGGCCGTCTTCTTCGGTCTGTCGGGGACGGGCAAGACTACTCTGTCGGCCGACCCCGAGCGCCGCCTCATCGGCGACGACGAGCACGGCTGGAGCGACGACGGCGTCTTCAACTTCGAGGGCGGCTGCTACGCCAAAGTCATCAAGCTCTCCGCCGAGGCCGAGCCCGACATCTACCGCACGACGCGCATGTTCGGCACCGTGATGGAGAACGTCGTCTTCGACCCCGCGACGCGCATCCCTGACCTCGACGACGCCTCGAAGACTGAGAACACGCGCGCGGCTTACCCTCTGACGAGCATCCCGAACATCGTGCCCGAGGGCTACGGCAAACACCCCTCGAACATCATCATGCTGACGGCCGACGCCTTCGGCGTGCTCCCGCCCGTGGCGAAGCTCACGCCCGAGCAGGCGATGTACCACTTCCTCTCCGGCTACACGGCGAAGGTCGCGGGCACCGAGCGCGGCGTGACCGAGCCGCAGGCGACGTTTTCAACCTGCTTCGGCGCGCCCTTCATGGTGCTGCACCCGGGCGTCTACGCAGACCTGCTGGGGAAGAAGATTCAGGAGCACAAGGCCGACTGCTGGCTCGTCAACACGGGCTGGTCGGGCGGGCCTTACGGCGAGGGTCAGCGCATGAAGATCAAGCACACGCGCGCCATGATCCGCGCCATCCTCAACGGCTCGCTCGCGCAGGTCGAGACGCGCCCCGACCCCGTCTTCGGCGTCCACGTCCCCACCTCCTGCCCCGACGTGCCCTCGGAAGTTCTTGAGCCGCGCGGCACCTGGAAGGACGCCGCCGGCTACGACGAGAAGGCCAAAGACCTCGCCCGCCGCTTCAACGAGAACTTCAAGAAGTACGAGGCCGGCGTCTCTGCGGAAGTGCGCGCCGCCGCGCCGAAGGGCGACTGACCGGGAGCAGCTTTCGTTAACAACAGAGAGGGCGTCCGCGCTGAATGCGGACGCCCTCTCTTTATTGTTAACGCGTTCGATTGCGCCGGGCTTCAACATTTGGGCAGGTTAGGATGCTGCTCCTCATCGCCGCTCTTCCTCCCTCTTTCAGAACCTGTAGCCGAAACCGACGCTGAACTGGAAGTTGTGCGTGGTGTCGCTCGTGACGGCGGGGCCGCCGATGACGCCGGCCGTCGCGTTGCGTATGCGGACGATGGTGTCGCCCGCGTCGAGACGGACGATGGCGCGCTGGGACGGGTAGAATTCGAGTACGCCCCCGGCGTCGAAGGCGAAGTTGTTGTGGCTCGGGCGGCACGTCCGGCCGAAGCTGGTGCCGTTACAGTTGAAGCCCGACGTGACCTCGCCGATGAACATCACGCCCGGCCGCGCCTTGGCGAAGAGGCCGACGTAGCGCGAGCGCGCGCCGGCCCTCACGCCGACGAAAGCCTGCGTCTTCTGCCCGGATTGCCGGTTACCGAGGTGCGTCTCGGGGAAGAAGCTGAACTCGGCGTCGAGCGCGAAATTCTTGTTGAAGTTGTAGCCGAAGCGGCCGCCGAGGCCGTTGACTGTCTCGCCGAAGCCTTCGAGGTTGACGCCCGTGTAAAGGACGCCGACCTCGACCCTGTGCGTGTCAACGTCCGGCGCACCGCCCCCCTGCGCTCGCGCCGCCGCGGGCGAGAAGATTATCAGGGTGAGAGCCGCAAGAAAGATTTTCCGAACCATAGTGCCTCCGAAAAAAATCACGTTACGTCAGAACGTCTCAGCCTCCGTTACTTCAAGCGCCCGCCGCGGCCTCCCGTCGTGAAGGCTTTATGATTCGCTCCACTCGTCGTCGTCGTCGTCCGAGTCGTCGCGGTCGCGTCGGCGGCGGCCGCCGTCGCCGGAGGCGCGCACGTCCTTAATCTTCTTGACGATCTCTTTGCCCAGATACTCGGCGGCGAGGCGGCCGTTGACGGCGACGCACTTGCCGCTGGCGACGATGACGGAGGTGCGCCGGTCGGTGAGCGTGAAGATGTAGTTGAGCGCCGTCTTGTCCACGGTGAGGACGAGGTCTGCGGCGGCGGGGTCTGAGACGAGCATCAGCCCCCAGTCGCGCAGCTCGTCGTACTTGCCGAGCTTGTATTCGAGGTACTTCTTCTCGACGTGCCGGTTCTCGGCGACGTAGACGGTGCGCGCCTCGCGGACGAGCGAGCCGGGGCTCAGCCGGTCGCGCCCGCGCGCCGTGCGTTCGTGCCGCGCCGCGCCCGCGCCATCCTGCGCGCCGCCGCGCTCGGTCTGCCCCGCGGCGAAGACTGCGTGGCTGGCGAACGCGAAGAGGGCGACCGCCGTGAGCCACCCCAGAACCTCAACAACTCTCTTCATAAGGAGTAGCCTCCTGTCGTCTTTCTCTCGCCGCACCGGATAGTTTTCGATGTTCATAACTTCAACGCCCGAGCCCACACTGGGCAAGGTGCGTGCCGTCAAACTCTCCCGGAAAATCGAAGGGTTGCGCGCCGACTGTCGCCACGGTCGAGGGGGCGCCTGCGTCAGGTGAAAGAAAATTACGACGCAGCAGAACAGCGCCGCGAGCGGTACGGTTAAACTCTTGCCCGCGATGAACGTATAAACGACTCTCAAAGACTTTCGCAGTCGATTCTGGCAAGATAAGGGCGAGATGGCTGAGAGCAGGGACAGTAAGACTGTGGGCGGGCGGCGCGCGGAGGGCGCGGCCACGCTCGGCACTGTGACCGAGACCGTCAGGCGCATCCTGCGCGCCGACACGGCCAGCATCGCCAGTTTCTCCGAGGCCGGGCGCACCATCACGTGGCTGGCGACGAGCGGCTTCCGCAGCGTGCAGGCGGAGGGCAGCGGGATCGTCAACCCCCTGCGCGGCGAACTCGCCGAGCGCGCCGCCTCCTTCGACCGGGAGTCGGACGAGTCCATCTTCGAGGTGCACGGGCTGACCGGCGACCTGCCCCGGAGCGAGTTTCCGCTGCACAGCGCCGAGGGCGTGCGCGACCTCGCGATTGTGCGGCTGCGCGCGCGCGGCGAGAACTTAGGGATACTCGCCGTCGGCCACCGCGAGCACCACCGCTTCACCGCCGAGGAGCGTCAGCAGCTCGAAGGTCTGGGCGAAATGGCCGCGCTCGCGCTCGACAACGCGCGGCTGCTCGACACGCTCGGCGCGGCGAAGCGCGTCTGGGAGCAGACCTTCGACGCCATCCCCGACGGCATCATCGTCCACGACGACCGCATGAGCGTCGTGCGCTGCAACATGGCCGCGGCCGAGGCGATGGGGCTCCACCCGTCGGACGTGGTCGGCATGTCCTGCGCCGAGGCGTTCGCGCGTCTGTTCGGCGAGCGCGCCGCCGCCTACCACATGCGACCGGGCACGCCCCGCACGACCAGCTCCTTCGAGCTACAGGCCGAGGACGGCCGCCGCTACCTCGTCGCCGTCGCACCCATCACGAAGTTGGGTGCCGGGGACTGGGTGCCGGGTGCCGGGTTAAAAGAACGGGAGCAAGCCGCGCCGCCTTTACCGGCGGAGGAAGAGCCGGAGTCATTCACACCCGACACCCCGCACCCGACGCCCGACACCCACCCCCCCTGGAGCGTCATCACCTGGAGCGACATCACGACGCTCGCGGAGGTGCAGGAGCAACTCGCGCGCTCGCGCCGCCTCGTCACCATCGGGCACTTGGCCGCGGGCGTCGCGCACGAGATCAACAACCCGCTCGCCGCCATCACCACCTGCGCCGAGGCGACGCTGCGCGACCTGAAGTCCGACCCCGCGACCGCCGACGCCGCCCGCGAGAGGCAGTGGGACTACTACCTCGAAGAGATCGTCAGGCAAGCTCTGCGCTGCAAGCAGATCACGCGCGGGCTGCTCGACCTCTCGCGCCAGAAGCGCCCGCGCCGCGACCCCGTTGACCTCAACCGCGTCGTCGCGCAGGCCGCGCAGCTCTTCGAGCACCGGGGGCGGGAGGAGGGCGGCGTCCGCGTCGAGGTCGCCGCCGACCCCTCGGTCGGCGAGGTCGCGACCGACGAGGCGATGGTGCGGCAGGTCTTGGACAACCTCCTGTCGAACGCGCTCGACGCGGCGGGCGAGGGCGGCGTGGTGCGCGTCTCGACGCTGCTCGACGGCCAGCGCGTGTGCGTCGAAGTCGCGGACACGGGCCCCGGCATCCCGCCCGAGACGTTGGCGAGCATCTTCGACCCGTTCTTCACCACCAAAGACCCGGGGCGCGGCGCCGGCCTCGGCCTCGCCATCTCGCTCACGGCGGCCGAGTCCCTGGGGGGCGCGCTCACCGTCGAGTCCAAGCCCGGCGCGGGCAGCCGCTTCCGCCTCTGGCTCCCCAGGCGGACTCCCGAAAAACTGTGAATAGTGAAGAGTGATAAGTGATAAGATGTGCCCCCGACTCGGAAGCTCTCTTATCACTCATCATTTATCACCTACCACCATTCAGCATCTATGAGCAGAAAAATTCGCGTGTTGGTCGTTGACGACGACGCCGTGTTGCGGAAGCTCGTGTCCGACCAGGTCGCGCGCATGGGATTCGACTCGACCCCGGCCGCTTCGGGCGAGCAGGCTCTGGAAGCCGTCGCCAAGAGCGACTTCGACGTGATGCTTCTGGACATACGCATGCCGGGGCTCTCGGGGCTCGACACCCTGCGCGAGGTGCGCAAGCTCGAAGACGCGCCCGAGGTCATCATGCTCACGGCCGACACGTCTTTGGGGACGGGCATCGAGGCGATGCGGCTCGGCGCATACGACTACTTGACGAAGCCCGCCACCCTCGACGAGATCGAGGCCGTCATCCGCAAGGCCGACGAGAAGCGACGCCTCGTCCGCCAGAACGCGAGTTTGAGGGACGCCGTCCGCCAGCCCTCCGAAGACGCGGCCGGCGCGCTCGTCTACAAGAGCAAGGCGATTGAAGGGCTCGTCGCGCTGGCCGAGACGGCCGCGCGCGCCGACTCGACGGTCGTCATCACCGGCGAGTCCGGCACGGGCAAGGACGTGCTCGCGCGCTTCCTGCACGCGCGCAGCCAGCGCGGCGACTCGCCGATGATCTCGGTCAACTGCGCGGCCTTGCCCGAGACGCTCTTCGAGTCCGAGTTCTTCGGCCACGAGCGCGGCGCCTTCACCGGCGCCACCTCGACGAAGAGGGGACTGATCGAGGCCGCCGACTCTTCGACGCTCTTCCTCGACGAGGTGGGCGAGATGCCCGCGCAGACGCAGGTGAAGCTTTTGCGCTTCCTCGAAGAGGGGCGCTTCCGCCGCGTCGGCTCGACGCGCGACCGCGAGGCCGACGTGCGCGTCGTCGCCGCCACCAATCGCAACCTCGCCGAAGACGTGACGGCCGGCCGCTTCCGCGCAGACCTCTTCTACCGTCTCAACGTCATCTCGCTCCACGTCCCGCCGCTGCGCCAACGCCGCGAGGACATCCCCGCCCTCACCGAACACTTTCTCACCCTCTTCCGCGAGCGCTTCAACCGCCCCTTACTCGACCTCTCGGCGGAAGCGCGCCAGCGCCTCGGCGCCTACGACTGGCCCGGCAACGTCCGCGAACTCCGCAACGCCCTTGAGCGCGCCGCCGCCCTCGCCGCCGCCGACACCGACATCATCGAGGCCGACCAACTCCTCCCGCCCAACGCCTCGCACAGCGCCGAGGGCAAGGCCGCCGCCGCCTCCTCGACCCCCCTGACGCTCGACCAGCTCGAACGCCAACACATCCTCCGCGTCCTCGAAGAACAGGCCGGCAACCGCGAACGCGCCGCCGCCGTCCTCGGCATCTCCGCCCGCACCCTCTACCGCAAACTCCGCGAGTACGGGGACTGACAAAACGTCAGTCAGCCTGACAGAATTGCAGCCTCGCCTGTCACAAAGCCCTCGTCCGCCCTCCGCCTGACCGCACGCTCCGTCGCCGTAAACCTCTAAATCTCAAGCACTTACGTCCTTCCAGCCCGAGTGCCGCGCGCGCGGTACGGGGGTTGTTAAAGGGTTTGCGGGGCGGGTGTGTGTTTCGGTGCCTGACCTTTGGAAGTTTCATTCGAGCAAAGGAATTAATCAGATGGCGCGCGTGATGATTTGCGACGACGACCGTGTGGCGGCCGAGCAGTTGGTGAGGGCGCTGCGCACGGCCGGGCACGAGGCTGAGAGTTGTCGCCACACGATGGACGTGCTGCGTTCGGCCGCGCGCGGCGACTTCGACCTCATCGCGGTCGGGCTCGACATGGCCGGCTTCGGCCGCAGCGGGGCGGTCGCCGCGCTGGCCGAGCTCGCCCCGCGCACGTCGCTCATCGCCTTCCACGACCGGCCTTCCGAGATCATGCGGGCGCACACGCACGCGCGCCTCGCCGCCGTCCTGCCGCGCCCCGTCCGCGTCCGGGACTTCATGTACGCCGTCGCCTGCGCCCTCAAAGAGGAGGCGATGGCCGGCCCCGCCTGAGCCGGGGACGCTCACACGTCTTCATGCCCTAACGCACCTCGCTCTTTTAACCCGCGCCTGCACCGGCCGTAACGCACGCCGCCAGCCTCGCGCCTCAAACCCAAGCAACCATCATCGGAGGAGAATTCAATGAACAGACTCAAGAACAGACGGGCCGCCGCCCCCCTGCTCGCGCTCTGCGTCGTCGCCCTGGTCGGCGGCGCGGCCTTCGCGCAGCGGCAGCTCAAGGCCGCGGCCTCGGCCGTCCGGCCCGAGGTCAAGGTGGAGCTGGCCGGCTCGGTCGAGCGCGGCGGCGCCCGCCTCGCGCTCGACAAGGTCGAGCACGTCAAGCCCGGCGAAATCCTCGACTGGCAGATTGTCTCGTCGAACGAGGGCACGGGCGCGGCGCGCAACTACAAGACCGTCGGCCACATCCCCGCCGGCACCGTGCTCGTCGCGGGCTCCGCGGCCGGTGAGAACGGTTCCAACGTCACCTACTCCATCGACGGCGGCAAGACCTTCTCGACGCAGCCCGTCGTCGAAGAGCGTCAGTCGGACGGCACCGTGAAGAGGGTGGCCGCCCCCGTCTCGATGTACACCGAGGTGCGCTACGAGTGGTCGGACGCGCTCGCCCCCGGCGGCAAGCTCTCGGCCTCCTACAAGGTGCGCGTCAAGTGACCCAGGGAACCCGCGCGGCACGCTCGCGGCCGGACGAATTCAAGTCCTCCTCCGGCACCTACCTGAGCTAAAGCCGCCCAACTCCCACCGACCACCGGAAGGAACTGATGAAGATGAATAAGAGAAACACATCCCCCACACGCCTGCGCGCACTCCCCGGGGTGCTGCTGGCCCTCGCCGCGCTGTGCCTGTCGGCCGCGCCCGCGCTGGGCCAGGCCACCACCGGCGGCACGCAGATCAATAACCAGGCGTCGGCCACTTACTCTGACGGCACCAACAACTACTCGGTCATCTCGAACACCGTGACCGTCACGGTCGCCAACGTCGCGGGGCTGACCATCACGCCCGACGGCGGCTCGGTGCCGACGGTCGTCGCCGGCCAGACGAGCGTGGACTTCACGTTCACCGTTACCAACTCGGGCAACTTCCCGACGCAGGTGCGCTTCCCCGCGCTCGGCGCCGGCATCGTCACGTCGGGCCCCATCACCGTCACGCAGGCCGTCATCGACGTGACCGGCAACGGCCTCGGCGCGGGCGACACTGACATCCTCGGCAACGCCGCGCCCGCGCTCTACCCTGCTTCGCCGTACCTCGCGCGCAACGCCTCCTTCCAGGTCGTCGTGCGCGTGAGCGTCAACGCCGGCGCGGCCGCGGGCGCGCCCATCAGCGTCGCGCTCGGCGACGCGTCCGGCGACAACGTCGCGTCGAACGGCTCGGCCGCGGAAGTCCGCACGTCGGTGCCGCCCAGCGTCACGCTGACGGGCAGCGAGTCAGAGGCCGTCGGCAGCATCACGACCTCGGTCGAGAACGACGCGCAGATGCGCCTCGCGCTGTCGGCCCCGGCCGGGCCCGTCGCGCTCGGCTCGAACGTCACCTACACGTGGACGCTCGACAACGTGGGTGCGCGCCCCGTCTCGTCGCGCACGCTGACGAACGCGCCGGCCGGCTCGAACACGGGCGTCTTCGTCATCGCGCCGGTGCCCTCGCGCACGACCTTCGCGTCGGTGACGCCGCCCGCGGGCGTGACCGTTCTCTACTCGACCTCGGCGCTGACGACCGACCCCGTGACGGCCGCCGTCTGGACGACCGCCGCGCCGCCCCCGGGCACGGTCACCCGCATCGCCTACAACGTCGGCGCGTCGCTCGCGCCCGCCGCCTCGGTGGCGAACATGCAGATGGTCGTCACGGTCAACACGGGCATCAACGCCAGCCTGCCGCTCTACGAGATCGGCGACGCGTTCGGCCGCAACTCGGTCAGCGCGAATCTGACCGACCAGTCGGGCGACGCGGTCGTCAACAAGGGCGACGGCAACGCCGACTTCAACGAGCCGCGCTTCGGCGTGGACGCGCTGAGTGCGACGCAGGGCTTCCAGCTCCCGACGCTGCTCACGCAGGTGGGCGCCGTCCTGCTCGGGCCCGCGGGCGCGCCCGCCGCGGTCGGCCCGACCAACAACAACGACGACTACACCAACAAGTCGGTGGCCCCCGCGGCCATCGCCGGGCTGTCGCACCTGAGCACGCTCGCCGCGGCCACGACCGTTGACTTCACCAACACGGTGCAGAACACGGGCAACGCCAACGACACGTTCACCTTCACCGCGCCCACGGTGCCCGCGGGCTTCACCGTCCAGTTGAGCACGAACGGCGGCACGTCGTTCACCACGCTCTCGGGCGGCGGCAGCACCACGCTCGCCGTGGCCTTCGGCGCTTCGGCCAACGTCATCGTGCGCGTCACCGCGCCCGCCGGCACGACCGTCTTGCAGACGGGCGGCTTCAGCACGACGGTGCGCGCGACCTCGGGCGTCACGCCCGCGTCGTCGAACGACACCCGCGACAACTACTACACGGGCTTCCTGAAGCTCGTGAAGTCGTCGCAGGTCTTCAACTCGACGGGCGTGGGCGGCGCGAGCGACGCCGTCCCCGGCGCGGACATCGAGTACACGATCACGTACTCGAACGTCTCGGTGGGCGGCGGCGGCGCGGGCTGCGTTGACCTCGTCGCGTCGAGCGTCGTCATCAGCGAGAACGGGGCGGTCGCGCCCAACAACTGGGCGGCGACCACCACGCAGTTGACGACCCCCGCGCCGACCGACTCCAACGGCGGCACCATCACCGACGGTAACACCAGCGGAGCCGTCACCGCGGCGACCACGTTCCTCAGGGACGCGGCCGGCACGGTCAGCCCCGGCGTCTCGCGGACGTTCGTCTTCCGCCGCCGGATCAACTAGGGAACGGGGTGTCGGGTGTTGGGCGCTGGGTGCTGGTTAAGACCTGAGCCCGACACCCAACACCTAACACCCACAACCCTGAGCAACGCGTTTCGTCTTCTCCGATGATTAACGCCCGCCCCCACATCCTCCTCCGCGCCTTCGCGCTCCTGGTCGCCCTCGCCGCACTCGCGGCGGGGGGGCGGGTCGCGGCCGCGCGGGACGGGGGTGTGGAGGCGGGCGTCGTAATCTCTAATCGCGCCGAAGCGACCTACGCCGACGAGACGGGTCAGGAGTTTTTGACCGTCTCGCCGACCATCACCGTGACGGTCTCGACCGTCGCCTCAGTCACCGTCACGCCCGACGAGACCGAGCCCTCGGCCAGCGTCGGGCCGAACGAGCGGGTGACGCGCCTCTTCCGCGTCTGCAACACGGGCAACACGCCCGACCTCTACACTCTGCCTTCGGCCGAAGTCTCGGCCCCGGCCGCGCTCGTCTCGCTCCACTTCGACGTAGACGGCTCGGGCGCGCTCGACGCTAACGACCGCCCCGTCACGATTGGCTCGACGATGAGCCCGAGGCTCGCGCGCGGCCAGTGTGTCGGGGTGCTCGCCGTCGTGGACGTTGGTGCGGGGCGCGTGGGCGAGCAGTTCACCATCCGCCTCGTCGCGCGCGCCACGGTGGCCGACGCCCTCAACGCCGGCGCGCAGGACGCGGGCACCCACGTCAACCCCAACCGCCACGGCGCGCGGCGCACCTCCCCCACCGACCTGAACCTCCCGCC
>JBEVJD010000116.1:0-23274 GCA_040510435.1 Pyrinomonadaceae bacterium | reverse complement strand
CTGCCCGCGGCGCGGATGGCGAGCGGAAGGTAGCCGCAGAGAAAGGAAATCCGGTCGGCCGTGTCGGCGGGGACGCGCGGGGCGATGCCGCGCAGCAGTTCGCGCGCCTCGGCGGGCTCAAGCTGTTCGAGCGTGACGCGCGTCATGCGCGGGAGTGTGACGACGTTGCGCGAAGTGATGAGAAGCGCCGAGCCTACGGGCGGCTGGAACGGGCGCACCTGCGCGCTGTCGCGGGCGTTGTCGAGGAGGATGAGTGTGCGCCTGCCTTCGAGGACGCTGCGGTAGATTGTCGTCAGTTCTTGCAGGGCGTCGGGTAGACGTTGCTCGGGGCCGAGGAAGGCGCGTATGCAGGAGGCGAGCGCGTCAGCGGGGTCGCGCGGTGGGTCGTCCGTGCCGCGCATGTCTATGACGAGCTGGGCGTCGGGATAGGTGTCGCGCAGGCCGGCGGCGACGTAGAAGGCAAGCTCCGTCTTGCCGATGCCGCCCATGCCGCTGATGCCGGTGATGGCGGCGCTGCTTCCGCCTCGCAGCGTAGCGAGCAGGTCGGCTATCTCCTTCTCGCGCCCGACGAAGTCGCCGACGGGAGCGCGGAGTTGGTGCAGAGTCGGGATGATGGGTCGGAGCGCTTCGTTGACTATTTTGTCGCCGTGCACCACGTCCCCGGCCACGTTCTCGGCGACGATGTTGTCGTCGCCTGTAACGACTCGGTTCCTGTCTCCACTAACTGCGGCCGAGCGTTCGCCCGAAGCGATGTTGAAGCCCGCGCCGCGCAGCGAGTCGAGCAAGTCCTGTTTGAGACTTTGTAAATTCTTAACCGCGTCCAGTAGCGCCTGCGCGTCTCCGCGCGTGACTTCGCCGGTGAGCGCGCCTCGAAGCTTCGGTGTGAGGTAGTCATCGAAGAGCCAGCGGTGGAGGTCTGAGGTGACTTGCGTGGCGAGGTTGTCGGGTGTGTCGAACTCTTTGACAGTGTGCGCGGCGCGGAGTTTCTGTTTGAAGGCTTGGAGTTTTGCTGCGCGCTCGGGGTCGGTGTCGCGCGCGTCTGCGGGGGCGGCGGCGTGGGCGGCGTCCGACTTGAAGTAGGCGAAGCGGGGGAGGCCGCGCGTGGTGGCGCGGTCGTATTCGGCCTCGGTGATGCCGGAGCCGTAGCGGGCGCCGACGATACAGACGTAGACGCGGCTGCGGTCAACCTCTTCGAGCGAGGCGCGGCGCGTGTCTTCGTCGCGCGCGCCGAAGTTTTTCATGCCGGTGTACTTCGTCTCGCGCATCGAGTTGACGGCGCGCTCGGCGGCCTCGTGCTCGGGGCGCAGGTCGAGCCAGGTGGAGCTGATGAAGACGGGGAGGATTGTTATGTCTGAAGACACTGTTGCGCTCCTCGGGCGTGGGTGTTGAGGGCCGCGTGCCGCGGGGCCACAATACATGCGGCGCGCGCGGGATGTAAACCGAGTTGACGGCTCGGCCTTGCCGCGGGGGTCGGATTCTGGTACACAAGGCAGCCATACCGCCACGCGAGAGTCCGAAGGTGAAGGGGTCTAAGGGGGTTATGTCTTCAGCCACGACCAACATCGAGTCGATGCTCCACGAGGAGCGCGTCTTCCCGCCGCCGCCGGAGTTCGCGGCGCGCGCGCACATCAAGTCCCTTGAGGAGTTGGAGGCGCTCCGGCGCGAGGCGTCGGACGCGCCCGAGGCTTTCTGGGCGCGGATGGCCGAGGCGGAACTGCACTGGTTCAAGAAGTGGGACACGGTGTTGAAGTGGGAGGCGCCGCACGCCGAGTGGTTCGTCGGGGGGAAGATTAACGTCTCGTACAACTGTCTCGACCGGCATTTGCAGACGTGGCGGCGCAACAAGGCCGCCATCATCTGGGAGGGCGAGCCGGGCGAGCAGCGCACGCTCACCTACGGCCAGTTGCACCGCGAGGTCTCGCGCTTCGCCAACGTCCTGAAGCGCGCGGGCGTCGAGCGCGGCGACCGCGTCGCGCTCTACATGCCGCTCGTGCCGGAACTGGCGATTGCGATGCTGGCGTGCGCGCGCATCGGCGCCACACACTCCGTCATCTTCGGCGGCTTCGCCTCGCAGGCGCTCATCGACCGCATCAACGACGCGGGCTGCAAACTCGTCGTCACGGCCGACGGCGGATACCGGCGCGGCGCGGAGGTGCGGCTCAAGGAGATCGTGGACGAGGCTCTGAAGAAGACGCCGACCGTCAAGACCTGCATCGTCTTCAAGCGCACGGGCAGCAAGATAAACATGCAGATGGGGCGCGACTACTGGTGGCACGAGATCATGCAGGCCGTCGCCGACGAGTGCCCCGCCGAAGAACTCGACAGCGAGCACCCGCTCTACATCCTCTACACTTCGGGGACCACGGGTAAGCCCAAAGGCATCCTGCACACGACGGCCGGTTACCTGTTGCAGACGCACCTGACGACCAAGTGGGTCTTCGACCTTAAGGACGAGGACGTGTACTGGTGCACGGCCGACATCGGCTGGGTGACGGGGCACTCGTACGTCGTCTACGGCCCGCTCTCGAACGGCGCGACCGTTTTGATGTACGAGGGCGCGCCCAACCACCCCGAGCCCGACCGCTTCTGGGACATCATCCAGCGCCACCGCGTCAACATCTTCTACACCGCGCCCACGGCCATCCGCGCCTTCGTCAAGTGGGGCGAGCACTGGCCGCTGCGCCACGACCTCTCGTCTCTACGTCTGCTAGGGACGGTCGGCGAACCCATCAACCCGGAGGCCTGGATGTGGTATCGCGAGATCATCGGTAAGGGGCGCTGCCCCATCGTGGACACGTTCTGGCAGACGGAGACGGGCGCCATCATGATTGCGCCGCTGCCCGGCGCGACGCCGACGAAGCCCGGCTCGGCGACGCTGCCGCTGCCCGGCGTCGAGACCGCCGTCATGTCTAAGGAGGGCATCGAGGCCGGCCCGAACGAGGGCGGGTACCTCGTCGTCAAGCGGCCGTGGCCCGCGATGCTCCGCACCATCTGGGGCGACGACGAGCGTTACCGCAAGCAGTACTTCTCCGAGATCGACGGCGTCTACTTCGCGGGCGACGGCGCGCGGCGCGACCAGGATGGATACTTCTGGATCATGGGTCGCGTTGATGACGTTATCAACGTCTCGGGCCACCGTCTGGGGACGATGGAGGTCGAGAGCGCGCTGGTCTCGCACGAGGCGGTCGCGGAGGCCGCGGTCGTCGGCCGCCCCGACGAGATGAAGGGACAGGGCATCGTCGCCTTCGTCACGCTCGAAGGCGAGCGCAAGGCGACCGACGAACTGAAGGAGGAGCTGCGCCGCCACGTCGCGAAGGAGATCGGCGCGCTCGCGCGCCCCGACGAGATACGCTTCTCCGACGCGCTCCCCAAGACGCGCTCGGGCAAGATCATGCGCCGCCTGCTGCGCGAAATCGCCACCTCCGGCTCCGCGCACGGCGACACGACCACCCTCGAAGACTTCTCTGTGCTTGAGAAGCTGCGCGCGCACGATGATGAGTAAGAGGGTGTTGGGTGTTGGGTTTTAGATGTTGGGGAAGAACCTGCTTTCACCCAACACCTAAAACCCAACACCCAGCACCCATGACCCAGAACCTATTTCCGCAAAACTCGCCCCTTTAGGAGTTTATTTGTAGGCGGAGAGAATTCCGCCTTTGGAACGGAGGATGCCCCGCATGACAGCACCGTTTATGGAGCAGCGCACGGGCCCGCGCTACATGGTTCACGTCAGCGTGCGCGCCGAGTGGGACGACGAGCGCACGGGCGAGCACGTCGTCGTCGAGGGCGAGACCGAGAACATCGGCCCGCAGGGCGCGCTCGTCCATTTGGAGCGCCTGCCCGATGTCGGCAGCCGCGTCCACCTGATCGTCCCCGACGCCGAGGGGCGCACGCTCGAAGCGGTCGCCGAGGTGCTCCGGCTGGAGCGCAACCCCGTGCAGCCGCTCGCCGCGCTCCACCTGCTCGGCGAGACCGACGAGTGGCGCGGCCTCGTCTGGGAGCCCGCCGGCATCAAAGAGCGCGAGGCCGACGAGGACTACAGCGAGTACGAGAACTAAGCGCCCTCCGGGCGTGTGAAGGGTTGAGGCGGAAGCCCGAGCGTGAGCGAGGGCGTCAGTCGTAGCCGCGTGGCCTGGCGCGGAAGACCGACGCCCCTCCCTCACGCTCGGGCTTCCGCCCGTCCGCCGCTTTCCCGTTGTTTTCCCGCGCCGGTTTGGTGCATCATTGGGCGCGTCCCTCGAACTCACAGTCATTAAGTTCCTGGCGGAAGGCGGTAGTCTTTGACGAAACAGAAAACAGTCGTCCGGCCCGAACCGGCCGAAGACGAGGAGATGGCCGCCGCGCTCGCGCTGACGAAGGAGCGCACGCGCGTCGTGCTGCGCCTCGCCACGCGCTCGGCGCTGTGGGTCGCGGTGCTCGTCCTCGTCGTCCACTACGCCTTCGAGACCGTGCGCTGGGTCTTCCACGCGCTGACGGGCGTGCTGCTCGTCGTCGTGCTCGCCATCTTCTTCGCCTACCTCATCTCGCCGCTCATCGAGCTGGTGCGCAAGGGGCTCGCCCGGCGCGGGCGCGAGGGCGAGCCGCTGCCGCTGCCACGCACGGCCGCCATCGCCGTCGTCTACGTCGTCATCTTCGGCTCGCTGGGTCTGGGCGCGTGGGTGCTCACGCCGCGCGTGGGCACGCAGTTGGCCGAAATCACGCAGCAGGCCCCCGGCTTCATCACCAACGCGCAGCAGCGCGCCGACCGCCTCAACCGCGCGCTCGCCGAGTTGAATCTGCCGAAGTCCGTGAGGGATTCGGCCAACAAGACGATCTCCGCCGCCATCGAGGACGCGAGCAAGTACGTCACGGGCGAGGGCTTTTCGAGCGCGATCAACGTGCTCACCTACCTGCCCTACCTCATCCTCATCCCGATCCTCGCCTTCTTCTTTTTGAAGGACGCCGAGAGCTTCCGGCGCTCGGCGCTGATGATGCTGCCGCAGGGGCGCATCCGCTGGCGCGGCGACGAGCTGTTCCAGGACATCAACTCGACGCTCGCCGCCTACATCCGCGCGCAGCTCATCTCGTGCCTCCTCATCGGGATCATCTGCACCATCGGCTTCTACGTCTTCGGCGTGCGCTACGCGCTGGTGCTGGGGCTCGTCGCCGGGATGCTTGAGTTCATCCCGCTGCTCGGGCCCGTCGTGGTCGCGGTGCTCGTGGGGACGGTCGCGAGCTTCGACTCGATGACGAAGGCGCTCGCCGTCCTCGTCTTCCTCGGCGTGCTGCGCATCGTGCAGGACTACGTGCTCTACCCGCGCATCATCGGCAGTGGGATTCACCTCCACCCGCTGGCCGTCATCCTCGCCATCCTCGCGGGGCACGAGTTGGCGGGCGTGGCCGGCATCTTCCTCGCCATCCCGGTCATCGCGGTGCTCACGGTCACGTACCGACACTGGCTCGAACACCGCGGCAGCTCCGGCATCGTCGCGGAACTCCTGCGCCCGGCCGAGTCCGCGGCCGAGCCCGCAGACGACTCGACGGCGGCGCTGCCCGCCGAAGCTCCCGACGCGGCGGCGCCTTCGCCCGCCCGGTAAACAAACGCGCGCGCACACGGCTCTAGTAAGACTTACACGGAAACTTCACGCAATCCGGCAGACCGAGAAGTCGAGCCTCGACGGCGAGTACGACGGCGGCATTGGCACGATTCGGCCGCGCCGCCGTCGCTCGTTTGGGCCGGCGAATTTAGTTGATTATTTCGCCGGTTTGAGGCTTAATGTCTGCCGTCCAGAGCCGGCCCCGGTCAGTTCTTCTTTCCCCGTACAGAACCGCCGACCGGCCGGCAATTGAGTTTCAGTCTTCACCGAACTTTCACAGGCCGCCAGAAGTAGAACAAGCAGAACAAGCGAACAAAGGACAAGTAAGGAGTTTCCCCCCGATGCCCTACCCCCGCAGGCGCGTCCTTTGCGCGGAGCCACACGAAGACACGTGCCGGCTCATCACCCTGCTGCTCGAACGCCAGGGGCACGAGGTCGTCTCGGCCCGGACGGTGGCCGAGTGCGTGGGGCTGGTCGAGGCCGACGGCTTCGACCTCTACATGCTCGACGACGATTACATCGACGGCACGGCGCTCCAGCTCTGCAAGCGGCTGCGCGAGTTGACCCCGGGGACGCCCATCCTCTTCTTCTCGGCCCAGGCGTTCCGCCGCGACCGCGAGCTGGCGCTCGAAGCCGGCGCCACGGCCTACCTCACCAAGCCCGACGACCTCTTCGACATCGTCGAGACCGTCAACTCCATCCTCTCGGGCAAGTTTACGAGGACGGCCCCGCGGCGCGAGCCCGGGAGCCTTGACTGATACCGCACGCGCGTTTACATTTAAGTCCCCCTTGGTTGCACTTCCCCCTCGCGCAGCATCTGCCTCCGGGCTATCTCTCGTCGGGGTGTGTCTGAATGGCTGAAGGCAAGAGACGTATCCTGTGCGCCGAGTCGAACAGGGACGTAGGCGATTTGATCGCCCTCATGCTCACGCGCAAGGGTTACGAAGTCGAGACGGTGCAGACGGCCGCCGACTGCCTGAAGCTCGCCGCGACCGACCGCTTCGACCTCTACATCCTCAACGACACCTACATCGACGCCGACAGCCTCGAACTCTGCCGCCAGCTCCGGGAGATGGACGCGGTCACGCCCGTCCTCCTCTTCTCGCTCGAAAGCTCCGGCCCGCGCCGCGAGCAGCGGGCCGCGCAGGCCGGCGTCAAAATCTACAAGAGCAAGACCTCCGACTTCGTCTCGCTCGTCCAGACGATAGACCGCCTCTTGCAGTCGTAAGGTAAAAGGCAGTAGGCAGTAGGCAGTTAAGACAAGAAGATGGCCCGAAAGCATCGGAGGCGGCGAGATTGATAATCTCGCCGCCTCCGAATTTTTCTGACGGATACGTTGTGAAGGCTGCTTGTCTTTCTACTGCCTACTACCTACTGCCTACTCCGCTTCAGCCCGCGACGCGCTCGCGCTCCATCAAGTCGACGAAGCGGCGGAAGTGGTGTTCGGCGTCGTGGGGGCCGGGGGCGGCCTCGGGGTGGTATTGGACGGAGATGACGGGGAGGCTCTTGTGCCGCAGCCCCTCGACGCAGTCGTCGTTGAGGTTGACGTGCGTGACCTCGACCTCCGGGGGGAGGCTGGCGGCGCGGACGGCGAAGCCGTGGTTGTGCGAGGTGATCTCGACCTTGCCCGTCGAGAGGTCTTTGACCGGCTGGTTGCCGCCGCGGTGGCCGAAGCGTAGCTTGTAGGTCGTGCCGCCGAAGGCGCGCCCGAGCAACTGGTGGCCGAAGCAGATGCCGAAGGTCGGCACGCCCTCGTTCACCAGAGCGCGAATCTCCGACACGACCCCCGTCATCGAGGCGGGGTCGCCCGGCCCGTTCGAGAGGTAGACGCCGTCCGGCCGCATCGCGAGGACTTCCCGTGCGGGCGTCGAGGCCGGCACGACCGTGACGCGGCACCCCAGCGCCGCCAGCTCGTTCAGGGAGTTGCGCTTCACGCCGAAGTCGTAGCAGACGACGTGGAAGCGCTCCTCGCCCTCGGCGCGAATTTCGTAGGGGCGCCCGGTCGTCACCGCGCTCGCCAGCTCCCTGTTATCCATCGGCGCCGAAGCCCGCGCCTTCTCAAGCAGGCTCCGCTCGTCGAGGTCAATCGAAGAGATGCAGGCGCGCATCGCGCCCTTGTCGCGGATGTGGCGGACGAGCGCGCGCGTGTCCACGCGCTCAATGCCGGGCACGCCCCAGCGCTTGAGGTAAGCGTCGAGCGTCTCCTCCGAGCGCCAGTTCGACGCGAGCCGGCTCACCTCGCGCACGACGAAGCCCTCGACCCAGGGGCGGGCCGACTCCTCGTCGGCGCGGTTCACGCCGTAGTTGCCGATAAGCGGATAGGTCATGCACACGATCTGCCCCGCGTACGAGGGGTCGGTCAAGACCTCCTGGTAGCCGGACATCGAAGTGTTGAAGACCATCTCGCCGCACGCCTCGCCTTCCGCGCCCCACGCGCGCCCTCTAAATGAGCGCCCGTCTTCGAGCACGAGCAGCGCCGGTTTCGTCTCACCTGTCGTCATAGAGTCTGTCGTCATCCCGATTCGTCAACCGCCACGTAGTTGAGATGCAGCCGCCCCGCCGCGTACGCGCCCAAACAGGCCGGGGCGAGCGTCAACGCCTCCCAGGCCAGAAAGTCCCACGCGCCGTCGCCGAGGAGCGAGACGAAGACCGTAGGCACCGCGCACACCCACACGCCCCAGCGCCAGGTCTTCTCGGGCCACCAGAGCCCGAACGCCGCGCCCAGCACCGCGTTCCCGAGCGCGAACAACCCCGCGGCCACGAACGCGGCGCGGTAGTCGCTGACCGGCCCCCCCGCGAGAAAGTTGCCCAGCGACCTCGCCGCCATGTAGTCCACCAGCGCGTAGACGGCCGGCAGGCCGAAGAGCCCCGCGCAGACCGCGAGCACGTAAGAATACCGCGGTACGTCTTCGTCGCGTGCGGCCACGGCGTTCACCTCCTGCGGCCGAATCGTTCAGGACTGCGTGCGCAGGAACTGCTGCGCCTCGTTGAGCCAACGCTTGTCGGCGCGGTACTTGTAGGCGGGCGCGGTGCGCACGGCCTCGACGCAGCGCTGCATCCACTCCTTCGCCCCGCGCGCGTCGCCGAGCCCCGCCGCCGCGCGCCCCATCAGGTAGAGCGCCTCCGGGTCGGAAGTCCGCCGGTCGAGGAAGCGCTCCAACGCGTCGCTCGCGTCGGCGAACTGGCCGGCGGCGAGGTAGGTCGCGCCGACCTCGCGCCAGACCTCGTGCTGCGCGTGCGCGTCGTCGCGCGTGACGACCTCGCCGAAGTGCCCGATGGCCTCGGGCAGACGATTCTCGGCGCGCGCGATGCGGCCGAGCTGGTAGTGCGCGTCGGCCTCTTCCGGGTCGATCTCGACGGCGCGCAGGAAGCGTGTGCGCGCCTCCGCGTACTCCTTCCGCTCTTGGTGCAGGAGCCCGAGGTTGTAGTGCGCCGAGGCGTCGGCCGGATTGAGCGTCGCGGCTTCGAGGTTCTGCCGGAACGAGGCGCGCGCCCTCTGAGTACGCTGCGCCTCGACGAAGTAGGCGCGCACGACGACGAAGACGAGCAGCAGCAGGAAGGGCGAGCCCAGCAGCGCGCTCAGGATGTAGACGAGCGGCGAAGCGAAGAACATCACCACCGTGCTCACGACCACAATCAGCACCGACTTCCACCACGCGAGGCGGAAGACCGCGCGCACGGCCGCCAACGCCCACAGCGCGAAAATCGCGAGCGGCTGGATGAGGAGCGCCAGCGCCATGCGCGGCATCACCGCCGCGAACGAGGTCAGCAGCGCCCGCGACTCCTGCTCCGACGGCCCCTGCGGCGGGTAACCCGCCATCGTCTCGTTGAGCGCCAGCACCGAGTCACGCACCGACGTGCTCAGCCCCACGGCCTGGTCGTAGTAAGCGAGCGGGAGCGCCACCAGCGTCGCCGCCGCCAGCGCGTAGAGCGCGGTCGAGGCCGCCGCCGAGTACTCCTGCCGGAGCACGAGCCCGAAGCTGCCGCGCCGCTCGAAGAGGTTGGCGAGCAGGACGGAGACCGGCACGTAGACGAGCCCGACCGACAGCACCGCGCCGGCCGACAACAGCAGCACCCGCATGGCCCCGCCCGCCCCGAAGCTCGCCGCGGCGCCCGCCAACTCCCGCCACTGCTCCACCAGCGCGTGCGCCACCTGCAACAGCACGGCCAGCAGCGCCGCCTGCCCGAGCGGCGCGCGGTCGCGCACCTCGGCCATCCCGCGCGCGGGCGCGTAAAACATCATCAGAAGCGGTCGCAGCCAGTTCATAAAAACAGCGGGCAGCAGGCGAATAACAGTAAGCAATTAGTTTGCAATCTCGCGCGCGAAATATCAAATGCCTCCGGACACAGGGCGCGCCGTAGAACAACTGGCTATCACCTGAAGGCTCTTTGAAAAGCCCCGGAAGGCTCTTTGAAAAGCCCCAGCGGGGCTTAACGTTTACAGCCCGCAGCAGGTTAATAGCCGCCGAGCCCCGTCAGGGGCGACATGTCGTATGTCGCCCCTGACGGGGCTCGGGTTCAAATTAGAATACAAGGGCTATAAACATCTCGCGCCGACGGAGCGGAGAATCTTCCGGCGGGCTCTGAACTGCCTACTGCCATCCGCCTACTGCCGCGCCTACTCCTGTTCGTCCACTCTTTGGACGCGGCGAGGGGGGGGGATGCCGGGGTAGTCGGTCTCGTGGCGGATGACGCTGGCCTTCGACAGCGGCCAGTAGCGGAAGAGCGCCTTGCCGTAGATGTACTTCTCGGGGACGAGCCCCCACATGCGCGAGTCCGAAGAGTTGTCGCGGTTGTCGCCCATGACGAAGTAGTAGTGCGGCTTGATGTAGGTCGGCGGCTCGTCGGCGGCGGCGACGTTGAGCGAGTGTTCGAGGTAGGGCTCCTGTAGCTCCTTGCCGTTGATGAGGATGCGCCCCCCCCTCAACTGGACGGTCTCGCCGGGCAGTCCGATGACCCGCTTGATGTAGCTCTTCGTCGGGTCGTTGGGGAACCAGAAGACGACGATGTCGCCGCGCTCGATCTCGGGCAGGCCGTAGTAGATGAGCTTGTTGACGAAGATGCGCTCGCCGTCGTGCAGCCGCGGCAGCATCGAGGTGCCCTCGACCTTGACGGGCTGCGCGACGAAGACCAGCACCAGCGCCATAATCATCAGCGCGAAGACGAGGTCGCGGAAGAGCAGACGCGCCTCGCCCCAGAAGTGCGTGCGCGACTCGTCGCGCAAACGCCGCACCTCTATGTCGCGGTCGTCGTCCACGTGCACGTCGCCGAAGGCCGGCACCCGCCCCGTTTTTCGCCCGAAGTGAAACATAAGGTCGGTCTCTGCACCGCGCGCCCGCCCGAGGACGCGCGCCCGAGAGTTTGAGGTTAGCCGCCGCACTCCGGCGTTGTCAAAGGGGGAAAAGAGGTAAGTAGACAGGAGTCAGGAGTCAGGAGCCAGTAGGCTCCGCCCGGCGGAGTTTGAGGATGACAACCAGAGGGTTCGAGCGACGAAGTGTATTCTACTGACTACTGACTACTGACTCCTGTCTACGCTCCTAATGCTTGACAGCCCGCGCGCGGCGTCTCTATTATCGCGGCGTAAAGTGTTGTCGCCCTTAGACAAATCCCCTCCCGCGGAATTTCGCGGAGCCCGAAGCGGAGGCTTGAAGCGCAGTGATTAAACTCGACATTGTGAACCGCGTGGCCGAGCGGACGGGCGTCCCGAAGATGAAGGCCGAGCAGGCCGTGGACGCCCTCTTCCATTCGATGAAGGAGGCGCTGGCGCGCGGCGAGCGCATTGAGCTGCGCGGCTTCGGCGTCTTCGTCGTCAAGCCGCGCAAACGCGGGGTGGGTCGCAACCCGCGCACCGGCGAGGAGGTCGCCATCCCCTCGGGCAAGACCATCCGCTTCAAGCCCGGCAAGGAGCTACAGGCGCACGGGTTCGACGCCGAGCACGACGACCACGACGACGACATCCACGACACCGAAGCCCCCCCAACGCCCGCCGCCCCCGCCGACGAAGGCGCGGCCGGCCACCCTCCCGATAGCTTCTGAAACAGGTGTTGGGTGTTAGGTGTCGGGTGTTGGGGTTAAGAGAATGTTCTTACCCAACACCCGACACCTAACACCCAACACCTATCTTTATGTCTGAAACAGTCCGTGAAGTACCGACCTTCGTGGCGCGCGGCGGGGCGCAGAGGGGCGGGGTGCGCGCGGCGGCGCGGCCGGGCGGGCGCGAGTGGGCGAGGCACGGGGCGCTCTTCCTGCTGACGGCGCTGGCGATGACGTGGGCCGGGATGAGCTTCATGCTCCCGTTCGACTACCCCGAGCCGGCGCTGGCCGCGCCCGCGGCGCCGCTCGAATATCTGATCTACGTCCCCCGCTATTACGTGCTGGCGCTCGCGGCGCAGTTCTCGTTTGCGCTCGCGCACCCGCGGCTGGTCGTCGAGGGTCTGAAGTTCGCCGCCGCGCTCCTCTCGATCCTGCTCGCGCACGAGTCCGGCCACTACGTCGCGTGCCGCCTCTACGGCGTGGACGCCACGCTCCCCTACTTCATCCCGATGCCGCCGCCCTTCATGGCGGGCACGCTCGGCGCGTTCATCAAGATTCGTTCGCCGATACCCTCGCGCCGCGCGCTCTTCGACATCGGCGTGGCGGGGCCGCTGGCGGGCTTCCTCGTCGTCATCCCCGTCGCCTGCGTCGCGCTGCTGACCTCCGCGCCCGCGCCGCCGCTCCCCGCCGAGGGCGTCATCATCTTCAACGACCCGATGCTGCTCCGGCTGCTGGCCGTCCCGCTCGGCGTGAAGGATTTGGCCGGGATGGCGCCGAACCCCTTCTACTTCGCGGCGTGGATCGGGCTGTTGGTGACGAGTTTGAATCTCCTGCCCGTCGGGCAGCTCGATGGCGGGCACGCCGTCTACTCCGTCCTCGGCCGCCGCGCGCACTTCTACGCAGGGCGCGTCGCCTTCCTCTCGATGCTCGCGCTGGCGCCGCTCGGCTGGCTCTGGCACGGCGTCCCGAGCGGCGCGCTCTACGTCATCCTCCTCTTCGTCATGCTCCGCATGCCGCACCCGCAGCCGCTCGACGATGCCGACCGGCTCGGCACCTCCCGCCTCCTCGTCGCGCTCCTCACGCTCCTCGTCTTCGCGCTCTCGTTCCTGCCCTTCCCGCTGACCATCAGGTAAAGGCGCGTTTAGAGTTTGACCTTCACTCCGCCGTTGAAGACGCGCCCCTCGGTGTGCGTGTAGATTTCGGCGAAGGTCGGCTGTTGGTGCGGCGGGAAGACGACCGTCGTGAAGCGGCCCTGGCGCGTGTCGGTGAAGTTCTCGGCGTTGACGAAGAGGCTGTACTTGCCGAAGGTCTTCTCGCCGAAGAGGCCCAGCACCCAGTAGGGTCTCGTCCTGAAGCGGTCGGTGAGGAACTGGCTGCTCGTGTAGTACGCCTCGAAGCCCACCTTGAAGTTCGCCTCCTTCTCCAACAGCAGCGCCGAGTTGAGTTTGCTCTTCGGCGTGAGCGGCTGGTTCTGGTCGCCCGCCAGGTAGCGCGCCTTCGCGTTCGTGTAGGTGTAGCCGGCGAACAGCTTGACGAAGTCGTAAGAGGCGCGCACGTTCGTCTCGAAGCCCGCGCTCCTGACCGGCCGTCCGGCGTTCGTGAAACTGAAAAACCCGTTGGGGTTCGAGAGCAGCATGAGCGGGTCTTCGATCTCGGTGTAGAAGAGCATCTGGTTGAGCGAGTAAGAGAACTTCTCGCCCGCGCCGCCGCGGTAGTTAACGTCGAACGTCCCGCCGCGGCTGCGCTCCGCCTTCAGGCCGTTCCCGACGCCCAGGACGTTGCGGAAGAGGAGCGTCTCGGCCTCCTCGGTGAAGATGCTCGGCGCCTTGTAGCCGAAGCCGAAGCTGACGCGGCTGCTCAGTTTGTCCGTGAATCTGTAGAGCGCCGACACGCGCGGCAGGGGGAAGAGGCCGTAGTGCTTGACGTGGTCGAGCCGGAAACCCGCTTCGAGCGAAAGCCTCTCCGTCAAAGCGAAGCTGTCCTGAGCGTAAGCGCCGAACGTCCTGCGTGTCTCGTCGCGCGGGGCGGGGCCGCCGTTGCTGCGTTCTTCCCTGAAACGGTCGTACGCGGCGTTGAAGCCGAAGACGAGCGCGTGCTTGCCCGCGGGGTGGAAGTACGAAAGGTCTGTGTAGGAGTTGAACTGCCCGCCCTCGAAGAGGTAGTCGGGGATGTCGATTTCGCGCCTGAAGAACGCGAGGCTCTGCCGGGCGACGAGGCTCCGGCCGCCCGACAGGCCGCGCTCGAACTGGACGGTCGTGATGTTGCGCAGCGAATGGTTGTGCTCGAAATACTGGTGGACGCCCTGCGCGCCGTCGCGGATGACGAACACGTCGCCGCCCCTGCGATTCTGGTACGTGGTCGTGTTGCCGACGGTCAGGCGTGTGCGATCGTCGAGGTAGAAGAAGAGTCGCGGGCCGAGGGTGAAAGAGTTCGCCCGCGGAAGCTCGGTGAAGTCGTCGTCGTCAACGTCGTACTCCCTCTGGTAGTTGAGCGAGCCGAGCAGAGTGTAGCCGAGCCGCTTGAACTTCCGCGCCTTGAAGACCGAGAAGTCAGCCCCGCCGGCCGAGGTCAGGTTGAAGATCATGTTCGTGACGGGCTCGTCCTCCGGCTCCTTACTGACGAAGTTGACGACGCCCGCAATCGCGCCCCCGCCGTAGAAGGTCGCCGAAGGGCCTTTGACGATCTCCACCTGCTTCAAGTCAAGCGGCGGTATGTCGAGGACGCTCAGGCTGCCCGAGAAGCCGCCGAAGGCCGGGAAGCCGTCCTTGAGGAGCTGCGTGTAGCGGCCGTCCAAGCCCTGTATGCGGACGCTCTGCGTCTGCGTGGTCGCGCTAGTTTGCTGCACCTTGATGCCGGTGCTCTCGTTCAGCACCATCGAGACGTTCGAGGGGCGCATGTTGCTCTTCTCGTCCACCTCTTCCTCGTCTATGGCCTCGACCCGCGTCGGCACGTCGTCAATCTCGCGCCCCGTCCGCGTCGTCGTCACCGTGACCTCGCCGAACTCGTGCGTGACCTTGATGAAGACGACCGTTGCGTCCCGCGCGGCGAGCGGGAAGGTGAACTTCGACTCCGTCGTCTCGTAGCCGACCGAGAAGACTTCGACAATCTGCTCGCCGTCGGGAACGTTCGTGAGGTGAGCCGCGCCGTTCGCGTCGGTGACCGCCGAAATCTCCGTGCCCTGCACCGATACCTTCGCGCCGGCGACCGGCTCCTTCGTCTCCTGGTCTTTGACCGTCACGTCGAAGGCGCTCTGCGCGTACGACACCTGAGCCGTCAGCAGCACGGCGAGTAACAAGATGAACCGTCTCATGATGACTGTGGCCTCTCCGAATCAACCTGCGAGTTCAAGACGCCGACACGCGCCGCGGACACACTTCGGCGGCGGGTCGAAAATGATGTGGGAAGTTGTCGGCGGGAGGCTCTTAAATTCGGAGTGTCGGCAGAAGCTCAAGCGGCGGGCCGGCTAAAAACTGCCGGCGGTGCGCGGGGACTGAAGTCACGGCGTCGAACGTAGAAGCGACCGGGAGCACCGAGGTCGCAACGTCGCCCGCCGTTTGAAGGTCGTGCTTAAACGTCGCGCGCTCCGCGGTCGTTGCCCTGAGGAAGGAGGCGTCCGGGCACGGGCAGCCTTCACAGCACGGCGCGCCCTTTACTTCGGTCGCCGCGGCCGCCGAGGCGAAACGGGGCCGGCTCTCCGCGCTCTCCCACCCGCAGATCGAGACGCAGGCCGCGAACACCCACATCAGAGACGCGGGCAGGAGCGCGGCGACCGCTCGGTTTAGACGGAGGCGCGGCGTGAGCATCGGGGTCAGTATAACGAACGCGCGGCTACTTCGGCCAATCCGGCGACAGTCTCTTAATCCAGAGGCTGCCGACGATTTGGATGACGATGAGCGACAGATGCGCCGCCATAAAAACCCACGCCGGCAGTGAGACGGCGAACGGCGGCACACACAGCACGGCGGCCGACACGACCTCCGCGAAACTGATGTGCCGCCGCGCGACGCGGTGGTGGAAGAGATGCAGCGCCTGAACCAACAGCAGGGCGATGTATGTCGCAGTCGGCGTCAGCATGCCGCCCCTGTTACCTTCAGGCCGTCGCGGCCGCGGGCAGGAAGCCCCTGATCTCGCGGACGATGCGCTCGGCGGCCTCGACATCCTTGAGCGCGATCATGAAGAACTTGTAGCCCTGCTGGATGCAGATGACGCCGTTGCCGAAGAGCCAGACGGCGTCGAGGACGGGGTTGCCGCCGAGGAGCCAACTGATGGGCGCGCCGACGATGGGGCCGGGCTGGAATATCTGCGCGAAGATGGCGACGCCCGCGGCGCAACTGAACGCCCCGAGCAGCGGCGCGCCGACGTAGCGCACCATCTTGCGCTCGAACTCGACGCGCCGGCGGTCGGCCTCGTCCAGTTCGCCCGCGGCGACGAGGCGCTCGCGCTCGCGCAGGTAGTCGTCGAACTTCTGCCCCACCTTGCGCACGGCCCAGACGGGCAGCGCCGAGTGCGTGAACCAGTGCGGGTGCCCGCCGAGCAGAAAGCCGTCGAGGCCGGGGAAGGACGCGCCCGCGCGCACGCCCGCGGCAAGCGAGAGCGTGACGACGATGGCCTGCTTCGGGTTCTGCCGCGCCCAGTCGTAGGCGCGGTAGAGCCCGGCGGTCGAGGCCGCCGTCAGGCGCGTCGCGCGGACGCCGACCCCCGCGAAGCGCGCGCCCACGCCCGCCGCGCGCGCCGCGCCCTTGTAGTACTTCTTCGCGCCGCCGATGAAGTCTTCGGCACGCTCGCCGGCCTTCTGCCCGGCCTCGCGCACGCGCCCGCCGACCTCGCGCGCCAGCCGCGCCGCCTCTTCGGCCGCGTGCCCCGCCTGCTCGCGCGCCTCGCGGCTTCGCTCGCGCGCGTCGGCGGCGTGCTCGTCCAAGTCCAGCTCTTCGCCGATGCGCCCGGCCTCTTCGCGCGCGCGCTCGGCGCCGGTCTTGACGGCGTCGGCGCCGCGCTTCGCGGCCTCGCCCGCCGCGCGCGCGCCATCCTCGACGCGCTCGCGGATGTTGTACTTCTCGTCCAGGTCGCGCGCCTTGCGCCGCGCCGCCTCGCGCCACTCGTCAAGCTTGTCTCGGTAGTCAGCCATAAAATCTCCAGGTAGTCAGTGGACGGTAGTCAGTAGACAGTAGAAAAGCCTTCGTTGTTGCGAACCGTTCGTGCATCAGTGTCAACGACAGCAGTACAGAGCGCTACTGACTACTGACTACTCCCCTATGGTACGTTCAGCGCCGGCGCGGGGTTCTCCGACACGGGCGCGCTGGCGGCGCGGTCGCGGCCGTTGCGCTTGGCCTCGTAGAGCGCGGCGTCGGCCGCCGCGCGCAGCTCCTCGCCCGTGCGCGCGCAGGCGGGCAGCTCCGCCACGCCGAGGCTCGCCGTGATGCGCCCGGCGGGGCCGAGGTCGAGCGCGGTGATCGCAGCGCGCAGGCGCTCGGCCACTTCGAGCCCGCGCACGAGGTCTGTCTCGGGGAGAATGACGGCGAACTCGTCGCCGCCGTAGCGCGCGCCCGTGTCAATGCCGCGCGTGCCCGACTGGATGACGTTCGCCACGTGCCTGAGCGCCTCGTCGCCCGCGTCGTGCCCATGCGTGTCGTTCACGTCCTTGAAGTTGTCTATGTCCACGAGCAGCAGGCAGAAGGGGCGGCCGTAGCGCTCGGTGCGCGCCACCTCGCGCTCCAACTGCCGCTCGAAGCGGCGGCGGTTGGCGAGCCCCGTCAGGTGGTCTGTGAAGGCCGCCTCCTGGCACGAGTCGAGGTACTGCTTCAGCTCAAGCAGCGTGCGGGCGCGCGCCCGCAGCAGGTCGAGGTCGGTCGGGTCGGTGATGTAGCCGAGCGCGCCCAGTTCTGAGCCGAGCCGCACGTCGCGCCCCTCGACGCGCGCGGCCGACTGGATGATGACCGGGATGAACTTGGTCTGCGGGTTGGCGCGCACGCGGCGGATCATCTCGTAGCCGTCCATGCGCGGCATCATCACGTCGGTGACGATGAGGTCGGGCTGGTAGAGTTCGACCGCCGCGAGGCCGGCCACGCCGTCCACGGCCGTGTGCACCTCGTAGCCCTCGTTCTCCAGAGCGAAGGCCAGCAGTAGCCGCTTGTCGGGCTCGTCGTCAACGACGAGGACGCTGAGCTTGGTCGTCATAAATTCGAAAATTCGAAAACGGATAAATTCGAAAACAGTTCTTGCGCCCCCCGGGTCTTCGTGCTATTGTGCCCGCTAATTCAAGGGACGGTTACCTAAGTTTGTATTGACGGTTAACTTTTCCTCATCGAATAACAGGTTAAATTTTAGCTTTACCTCGCAGCATTTGCGGCACCCGCGTCCGCTTTAACTCCCATCCCGGTCAAGCAGATTTCGGGAGTTGCGCCCCACCTCCGGTCGCGAGACCGCGCGAGCCCGCGGAGCCGCACACACACAGGCTCTTGAGATTCCCGACCGCCTAAAAGAGGTTCCCCCTTCATGTCACACCGACGCGCCAGCGACCTGTCCGCGGCCGAGCGTGCCGAAATCCTGCGCCACTCCGAAGTCGGCCCCGGCCTCCCGGAAGAGACCATCCGGCTGCTGGCCGGGGGCTCGGAGGCCGTGGACTACCGCCGCCGCCGCTTCATCTACCGCAGCGGTGACACGGCCGACGCGCTCTACTGCATCGCGCGCGGTCGCGTCAAAATCTGCTCCATCGACTCGGTGACGGCGCGCGAGGCCGTCATCGACATCGTGGGCGCGGGGGCGCTCTTCGGCGAATCGTCGCTCTACTCGGCGGGGGTGCGCGAGAAGTGCGCCATCGCGTACGAGCAGGCGCGCCTGCTGCGGATTCCCGCGGGGGTTTACAGGGAGGGGATGGCTGCGAGCCGCGAGCTTTATGATTACACCTTCCGCATGGTTGGTCAACGGCTCTCCCGCGCCGAGCGCCGCGTCGCCGACTTCGCCCTCGACGCCATCCCGGCGCGACTCGACAAACTCCTCGCAGACCTCTCCGTGCGCTACGGCCGCCCCGAGGCCGAGGGCGTGCTGATCGACTTGCCGCTCCCGCACCGCGAAATCGCCTCCATCGTCGGCTCCACCCGCGAGAGCGTCACCGTCCGCTTGAACGCGCTGCGCCGCGCCGGTATCATCGACTTCGTCGATAGAAAAATTCTCATCAAAACCCCGGCAGCGCCCGCCGTCGCCTGACGTGAATCGTCAATCGTCAATCGTCAACAGCGGCCGCCCCGGGCTCATGTTCACGGTTTACGGTTCATGATTTACGGCTTTATGAAGTGTCCCATCTGTCATCGCCCCACGACCTACCAGGGTAACCCTTTCCGCCCCTTCTGCTCCGAGCGCTGCAAGCTCATAGACTTCGGCGCGTGGGCCAACGAAGAGTACGGCGTCCCCGCCGAAGAGGCTCCACCCCAGCCGGAAGACTCCCCGCAAGGCACGACTACGTCGGACGAACAGAACCGCGAGCCGTAACGAGCGGGTCAGTCTTACGCCGAGCGGGCTCCCCGCCGAATTACGCACCCGCTCGCTACGGCCCGCGGTTCTGTGTAGAATGCCGCCCGAAGGAGTTCGAACGGCATGCTTCCGAGACTCTTCCTGAAATCAATCGCGCTCGTCGCGCTCGTCGCGCTCGCGGCCTCGTGCGAGTTGGACGGCGCGTCGAAGAAGAGCGCAGAGGAGGCGCGGCGCAAGTCCACCGCGGCGGACGGCACGCGGCGCACGAACCTGCCGATGCCGCCCGCGACCACCGCGCGCGGCGTGACCTCGGGCACGACCCCGGCCGGCGGCTGGACACAAGCGGACGGCCGGCGCGTGCGGCTCGAAGACCTGCGCGGGCAGGTCGTCGTGCTCGACTTTTGGGCCACCTACTGCCCGCCCTGCCGTGAGGAGATTCCGCACCTCGTCCAGCTCCAGAAGCAGTACGGAGCGAGGGGCTTGAAGGTCATCGGCCTCAACGTCGGCGGTGAGGAAGACCGCCCCAAAGTCCCCGAGTTCGTCAAGCTCTACGGCATCCAATACCAGCTCGCCGAGCCCGACCCAGAGACCGTCCGCCTCTTCTTCGGCGCCGACGACTCCATCCCGCAGACCTTCGTCCTCGACCGCCAGGGCCGCCTCGTCCGCCACTTCGTCGGCTACGACTCCGAGGTCGCCTCCCAACTCGAAGCGGCCGTCGAGCAGGCGCTCGGCGAAAAAGCGGATTGAAAGAATAGTAGGCGGTAGGCAGCAGGCAGTTAAGAGCCCCGGAGGGGAGGGATGTTTATAGCTCGATGCTGATTATTAATCTTCAAAGCTCCGGAGGAGCGGCATGTAGATGTCGCCCTTGACAGGGCTCGGGGTTGATTGAACGTCGGAACTATAAACATCCCGCCCCTCCGGGGCTTCTCAAGCCGCCTTTAACTGCCTACTGCCATCTGCCTGCTGCCTACTTTTCCCCTCCCTACTTGCCTTTCCGCGCCCGCGGGTTTACAACCGAACCATACCGAATAAAAAGTGCAGAGGGGTTTTGAGGTGAGGAGAGCCAAGATACTTGCCACGCTCGGCCCGGCTTCGCGCGAGCCGGCGGTGTTGGAGTCGCTGTTGGCGGCGGGCGCCAACGCCGTGCGCATCAACATGTCGCACGGCTCGCAGGAGGAGCACGTCGAGACCATCGCGCGCGCGCGGGCAGCCGCCGAGCGCCTGAAGCGGCCGCTGTCGGTGCTCGTCGATCTGTCGGGGCCGAAAATCAGGACGGGGATGCTCAAGGGCGGCCAGCCCGTGCAGTTGGAGTCGAACGCCGTCTTCACGATAACGACGCGCTCGGTCGTCGGCGACGCGCGCGAGGTCTCGACCAACTACCCCGGACTCGCGCGCGACGTGAGGCCCGGCGCGAGGATACTGCTCGACGACGGCGCCATCGAACTCACGGTCGAGTCGAACACGGACACGGACGTGGTGACGCGCGTCGTCAACGGCGGCACGCTCGCCGAGCGCAAGGGCATCAACCTGCCCGGCGCGGCGCTCCCGATTCCTTCGCTCACCGACAAAGACCGGCGCGACCTCCAGTGGGCCGTGCGCGAGGGCGCGGACTACATCGCGCTCTCCTTCGTTCGGCGCGCCGAGGACTGTCTTGAGGCCAAGGCGCTCATCAAGGCCGCGGGCGGCAGCCAGCCCCTCGTCGCCAAGATCGAGAAGGCCGAGGCCATCGACCACCTCGAAGAGATCGTGGACGCGGCCGATGGGTTGATGGTCGCGCGCGGCGACCTCGGCGTGGAGACGAGCGTCGAGCTCGTCCCCGTCTACCAGAAGCGCATCATCGAGGCGGCGAACCGCAAGGAGAAGGTCGTCATCACGGCGACGCAGATGCTCCAGTCGATGATCTCGGAGCCGCGCCCCACGCGCGCCGAGGCGTCCGACGTAGCCAACGCCGTCTGGGACGGCACCGACGCCTTGATGCTCTCGGCGGAGACGGCCTCGGGCAAGTACCCCGTGCTCGCGGTGGCGACGATGGCGCGCATCATCGACTCGGCCGAGACGGGACGGCCGCCCTCGACGCAGGACGCCATCACGCGCTTCGCCGGCCGCCAGTCGGGGCGCGTCAGCCGCGCGCTGTGCGAGGCGGCCGTCTTCGCGGGCGAGGAGATAGACGCGCACACCATCGCCGTCATCACGGCCTCGGGGCTGATGGCGCGCCGGCTCTCGTCCCTGCGCCCCGAGCAACGCATCATCGCGCTCACGAACGACCGCGCCGTCGCCTGCGAGCTGTCGCTTATCTGGGGCGTCGAGACGCACCTCCAGGAGCCCTGCGACAGCACGGAGGAGATGCTCAAGCTCTGCGAGCGAACGCTGGTCGAGGCCGGCATCGCCCAGCAGCAGGAGACCATCGTCCTCATGGCCGGCCGCCTCTCGGGCCTCGGCCTCTCCAGCTCCGTCACCCTCTACACCATCGGCGGCCCGCTGCCGCGCACGACGTGAGGGGAGTAGGCAGAGGCAGATGGCAGTAGGCAGTTAAAAGCCCCGGAGGGGCGGGATGTTTATAGGTCGAGGGGTTTGTCCACCCCTCCGAGCCCCGTCAGGGGCGGAATTTGACATGCCGCCCCTGACGGGGCTCAAGCTTAATTAGAACGTCGGGGCTATAAACATCCCGCCCCTCTGGGGCTCCGCGACCCGCCTTCAACTGCCTACTGCCATCTGCCATCTGCCTACTGCTTTTGCCTTTTTCCCTGCCCCCGCCTATGCTTTGGCGCGTGGCGACGGCTGAGGTGACGGGGCGCAACGACGAACAACTGCTGGCGGCGTGCCGCCGCGGCGACGAGGGCGCGTGGGAGGCGTTGGTGCTTCGCTACCAGCGGCTCATCTACACCATCCCGCGGCGCGCGGGGCTCGACGAAGACGCGGCCGCCGAAATCTTCCAGGACGTTTTCACGACTCTCCTTGAGAGCATCGAGAACATCGAGCAGCCGTCGCGCCTTCAGGCGTGGCTCGTCACGACGGCCAAGCGGAAGACTTGGCGCGCGGTCGGGCGGGCGAAGGCGCTCCGGCCCTTCGCGTCCGAGGAGGGCGGGGACGAGGACGAGATGTACGACCTCGCCGACGAAGGGCTGCTCCCGGACGAGGCGTTGACGAGGCTCGAAGAGCAGCACCTCGTCCACGCGGCGCTCGGCGAACTGGGCGAACGCTGCCGCACGCTCCTCCAGATGCTCTTCTACGCCGCGGAGCCGCCGCCCTACTCCGAGATCGCCGCCGCGCTCGGCACAAGCGAAGGCAGCATCGGCCCGACCCGCGCACGCTGCCTCAAGAAACTGCTCGACGTGCTGAAGAAGAAGGGTTTTTCGTAAACCGTAAACCGTGACAAGAAAGAGCGTCGGGGCACGGGGTGTAAGTCTCTGCATGATAAAGGTTTTCAACTCGTCACGGTTCACGGTTTACAGTTCACGCGCCCGATGTATTTTTAGCCGCCGCCCGCGCACTGTTCGTTCGAGCGGGCGCTTCAGGCGTTCCGCCGGAGCGGAAAATGAGACTGACCCCACGACACATATCCTTTGCACGGCTGGCCGAACTGGCCGAAGGCCGCCTCTCCCCCGAAGAGGCCGCCGCAGAGCGAGCGCACCTCGCAGACTGCACGACCTGTTCGGCGCAGGCCGCGCAGCTCGGACACCTCGCCGCGCTCATGCGCGCCGACACGTCCGAGGACGCTCCCGCAGAACTGGTCGGCTCGGTCGTCCGCATGTTCCGCGCCCGCCGCGCGCACGCGGAAGAGCCGGGGCGTTTGCGCCGTCTCGTCGCCGCGCTCACCTTCGACAGCAGCAGCCTCCAGCCCGCCTTCGGCGTGCGCTCAGGTCAGGCGGCCCCGGCGCGGCAGATGCTCTTCAGCGCGGGCGACCTCGACGTTGACCTGCGGCTCGCGCCGGGCACGGAGGGCTGGACGGTCTCGGGGCAGGTACTCGGGCCTTGCAAGGGCGGCGAGGTCGAGCTGGTTGACGCCGACGGCTCGACGGCCGCCCGCGCGACGCTCAACGAGCTGTGCGAGTTCACGCTGCTGCCGCCGACGCCCGACGGCGCCTACGCGCTGCGCCTGCGGCTCGACGGGGCGGAGGTCGAGATTCCCGAGTTGAGTCTGAAGGCTTAAGGGACATACCAGCCACGACGAATTTCGACACAGCGATGCGGGGCTTTGGAT
>JBEVJD010000115.1:0-2596 GCA_040510435.1 Pyrinomonadaceae bacterium | reverse complement strand
GCCGCGAGGGCGGCTACGTGAACTGGCGCGGCGCGCAGGAGCCGCTGCTGCCCATCGAGACGGCGCGCGGCTGCTGGTGGGGCGTGAAGAACCACTGCACGTTCTGCGGGCTGAACCGCGCCGGCATGGAGTTTCGCGCGAAGGACGCCGCGCAGGTGCTCGAACAGCTCGAAGAGCTTTCGCGCCGCTACCAGATACTCGACTTCAATGCCATCGACAACATCATGGCGCCCGAGTACATCGACAAACTCTTCGGCCGCCTGGCCGACGCGAACACGGACATCCGCCTCCACTACGAAGTCCGGCCGAGCCTGACGCGCGCGCAACTGAAACTGATGCGCGCGGGCGGCCTCTTCTCCATCCAGCCGGGCGTCGAGAGTTTTTCGACGCACGTCTTGAAGCTCATGCGGAAGCACACGACGGGGATGCGCAACCTCGAACTCGTCAAGTGGTGCACCTACTACCAGATCAACAACCTCTACAACATCCTCGTCCGTTTCCCCGGCGAGCGCGCCGAAGACTACAAGGTGCAGGCCGAGTTGATGCCGAAGATTCACCACTGGCAGTCCCCTTGGGCCGCCGCGCCGGTGCGCGCCGACCGCGGCTCGCCGATGTTCTCGGAGCCGGAGACGCAGTCCATCACGCGGCTCACCTACTCGCCCGCCTACGACTTCCTCTTCCCGAAAGACCGCTTCGACCTGAAGCGCGTCTCCTACTACTTCGAGCACGAGATGGGCGACACCGTCGGCGACGAGGGTTACGAAGAACTCTTCGCCGCCGTCGACCTCTGGCAGAGTCGCTGGCGCGAGCGCCCGCGGCCCTACCTCCGTTATCGAAAGTCATGGTCAACCATCTTCGTCGAGGACGGTCGCAACGGCCGCGCGAAGGAGGCGACCTACACGGGGCCGCAGGCCGCGCTCTACGAGTACTGCGCCGACGCCCGCACGCCGAAAGAGATCGCCACCCGCTTCGACGGCGCGCCGTGGGTGGAAGAGGCGCTGGGCGAGTTCGTCGAGCGCGACTTGATGGTGCAACTCGACGGGCGCTACCTCAGTCTGGCCTTGCCGTCGAACCCTTACGTCTGAGGAGGAGCGAAGGCTTTTGCGCGAAGCGATGTCGGCGACTCTCTCGGCGCTGCCCGGTAGTTTTCACGAAGACCGCGCCGAACTGCTCGGGCTGCTTCAGCGCGGCGGCATCCTCCGCCGCACGCCGGAGCAGCCCGTGCTCTCGCGCGACGGCACGTCGCACCGCTGGATGCTCGACACGCTCTCCGTCACGCTCACGCCGCGCGGCGCCGAACTCGCGGCGCGTTGCGTGCTCGAACTGCTCAAACGTTTCGACGGCCGCCAGGTCGCAACTTACGGCCTGACGGCCGTCCCCATCCTGCAATCCTGCGTCCTCCAATCCGGCGGCCGCTACCGCGGACTCCTCGTGCGCAAAGAGCGTAAGGCGCACGGCTCGCTGAAACTGATCGAAGGCCCTTTGGACAAGTCCGAGCCGGTCATCCTTATCGACGACTCGGTCAGCTCTGGGCTCTCGATGGAGGAGGCTTGCGCGCGGCTGGAAGATCACGGCCTGCGTGTGGAGGGCGGCGTCTGTCTCGTGCGCTTCGGCTGGTACGGCGGCTTCGCGGCGATGCAGGAGCGCGGCTATCACTTCGAGGCGCTCTACGACATCTGGGACGACTTCATCCATCACATGGAGGACGAGTACAAGCCGCCGCTCAACCCCTCCAAGTGCTTCCCCGAAATTCAGTGGGCGGACGAACGCGCGCCCGAAGGTCTCCACCCGGCCGAGCTTGCGCGGCTCGCCGTGTCGGAGTTTTTAACTTCGGGTCGTCTGCCGCGCGCCCCGCAACGTCTGGACGCGGAATACGACTCGTCGGGCGGCGCGTGGGTGAGTCTGCGCTCGCGCACGGACGTGCACGCACGGCACGCGCGCGAGGGCTTCTGGCACTTCCCCGGCGAGGCGCGCGGCACGACGGCCGAAGACCTCCTGCGCGCGTCGCTCCTGACGGCGACGCAACTGCCCGCGGGGCGTGAAGGATTAGAGCTGTTGGAGCAGAGCCGCATCGCCGTTACGTTCTTCAAAGAGCTTGAGCGTTGCACGGTCGGGCAGCTCGACAACGAACGCTACGGCATCGTCGTACGCAGTCTTGAGCGGCCGACGCAGATGGGCGGCGCGCTGCCGCGCATGCCCGGCATTGTCGGCGAGTGGGAGCAGTTCCAGCACGCGCGCCGCAAGAACGGCAAGCTCCTCTCGTTCGAGCCCTTCGAGATTTACCGGCACGACCTCGTCAAACTCGTCGAGCCGGGCGCGGACTGGCAGCCAACCGGCGTCCCCAAAGAGGCGACGACGCCGTGGCATCAGGACAGGGAAGTCTGCGCCCCTCTGACGGAGCGCGCGCGCGACCTCGTCATCAGCAACCTTCTCGGAAGGGAAGTGACCACACAACCGTTTCAAGACGAAGGGCGGCTCGAAGGGCTCGACTCCGTCTACGTCACCGTCTACGTCAGAGGCCGTCTGCGCGGCTGCATGGGCGGCACGACCTCGTCAGGCGCCGCGCTCGACGAAGACTTACAACGTCTCGCGCGCG
>JBEVJD010000114.1:0-6722 GCA_040510435.1 Pyrinomonadaceae bacterium | reverse complement strand
GAAGGCGAGGAGCGTCCCGCGCCCCGGCCGGCGGTAGGGCTCGAAGTCGAAGAAGAAGGCCGTGTCGTGTGCCAGCTCGGCGCGGCACAGCGTCCGAATCTGTTCGTAGGAGACGTACTCGCGCGCGAAGACCCGAGCGCGGCTCGCGGCGAGCGCCTCGCGCACGCTCCTGACCCGCGTGTCGAAGGAACTCGGGAAGATGACGACGCGCTCGAACTGCTTCTCGATGCGCGGCAGGTAACGCGGGAGGTTCTGGTGCGGCGCGCACCAGGCGCCCCCGCCCGTGATGAGCGCGACCTGGCCGCTGACGCCGTAGAGCTGTTGCAGCCCCACCTCCCTGTAGTCGAAGCCGCCGAGCAGCCGGCGCATCCCGGCGTGGATGAGGTGGTCGCCGATGTTCCCGTGGCTGCGGATGACTGTGATGTCGTCGGCGCCTTCGAGCGTGGCGAGCAGTTTGTCGCGGCTGGCTTCGAGGTCGAGCGGCTCGGGCATCCGTTCGGCGGAGGTCGGGAGCGCGGCGGGGTACGAACGACTGCGGGAGTTGCCCTCGTCACGCGGCCTCACGTCGAGGCTCGACCGTGCGTCGTCCCAGATGTCAACCGAGCTGGAGATTTGCACCTGGATGTAGTTGCGCAGCGCGTCCTGCGCGGCGACGGGGCTGACCGAGTGGTGCGAGCGCGCCGAGCACGGGAAGGCGACCATCAGGTTGTGCCGCGGCTCGAAGCGCTTCGGGGCCGCGCCGAACCGGCGCTGCTTCGGCCCGTGGTGGAGCAGAAGCTCGCCGCCCTCCATCGGGTCGCAGAAGTAGATGAGCATGGAGACCAGCCGCCGCCGGTGGTCTACGTGGATGGGGCGGCCGTAGCCGACGCGCGCCTGGTAGATGTCCGTCCTGACGAACAGCTCTTCGGGCGCGTGCTCGACGCGGCGCAGGCCGGGGCGCGCCTTGTCTATGCGGTCTTCCCGGTACGGGACGTAGAGCGCGCGCGCAGGGTCTATCAGGCACCCGGACGCGCGCCACAGGGGGGCGAACTGCTCGGCGGCCCAGTCTATGAAGCGCTGGTCGTGAAACGTCTCGTGGAGCGAGCGCCAGGCCGCGTGCTCTTCGAGGAGTTGCTGGTAGCCCTCGTCCCCCCAGAAGAGCGAGTAGCCGGTGGGCTCGGGCGTCGGCGGGCAGGCGGGGAAGGACTCGGCCAACTGCCGGTATAGCTCGGGCCGGATGAACTGTTCGTGAACGACGTGAGGGAACGGCCTGTCCTGCACTTCGAGGCGCGTCAAGTCACAGACGCCCCAGGTCGGTTTGAGGGGGGCGACAACTGCTTTCATGTGAACTCCCTTTACGAGGCAGGCCGCCGACGTAACGCTTTGTCGCCGGCCCGTTAGGTCGAGGCGAGGGCGCGGCCGTCAGAAGACTTCAGGCAGCCGCCGCGTGCGCCTACTATACTTCAGTCGCGGAACTCCTGCGAGACCATGATGCCGCGGTGACCGCCGTCCACGATGCCGATGCCGAGGCGGCCGAAGGCGGGCCGCAGGATGTTGGCGCGGTGACCGGGCGAGTTCATCAGCCCCGTGTGCGCGACCCGCACGGTCGGCGCCAGCGCCAGGTTCTCGCCCGCCGTGCGGAAGCTGACGCCCGAGCGCCTCATGCGGTCGAACGGGTCGAGCCCGTCCGGCGAGACGTGCGCGAAGTAGCCGCGCGCGAACATGTCGGCCGAGTGCGCGCGCGCCACTTCCGTCATCTCGGGGTCGGGCGCGAGACGGCCGAGCCCCGCCGCCGCACGCTCTGCGTTGACGAGTTCGAGCATCTGCGCTTCGAGGTCGGGGCGCGGGCGGACGGACTCGACCTGGAAGCCCAGCTCGACGCGCTCGTTCGACTCCGGCCTGATGGTCAGGCGATTGAGCGTCTGCTGGATGGCGTCGTCGAAGACGGGGGCGAGTTGGTCTTCCAACCGCTCGGTGTAGGAGGTGAGGCGGTCGGCCACGACGCTCTGCCGCGCCGACTCGCGCGCCGACTCGGGCAGCGGCGCGGCCAACATGAGCGACGCGAGGATGGCCGCCGAGATGAGCCCGCCCGCCAGGCCCGGTATCATACCGAGCGTCCGGTTCACACTCCCGCGGTGCGTCTCCTCCGACACGCGCCCGAGCAACGACTGACCCACAACCTGTATGACGAGCCCCGCCGCGACCGCCGTCAACAGGAATGCCGCCGGCTCGTCCCACGCCTGATCCCAACTCACGCGCGGCCCCAGCCAACGCGCCACCGGCTGATAGAACCTCAGCGCGAACAACAAGCCCCCGACCCAGCGCACGAGGTCGAGCAGCCCCAGCAGCAGCCCACGCCGCCACCCCTGCCACACCCCGAACGCCACCACCAGCGCCAGCAGCACGTCAACGAAAGTCACGTCCATTTGCTCGCCCCCGCGCCCGCCGGAATCGAAATGGTCTTCACTCGAGCAATTATAGGATAAGAGTTAACCACAGAGACACAGAGACACAGCTTGAAGAATCAAATTCTTCAAGCTGTGTCTCTGTGGTTAGACTCAGTTGCCTTCACCCTTCGGCCGGCAGCCCCGCGGCAGAGGGCCAAGAGCCCTCCTTCGGGTGGCGTCGCGCGTGGCCGTTGCCGTTCGAGCGGCGCGAGCGCGTCAGGAGCGCGACGGCGGCGAGGCCGGCGCCCGCGAAGAGCGCGCCCGTGAGCAGCGGGTGGAGCGAAGCCTTCGTGTAGAGGCTCGACTCCGAGACGTACATCGGATCGCCCGAGCGCTCCTTCAACTCGCCCGAAGCCGCGTAGAGGCCGGCGTCGCCGCGCGGTTGCGCGGGCTCGTCCTGCTGCTGCGCGTCGAAGATGTAGTGCTCCATCACCTTGTCGCCGAGCCGCGGCATGTACTTCTCCATCACCGAGAACGCCTTGCCGCCGCCGCCGGCGAACACGTCGCGCTCGGGCGTCTCGGCGCAGTGGAGGATGGCCTCGGCCACCACCTCGGGCGCGTAGACGGGCGGCGGCACCGCCGGCTCCTTATCCATCAGGTTCTTCGCGTGCTTCGTGTACGGCGTGTCGATGGCCGCGGGCTTGATGAGCGTGACGGAGACGGGCGCGTCCTCCTCCTCAAGCTCCATCCGGAGCGCGTCCGTAAAGCCCTTGACCGCGTGCTTCGAGGAGCTGTAGACGCCCTGAATCGGGATGGCGCGGTCGCTCAGGGTCGAGCCGATGTTGATGAGCGCGCCGCCCGTCTGGCGCAACACTTCGGCCGCGACGACCGAGCCGTAGACGACGCCCCAGAAGTTCGTCTCGTAGAGGCGGCGCATGTCCTCGAACGGCGTGTCGAGAATCTTCCCGTAGATGGAGACGCCCGCGTTGTTGACCCACGTGTCGATGCGCCCGAAGCGCGCGAGCGCCTGCTCGGCCACGCGCCGCACGTCCTCCTCGCGACCCACGTCCGCGACGACGTGGATGGCCTCGCCGCCCGCGCCGTTAATCTCTTCGGCCAGTTGCCGCAGCGCGTCCTCGGAGCGCGCGACCAGCACGAGCTTCGCGCCGCGCCGCGCCGCCTCGCGCGCCGTCACCAACCCGATGCCCGACGAAGCGCCCGTGATGACAAACACCTGCTCGCTCAACTTCTTCAACTTCACACCCATCGACTTCCCCCCTTTTGAACCCGACCTTAAAAATTAATTCTCTCTTCAACGCCTGCGCCCGAGCGCGCGGTGCTCGACCATGAGGCAGAGGTCTTGCACGACCTTGATGCCTGCGCGCGCGAACTGCTCGGCCGCGCCGTCGTGGCGTATACCGGACTGGAACCAGACCGACTTCGGGCGCGCGGCGAGTATGTCTTCGACGTGCGGCGGGATGTCCTCAGAGCGCCGGAAGACGTTGACCATGTCAATACCGCCGGGCACGTCCGCGAGCTTGCGGTAGACCTTGAGCCCCAGTATCTCCGTTACCTCCGGGTAGTAGACCGGGACGGGGACGACTTCGAGCCCCGCGTTGACCAGATACTGCGGGACGTAGAAGGCCGGCTGGTAAGCCTGCCGCTCGGTCTTCATCCCGAGCACGGCGACGCGACGCGTCTCGGCCAGCAGTTCCCTCAACCCCTCGTCGTCCGTAACCAGGTTCCCGCGCCAGTCGGTTTCGTTCGCGGCACGCGCGACGCCGCCCGCATCCCCTTCCGTTTGCAAGTTAGAAGCCCTCCTGCCTCCGCGGATGTTCAGTTAGGGTACGTGCGCGCCGCCGAAACAGTACGCGCGACGCACGCGTGCCCGGTGCTTTCCTCACATTTTATTGCCGCCGCTTTTCAGTCGCAAAGAGGCTGCAACCGTGATGCCAGATGCGTCGTCGCGCGGGGCCCGGCAGCGCGTTCGCGGCTCCGCCTGTGAAGCTCGAATGGTGAACCGATTACCTCCGGCATTGTCAGTTAACGTACTGTCATTGTTTGAGTTATGAACTAAGTGGGGCCAAATTTTCTACTTCCCAAAGACCGTCTTTGTGCTATCATCGCGTCAACTTTCACCGGCAAACTCATTTGACTTGCGTCGCCCCGAGTTCCCCACTACGGGGGCCACGTGTCGGTTCTTTTCCCGATGGAGGTAGTTATGGTTCAGGCAATCGCGGCGCAGAGAGCAGCCCAAAAACCGAGGCCGAGGCTGAGGGAGTTGGGCGTCTACACACTGCCCGACGGGAAGGAGTTCGTCGTCAGCACGATCTATCACGACGGGTGCAGCCTCTACACGCCGCTGGCGTGGGAGACGTTCGGCACCGCCGAGTACTGGGTTGACCGCGAGGGGCGTCTGCTCCACCGCGGCGTGCCCAGCATCTGGAAGATGCAGGACTTGAACGACACCGGACGCACGGCCACCTACCCGCGGCCCGTGCTCCGCTAACCGCGACAGGCACTCTCGAAACATTCTCGGCGCGTCGTCAACGAAGGCTCGGTCACCCATGAGCCTTCGTTGACGACGCGCCGTTCGCGTTCATCCCGCCAACAATTTGACGACGCCTCCGCCCACGCGTGCCAACACTTATAAACCCGCGCGGCGGTTAATCGCGGGTGTGATTCGAGGAAGTCGCGGCCTATTTACCCTTTACTCTGCGCATGCCCCTGCGAACGTTCTCACTCACACTTCTGTGCCTATTCGTCTTTGCGTCGGGGCACGCCGCGCACGCGGCGCCGGGCGTTAAAGATTCGGGGAAAGATTTGAAGAGGGCGGAGGCCGTGCTCTCGAAGCTCCGCCGGCTCGGAGACGCTTCCGCGTCGGCGGACAAGAACGCGTTCGCCAAAGCCGCGCGCAGACTCTACCCCGAACTCTTCTCGAAGGCCGCGGCGCTGCGCGAAGGGGGTCTGAAGACGGAGTTGACGACGGCCGTCGTCCTCTACGAATCGTCCCTGCGCGCGGCGCGACAGGGCGGCGCGCCAGACTGTTCGCGCGAGTTGCGCGAGTCTGACGTGCGTCTGTGCTTTGAAACGCGTGGCGGCGGGCGCGCGGCCTTCCTGCGCGCGCGGGCGCTGCTGCACGCGCAGCGTGCGGAGGCGGAACTGCTCTACGCGCGCGGCGACCGCAATGATGTGACGCTCGACGCCGTGTCGCACATACGCGCCGAGCGCGCCACCGACCGCGCGCTGGCATGGGACGCGCTCCAATCTCTCAAAGAACTCTTCGCGTTCGCCGCCGCCCCGCCGTCAGACGGTGACGCGCGGCGCTCGTTCGATGTCGCCGGCAGGCTCGAAGCGATTGAACGCGTGCTCGCCTCGCTGCCGCGCGACCGCTCGCAACGGCTTCTGCGCGAGGCGCACGACGCCTTCCGCGACGGCCTCTACTGGCGGCACAGGGCCGCGCCCGCCCTCGCGCTCGTCGTAGACGCAGGCTCGTTCGCCCCGCGCGGCGAACTCCCGCGCCTCGGCCTCCGCGCCGACGACGCCACGAGCGCCGCGCAAGCCAACCTCCGCGCCGCGCTCAGGTTCATCGCCAAAGCAGAGGCAGAGTTGGGGAAGGAATAGTGGGCGGAAAGAAGTAGGCAGTAGGCAGTAGGCAGTTAAGACTGGGAAACGGCCCGAATGAAATCGGAGGCGGCGAGTATTGATACTCGCCGCCTCCGATTCTTTCAGGATGCCTTCTGCTTTCAACTGCCTACTGCCTACTGCCTACCGCCTACTTCTTTCCGCCTACTGCCCAATGTATACGGCCAGTGCTTCGCGCCAGTGGCGCAGGGGTGGGAGGCCGAGTGCGGCGGCAGCGGCGCAGCGGAGCGGCGTGTAGCGCGGGCGTGTGGCGGGGCGGCGGACTTCGGATTCGGTGACGGTCTCGATCAGGCGCGCGGCCTCCTCTTCATCCAGCCCCGCGAGGCGTCCGGCCTCCCGCGCGAAATCCTCGTAGGTGCAGACGCCCTCGTTGACGACGTGGTAGAGGCCGTGCCGGCCCGCGCCGATTAGCTCTTCGACTCTCGCAGCGAGGTCTTCGACGTAGGTCACGCTCGCCCACGTGTCGCTGATGGCGCGGACGCGGCGGCCGGCCGCAAGCTCCCTGTGCGCCGTCGAAAGAAAGCTCTCCTTGCCCGCCCCGAAGACCCACGAGGTGCGCACGACGTAGCTGCGCGGGTTGGCCCCGAACGCCGCGCGCTCGCCCTCCTCCTTCGTGCGGCCGTAGACGTTCAGAGGGCGCGGCTCGTCGCGCTCGTCGTAAGGCTCGCGGCCCTCGCCGTCGAAGACGTAGTTGGTGCTGAAGTGCAGGAA
>JBEVJD010000113.1:0-12022 GCA_040510435.1 Pyrinomonadaceae bacterium | reverse complement strand
GAGATGAGCGATGGCGAGATCTCCACGCCGTAAATCTCTTCGAGGTGCCCCTGAATCTCCCGCTGCGTCATCCCACGTGCGTAGAGCGAGATGATCTTCTCGTCGAGGCCGTCGAAGCGCGTCTGCCCTTTCTTGACGAGTTGCGGCTCGAACTCCGAGGCGCGGTCACGCGGCACATCGATCTGCACCTGGCCGCGCTTGCCGCGCAGGGTCTTCGGGGTCGTGCCGTTGCGTGAGTTGCCGGAGTTGTCACCCGCCGGGTCGTGGCGCTCGTAACCGAGGTGATGAGTCAGTTCACCGTCGAGGGCGCGCTCGACGAGAGCCTTCGTGAGCTGTTGCAGCAGGCCGTCTTGGCCGAGCAGGTCTTCAGGCTTCTGGTAGTCTTTGAGCAGCTCGTCGAGCAACTCAGGTCTAATCGGTGGCATAATCTTGTTGTCCTTTCGAGACTGAACGGTTGATTATCGCCACTTACACAGACTTTAGGGAACCTCCCAGCGCTGTTAATCAGATCGACCGCTCCCTCAGCCTCCAGTCAAATTCACGAAAGTGGTGGCGGAAAAACCGTGACTTAAGTCCGACCGAGCGATTCACAGCTTACCTCGAAGACGTGATTCTTAAAGAAGTAGATGGGAATGTTGTAATCTTCTTCGACGAGATTGATGTAGTCTTGGAACAGCCCTTCTCCGACGACTTCTTCACCACCATCAGGTCTATCTACAACAAACGCGGCGTTAACAAAGATTGGTCGCGCCTGTCTATTGTCTTGCTTGGCGTCGCCAGTGCCTCGTCTCTGATAAAGAACCAGAAGGGCACGCCATTCAACATCGGCGAAGTTATTAAGCTGGACGATTTCGACAGAGAGAAGACCAAGCCCTTTCATAAGGTGCTCGGGCCATGCAGCGACCGTCTCATCGACCGAATTTTCTACTGGACGAGCGGGCAGCCGTTTCTGGTTCACAAGTTATCCGCGACTGCCTTCTCGTGGCCGAAGGAGAGTCGAACCCCCGAGCGCATAGACGAGGAGGTGAAGTGCTCGTACCTTAAGCTGAAGATCGAGCAGGATACTCACTTCAATTACATCCAAAGCTACCTGTTGGACAAGTCGGGCAGCGTCGGCAAGACGCTCTGCATTTACCGCAATGTCTTGAAGGGTAAAGAGGTCGAGGATGAGGAACAATCACAAAGCATCAGCCGACTTAAGCTGGCAGGCGTCGTCCGCAGCCGGGATGGGAAACTCGCGCCCCGCAACCGAATCTACCGCGCATTATTTAACCTCAACTGGGTTCAGGAACATGTTCCGTTAAATCAGCAGAAGATATCCACTTATGGGGCAGCGTCCATGTTGGCGCTCACCCTACTCTTCGTGATGGGTTGGTCTTGGTGGGTCACCACCGATGCCTACCAAATTAAAGCCATTACGAACAGCGCCCCGGGGCTAATCGCATCCTCCGAGATAACTACGGTTGACGAGTGGAGGAGGGCCTTGGCACTGTCAGGCTTCGCGGATAAGGCGCTTGAGTTACCCGTCGAGGATGAATCGTGGAATCTCGCTAACATCATTGGCCCTTTCGCGAGTGCCGGCCGAATAAACGAGGCGGTCACGTCTGCCAACTTGATACAGGACTTGCGTTATCGCTCGTGGGTCTTGGCCGTGATCTCGTCTGAGCTGGTGAGGGCCGGCCGGTTCGACGAGGCGCGCACGAGCGCCAGCCGGATTGACGACCCGCGGTATCGCTCCTGGGTCTTGACCAAAATGGCCGTGGAGTTTGCTAAAGCACGCAGAGTGGAGGAAGCGAGTGAGGTCGCTCAAGAGGCGCTTGCCGCCGCGTCTCAGATCGGTGACGCGAGAGGCCGGCTGTGGGCGTTGGCAGATGCGGCCGGGAGCCAGATGGGTGTCGCGAGAAGCCTGCCGCGGGAGAACAACATGGCGCCGACCGAGAGGACGCGGATCGAGAAGGCACGCGCCGAGGCATTCAACAGGACAGGAGATGCGCTCACCCTGATATCCGAGCAAGGGACGGTGGCGGATCGGGCTTGGGTCCTCGCTATGGGGGCATGGATTTATGAGACCGCCAGCAGGGCTGAAGACTCGCTCGGTGTCGGCCCCGGAGCCAGTGCCCCCGACAACCAGTCGCGTGCGCAAGCCGTCGAAGTATGGAGGCAGGTGAATTTAATTAAAAGCGACACGGGGGTTGACGAAGGGCGCGCCACCGCTACTTTTTCAGAGACGCGCCTCAGCGCAACTCGGATAAAGGACCACTGGTCGCGGTCTTGGGCGCTGGCCAGTGTGGCGAGGGGGCAGGTCAGCCTCGCGAAGCAAGTGGCCCTACGCACGACGGAGAAGTTGTTCGAAATAAAGTTGAGGAATGCGAGCAGACAGACGGCAAGGGAGGCACTTACCGCGGCGGGGATGATTCAAGATCCCCGCGACCGCGCGCTCGCGCTCGCCGCCATCCGATGGATGGTAGAACAGGACGGCATACTACCGGACGCGCTTAATGACACGGGCATAGGTAACGCACGCGAGCAATCAAGGGCTTTGCTCGTTGTCGCAGCGGTCTTGGCAAAAGCCGGCTGGACAGTGGAAGCGAACAGAGCCGTGGATGAGGCCAGCCATAACGCCACTAATATTGTTGAGGATGACGAGCGTTCCAGGATTCTTTCCGCGCTGGCGGGCGTTCAGGCTTCTTTACATAAGTTTCAGCCAGCCCGTGAGACGGCCGACCGCTGCGCCCGCTCCGTTGATAAGCTTCACGCCTACTCTACAATTTTGCGCGAATATGCAAGAAGACAGAATCCCGATATTTCAATCTTGTTAGAGGCTGAGGAAATCGAGACAGACGGCTCTGCGAGCGAGAGGCCGGCGACTAGTTGCTTGAGCTTGCGATTCTCTTCTTCGAGTTGACGCAGCTTACGTAACTCCGAGACGCCCATCTGGCCGAACTTGGCCTTCCAGCGGTAGAAGGTCTGCTCGGAGATGCCGAGTCGGCGGCAGACCTCGCCGACCGATGTCCCGCCCTCGACCTGGCGCAACGCGTAAGTGATCTGCTCCTCGGTGAACTTTGATGTCTTCATAAGCCCTCCTTCGATTCTAAAGGCTGTCGGCGGGCCGAAATTCTAACATTCTGATCGCTCCGGTTTTTAGGGAATGACACAGAATGTGTCAGAGGTCATTGCGGTTCACTGCAGAGCTTACAAAATCTGGCTTCTTAGACGCCCTCCAGCCCGGACCTGACGAGGCCCTCCGCGAGTTCTTCGGTCATCAGCGTCGTATTGCTGTTGAGCGCGGTCAAGCGCTTTCTACTCGTGGTGAAGGCGAGTATTTTTGAAATGTCTCTCCGGAGCAGAGGCTCGCCCCCGAAAAAGTACAGGTAGGGTCTCCCCTCACTCACCTCTTCGATGAAGGTCTCCCACTGCTCCGTAGACATCTCGTCTTTTAAGGTTTGATGCTCGACTTCCTTATAAGCGCCGTTATCCCCCCACTCCCAGCATTGAACGCATCGAAGGTTACACAGGCTGTTGATCTGGATGGTCATTAACGGAGGTAACGATGAGGCGAACTCCTCGCGGCGAAACCCCTTCGCCGAAGAGAGTTTTGTGACGTACATCATCCGCAGCAGGGACCCGATTTTATCGGGCGAGCGAAGGATGTAATGCCGAGCCTCTCGATCTCTTTGCGCGTGACGTGCCCCCTCTCCGAAGCTATGCGGCCGCGTTGACAACCCCCGAGAAAATGACGCGACAGCAAACGTCGTCGGAGGGGTGAGGAGAATTAACAGTAAGAGGATGACGTGAACGGCTCTCTTCATGGCGGCCCACAATCGAGTTCTGACGTGAGGCCGTCGGGGTCGCCCGCTAGCAGGAGAAACACCCTGAGAGGTCAGGAAAGATATTCCCGGCGTTCGCAGGTGTCAACGAAAATATTGCGGCGTGTTAGTCCCAAGTAGTAATGGGTCTCCCGTAAATTTGGTGCTAGGTAATAGGGATAAGCGTTTGCGGCAGCGTAATTCACAAGATTTTTCCGGTCAGCCTGACTGAAGCCGACAAAGCTCCTGTTAAGAATCACTTGTAAGCACCCTGCACCAAAGTTACGGGAGAGCCCAGTTTCACGTGGGCAACACAAGAGCGAGAATTTGTGTTGACAAGCTGTTGGGACTTGAATAATATGCGCCCCACTTCTGGGAAGTCCTGGCCCTCAAGTAAGCCTCGTTCGTAGCGCCAGGGAAAATATTGGGCTGGTCCTCTAGAGCCTAAACGCACATCGCGTCCTCTTCCGCCCGGCCTTCCACTATCACCGACGCGGTTCTCGGCCCTCAGCGACCCCGAGCCGTTATAGCAGACCAACAAGACACCCGAATTGAGCGACTCACCCTCGCAGGCGCGTCGATAGCCCGTACTTAGTCGGCCACACCCGCAGTCTAAGTCCATCGCTGTCCTTCACGCCGTCACCTACAAACAGTTGAAGTCCGATCCGGAGTCTTCACCGGCTGCCGGGTCGAGTCAGGAGGGTTTGGTTTTGTCTCACGCCGGCCACCCCCCTCAACGGCTCCGCCTCTCATGCGGCGCCCCGAACACTTCCCGAACTCGCACAGGAAGGGCTGCGCTGCGTGCACTCACGGCGTCGGCGCGCGTCGCGACGGTCGCCCTACTCCTCGCGCTCTTCACGACCCAGAGCCGGGCCAACACCTTCGTCGCGCTCGGGCCGCAGCAGTACGTCCAGACTGCCGGGGAGCCGACTCTCGTTACGCAGACATTGAACGTCCTCGACCCGGCCGCCGCGTACACCCTGCGAATCGATGGCAGCGGTGTCACGGACGCAGTCGTCACCCTCAACGGCGTGGCCGTCTTCGGCTCGGACGATTTCGGCGCGGGGGTCGCGCAGTTGGCCAAGCCCGTCACGCTTCTCGCTACCAACCAGTTGACGGTCGAGTTGCGGGGCCAGCCCGGCGAGGCTATGACGCTTCGCGTAGTCGGCGCAGACGACGTGCCGCCGACCATCACGGCTTCCGTCTCGCCCGCGCCGAACGCCGCCGGGTGGCACAATACCACCCCCACCGTCACCTTTCACTGCGCCGACGCGACCAGCGGAATCGCTTCCTGCACCGGGCCTGTGAACGTCACCGCCGAGACGAACGGTCAGACCGTATCGGGGACGGCGGTTGACCAGGCCGGGAACACTGCCACGGCGTCCGTCACGTTGAAGCTCGACAGGACGCCACCCGTCATCTCCCTCACCTCCCACGCCGACGGTTCCAAGGTCTTCTCCTCACCGGTCGCCCTCGGTGGGACGGCGACTGACGCGCTTTCCGGCGTCGCGGGCGCGAACTGTAACGGCGTCGCCGCGGTCTCGAACGAAGCCGGCTTCACATGCGCCGTCTCGCCCGCGCCGGGTGTGAATACCTTTAGAGCGGAGGCGGTCGATGCCGCCGGCAATTCCGGGGTGTCGTCACTCAGCCTGACTTACGCGCCCGCGCCGTCGGTCAACATCACGACGCCCACCAACCTCGTCTTCCTCAACATCAGCCCGACGACGGTCACAGGCACCGTGGACGACCCGACGGCCACGGTTACGGTCAACGCCGTCGCGGCGCCGGTCGCGGAGGGCCGGTTCAGCGCGACGCTGCCGCTGGCCGAGGGCCCGAATGTCCTGACCGCCACGGCCACGACGGCCGCCAGGGCGGTCGGCACCGCCAGTATCGCGGTGACGCTCGACACGACGCCGCCGCGCGTGACCGTCACGACGCCCCCCGACGGGTTCTCGACGGCCGAGGAGACGGTCAGCGTCGCCGGCAACGTCAATGACATCGTCGTCGGGACGGTGAACGAGGAGCAGGCGCAGGTGACGGTCAACGGGGTCGCCGCTCAAATCTCCAACCGAATGTTTCTGGCGGCGAACGTGCCGCTCGTGGTGGGGAGCAACGTCATTCAGGCCGTCGGGCGAGACAGGACGGGCAACGCCGCCACCACCCAGATTACCGTGACGCGGAAGGCGCCCGCCCCGTCGCGCGTCCGTCCGGCCTCCGGCAACAATCAGGCGGGCGCCATCGGCTCAATCCTGCCGGAGTCCTTGGCGGTCGCGGTCACGGACTCGGGGGGCGGCCCTCTCGCGGGCAAGCCAGTGATCTTTAAGGTCACTCAGAATAACGGCCTGCTCAGCGCGGGCGGGCCGGCGGCGGCGACCGTGATTGCCACGACCGACGAGCAGGGCCGTGCGCAGGCGCAGTGGACTCTGGGGACGCGCGCGGGGGCGGGCGGGAACGCGGTCGAAGCGTACACGGTCGGCGTCGACGGGACGGTCATCTTTACGGCCACCGGCACGCCGGGCGCGGCGCGCCCCGCCGGAGGGGACTCTGCCCTCAGGTTGGACACTTACTCCGGCGTCGTCGGCAAGATAGTCGTTGACACCGGGAACGACCAGACCGGCGAGGTCAACAAACAGTTGCCCAAGCCTCTGATCGCCGTCGTGGTGGACGGCGGCAACAACCGGCTCGCCGGAGTCCCCGTGACCTTCGAGGTCAAACAGGGCGGCGGGGGCTTCGGCGGCCAGTCCACCTTCACCGTCAACACGGACTCGGACGGGCGCGCCGCCGCCACCCTGACCCTCGGGCCTCAGGAGGGCAACGCCAATAACCTCGTCACGGCCGACTTCGCCTCGAACCAGGGCTCGCCCGCCAACTTCACCGCTTCCGGAAGGGCGGCTGGCGACCCGTCGAAGACGACCATCTCGGGCGTCGTCCTCGACAACAGCAACGCGCCGATCCCCGGCGTCACCGTCCGCGCCGTGAGCACCAACCTGCTGACGGCGAACAGCTTCATCGTCCCGTCGCTGCCCAGCGTGCAGACCGACGCGCAGGGGCAGTTCACCATCGCGCAGGCGCCGGTCGGGTACGTGAAATTGCTGGTGGACGGCTCGACCGCGCAGCGCCCCGGCACCTACCCGACGCTCGACTACGACCTGGTGACGGTCGCCGGGCAGAACAACACGGTCGGGATGCCCATCTTCCTCCTGCCCCTGAGCGCGAACAACAAACTCTGCGTTACGGCGACCGCCGGAGGCGGGACGCTGACTATCCCCGAGGCGCCGGGCTTCTCGCTGACCTTCGGCCCCGGGCAGGTGACCTTCCCCGGCGGCTCGAAGGAGGGCTGCGTCAGCGTGACGGTCGTCCACGGCGACAAGGTGCCGATGGTGCCCGGCTTCGGCCAGCAGCCGCGCTTCATCGTCACCATCCAGCCGGCGGGCGCCGTCTTCAGCCCCCCGGCCGCCATCACGATGCCGAACGTCGACGGACTCGCGCCGCGCGAAGTGACCGAGATGTACTCGTTCGACCACGACATCGGCTCCTTCGTCGCCATCGGCACGGCCACCGTCAGCGACGACGGCCAGGTCATCCGCTCGAACCCCGGCGTCGGCGTCATCAAGGCCGGCTGGCACTGCGGCGGCAACCCCGCCGCCACCGGCAGCGCCGGCACCTGCCCCGACTGCAAGAAGTGCCGGGGCGCGGAGTGCGTCGCCGACGCCTCGCAGGATGGGGAGACCTGCAAGGGCGACCAGTGCAAGCACTGCAAGGGCGGCGCGTGCGTGCCCATTCCTTTAAAAACCCTCGGCCTCACGGAGGAGTACACGTTCGGGGTGCCTGCCTCGACGGTCGAAAAGATTAATGACTCGCTGAAGAAGCTCAGGCAGGTCGGCGTCGTTGCAGAGCTCAAAACGCCCAACATAGGCGGGCAGTTGTATCAGAAGGAGTGTTGTAGCAAGGAGCACGGGAAGGGCGTTGAAGTCAAAGGCTCCGTGAAAGCGAGCCTCGGCAGCATCTCCGGCAAGGGGAAGATATGGCCGCCGGGCCCGATCCCTTCGTTCGAGGCCGAGGTGGTAGTTTCCGGCCTCGCCAAGCTTGAGGTGGACGCGATCTTCATGGGCGGCGTCTTCATGGGACTGGAGGGGGGGCTCACGGGCGAAATCGGCTACAAGAAGAACCCGTGCTCCGAAAAGGCGGCCGACCGCGAGGGCTGCATCTATGGGAACGTCAAGACGACGCTCACGCCGTCTCTCTCGGCGGAGTTCGGGGGTCAATTCGAAATCACCTACGACTGTATCTTCTGCAAGAAGACCACCATCACCGGCAAGGCGTCGCTCGTCTTCGGCGAGTTCTCGTGGCCCCTCGAAATTTCCGGCATCTCGTTCAAGGAGGAGAGTTGCGACTCCGGGTGGCAGGGAGGGCTGTTCCAGCCGGGCACCGCCCAGATCAAGATGTACGCCCACTTCGCGGGAAGCTGGGAGCCGGAGAACGGACCGTTGAAGGAGTACAGCGTGAAGCTGGACTTCGTGACATGCGATTTAACGCTCGACGGGATCACGTGCAGATGAAAAGAACGGTTGTAGGAATTGTCCCCGTAGTCGGGTACGCCCTGGCCTTCGTCCGCCGGCTGGCGGCGGCGCTCCTGCTGCTCGGCTTGGGCGGCGGCGCGGCGGCGGCAGAGGGGGGCCGCACCGTCTACCTGCCGATCACGTTCCGCGCGGAGGCCGGGCCCCTGCGGACGAGCGCGTGCCTGCAAGTCACCGAGCGCGTCTACCCGCAGTCGGCCTGGTGGAACGACCTCGCCGGCGACGCGACGGCGGCGGAGCGCGCCTTCAAGGCCGTGGTCGCGGCCATCAAGCGCAGAGACCGGGACGCGCTGTTCAACCTGTCCGACCCCGCGCAGGGCCGCGACCCCGCGCGCTTCGAGGAGCAGGCGGGTGCCTTTTTTGAACAGTTCGCCGCGCTCGAAATGGTCGCCGTGCCGCGGGCCTACGAGTTCGACGGGCTGGCCCTGTTCTTCGCGAAATTCCGCTTCAAGGGCCGGACGTTCCACGCGCCGCTCGCCTTCGCCTACGGGGCCGACGGGAGTCCCGGGTTCCTGCCGTACAGGACTGAGCAGTTAACCTACTTCCTCGTCAGCGACTGGTTCGACGCACCCTGGGGGCCGGGCTCCACCGACGCCGCCTCGTACTGCACCGACGAAGAGGTGAAGCGCGCCGGGTTCCGGGTCGCCCTCGCCGCCGCCCCGCCCGCGGCGTCGAAGTCGGCGCCGCCCAGCTACCTTCTCTTGTCCGGCGCCTCGCTCGATGCGCCCGGACAGCCCGCCGCCGCGCGGGTCAAGTCGGTGAGCGCCGAGTTGAAGACCTCGCTCGCGAGCCGGCCGGAGGACGTTCTGAAGTACATGACGCCCGAAGGCGGCAACCGCCTGCGAAGCTGGCTCACCACGGCCGACGAAAGCGAGCGCAGGCTGTACGTATCGTCGATTACGGACAGCCGTCCTTTTTTTGTCATAGACGCCTCACCGCTGATGGTCGTCTATACCAAGTCACCGGCCGGGGCCGTCAACGTCATGTACTTCACGACCGCCGCCGGCGACCGGCTGCTCTGGACGAACTCGTCGCACATAACGCTCTCGGACAAAGTATTCAAGCGCGGTCATGTCTACGACTCGGCCCGCGCGGAGAGGCCCTTCGCGGGCAGCGCGGTTAAGTGAGGCGGGCGCGCCGGCGCGCGAGGCGGGTTGAAGGGGCCGAAGCGATGAGGCTTACTGTTTCGAGAGTGATGCGGGCGGTCGCGGCAGTGGTGCTCGTGTTCTGCGCGGGGCGGGCGGCCGTGGCGCAGTTGGACGAACGTTGCACGGTCAGCGTGCTCAACCGCACGGTGCGCGTGAGCGCGGACGGGACGTGGGTGCTGCCGAACATCCCGGCGAACTTCGGCCGGGTCAAGGCGCGCGCCACCTGCGTCCGCGACGGCGTCACCACGTCCGGCGAGTCCGACTTCTTCGACGTTCCCGCGAACGGCTCGGTGGACATCCCGCCCATCGTCCTGAGCGGCGCCGCGCAAGTCCCCGCCTCTCTCGTCCTGACGCCCGCGACGCCCTCCTTCAGCGCCGCGGGGCAGACGCTGCAACTCGTGGTCACGGCCGTCTACCCGGACGGCTCTTCGAGGGTCGTCACCGCAGCCGAGGCAGGCACGAGCTACACGACCAGCAACCCGTCCATCGCCGGCGTGAGCGCGGGCGGGCTCCTGACAGCGGTCGGCACCGGCACCGCCATCATCCAGGCGACCAACGACGGCGCGACGGCCATGATGACCGCGACGGTCGTCCTCTCCGGCGCCGACTCCGATGGCGACAGCATCCCCGACGACGCCGAAGTCCGGCTCGGACTCGACCCGCGCAACCCCGCCGACGCGCAGGAGGACTTCGACCGCGACGGCTTCACCAACCTTGAGGAGTACCGGCTCGGGACGGACATCCGTCTCGCCGACCGCGACGAGGACGGGCTGTCCGACGGCGACGAACTCAACACGCACCGCACCAGCCCGCTACAGCCCGACACCGACGGCGACGACATCCCCGACGGCGTCGAGGTGCGGACGGGCAGCAACCCGCTCGACCGGAACAGCTACGACCTGCTGAAGGCGGCCGCCGGCTCCATCATGAGCCCCGCCTCCTTCACCCTCAAGACGAGCCTCCTGTTCCCGAACGCCTCCACGCGCTTGGGCTGGAAGGTGACCCTCATCGACGGCAAGACGACGCTCGACCTGACGGCCGACCCGCAGACGAATTACAGCTCGAACAACGTCTCGGTCTGCAACTTCGGGGCGCGGAAGGGGGAGGTGTTCGCCGGCAGCGCGGGCGCCTGTGTCGTCACGGCCAGCAACGGCACGCTGAGCGTCGGCGTCCCCGGCACGGTGGAGTCGTTCACGCCGAAGGCGCTCTCGTACGTAGACATCCCCGGCTTCGCCAACAACGTCGAGGTCGGCGGCAACTACGCCTATGTGGCGGCCGGGGGGGCCGGCCTTCAGGTCGTCGACGTGAGCGACCGCTCGCGCCCGCGCGTCGCGGCTTCGCGCGGCCTGCCGGGCAACGCCAACGACGTGGCGCTCTCAGGCGACTACGCCTACGTGGCGGCGGGGAGCGGCGGCCTTCAGGTCGTGAACATCTCGAACCCGCTGACGCCCGTCGTCATCGGGTCGCTCAACACGGCGGGCGTGGCCTGGGACGTGGTCGTCAAAGGCAACCGCGCTTACGTGGCGAACGGCACCGCCGGCCTCTTCATCGTTGACGTTTCCACGCCGTCGGCGCCCGCGCGCCTCGGCTCGCTCACCATGCCGCCCCCCTTCTTCGCCATCGGCGTAGACGTAGACCCGCTGCGGCAGATCGCCGTGCTGGCCCAGGGGGCGAACGGCGTGGCGGTCGTCAACGTGGCGAACCCCTCGGTCCCGAACCTCATGTCGAGGCTGGCGGGCGGCGACGTGCGCGACGTAGTCATCTCGGGCAACCACGCCTTGCTGGCCGACTACTCGCGCAGCTTCTCGTCGATTGATCTGACCAACCCCTCGCAGCCCGTCCTGCGCGCCTCCGCCAACAGAAACTTCGCCGGACTGCTACAGGACGTGTCGGTCTACGGGCACTACGCGGCCGGGGCGGACGTGTTCTTCGTCAACGGCGTCCCGTTGATAGACGTGACCAACCCGGCGAGCCCGCAGCCGCGTACGATCATAGACTTCCGCGCCTTCCGCGACGACAACGGGACGGGCGTCGCGTTGGACGCCAGCTACGTGTACCTGACGGCCGACCCGACCGGCTCTGACAACGGCGTCAGCGGGACAACGCGGCTCTACATCGGTCAGTATCAGAACATCGGGGACGACCTCGGCGTCCGGCCTTCGATACGAATCACCGCGCCCGCCCCCGGCGCGCAGGCCATCAAGGGCGACCCCCTGACCGTCACCGTGGACGCCGCGGACGACGTGGCGGTCGCTTCCGTCAGCCTCTTTGTCAACGGGCAGCAGGCGTTCACGACCACGACGCCGCCGCACCAGTACACCTTCAACGCCCCCGCCACGGGCTCGACGCTGACGCTTGGGGCGACCGCCACAGACTTCGGCGGCAACGTCGCGCGGGCCGATGACGTGACGCTCAACCTCGTGCCCGACCCGCCGCCTTCCGTGCAGATAACGTCCCCGGCCTCCGGCGCGCAGGCCATTCATGGCGGGAC
>JBEVJD010000112.1:0-11245 GCA_040510435.1 Pyrinomonadaceae bacterium | reverse complement strand
TGGTGGGTTAACAACGAGATTGAAGTAGCTCTTCAAAAGGAGGAACTTCTCTGGAAGGAAAAGGGTGAAGAGACTTTGGCGTTGATACCGCTAGATCTAGACGGCTATCTCTTCAAACCTGAGTTCATAAGCGGGAAGGCTGCGCAACTCAGAGCGCGCCTGGCAGCAGATTTCACGGGCTGGAAGAGGAGTAACAAAAAATTCGATGAGCAATTAGAAAAGCTGATGCTGGCTTTGCGCGTGAGCGTGGTTGGTCGCTAAGCGCCTCCGATGTCTAGGCGTTGACGGGACGTTCTCTGGTAAAGACTGGGGCAGGGTAGATTGCGATGAAGCTATCTCTTGATGACATGCCGTAGCGTCTCCTAAATACCCACAGGCACAACCTGCCGGCGTAAGACCGGTACGATTCTGGGACGATTCTTCGTTCACCTTCCCGCCCTCAGATACCCTCTTGATCCTTCCTGATGGCCGCAACCTCTTTGTAAATTCAAGTTTTTGCCGTGTGGCGCAGGCTGGCGCGGGGCGGGTGGCGGAAGTAATAGTTGTGTGCGAAATGTGTGCGAACTCATCAGAACTCATCTGACTGAGCCGCACTGAGGCAAAGAGAGGGGCGCGCCGGCGGGGCTGAAAACCTGACTCAGCCGCACTCGGCGCGCCCCGGCTGTCTCAGCCGCACTCAGGCAAAGAGGGCTGAGATTGTCTACGAAATAAATGCTGACATAACTTGTGGTGGAACGATTCTGGCACGATTCTTCTCTCAACCTGCCGCATCCGGCCTCCGCTTCTCTCCCCCGTGACGGCTGCAACCACCAATGGTTTGTTACTTCCTGCGTCCTGCTGCGCCCCAGCACTGCCCCAGGGCGCAGATGACGAGGATTCGTTGAGTGCTCGCCCTATTTTATGGTGACTAAGAGAGCGTCGAGCGCATTGCTGAGGTCTTGCAGGTTGGAAGAGAACTGGCGACTGAACCCGCTACTGAACCCGCTGTTGTCGATGATACCGGCGAAGCGCTCGGCGCGGGTGAGGGACTGATGCAGTTCTGTGTAGGCGGCGAAGAGTACCTTCCTATCATCGGCGCTGAGCGTTCCGGAGCCGCCGCCCGCGTCATTCAGCTTACGCTTAAGCCTATCAAGATCGGCTTGAAGCTCTCTCAAAATATTCGTTAGCTCTGCGCGATACGCGGGGCTGAGTGTTCGGGAGTAGCGGTTGGCCGTACTCACCGCCTGATTGATCGCGCCGGCCACATCTGAAGTTGCCTTCTGAATCCTGCCGAGTTCATTCCCGCCCGACCCGCCGAGCCGAATCACGCACCTGTCGCTGGTCACGCAACCCTTGGCGAAACTTCCGTAGGCTGTGACCTCGACCGTGACCTGACGGCCAGCACTGCTATCCTGGACGCCCGGGTCTAACATCGAGACGTTGAAGGTGTAGGCCCCGCCCCGGACGGAGGCAAAGTCCGGGTTGAGCCGCACGTTGCACGCCCCCCCTACGGCCGGGAGCGGGAGCAGCGCCTCCGACGGGGAGGCCGACCAGGAGCAGCTCACGCCGTCGAAACTGCCCTGGGGGGCGTTAATGATGTTCGACATGAAAGCGTTGAGAGATTTAGGCAGGGCCGAGACGATGCCCGAAGGGCAGTCAACGATGCGGACGCACTGCGTGCCGCGCGGCACTTCCGTGGGGTCGGACGGCGTCGGCGTGACCGAGGGAGGCGGGGGCGTCGCCGTCGGCGTGGGGGTGTAGATGAACGGCGTCGCCGTCGGAGTAAAAAACGAATTCGAGTTCATACTCGAATTCATGTTCGAGGCCCCGTTCGTATTGCCCGAATTCGTGTTCAAGTTCATGTTCGAGTTCATGCTCGTATTCGTATTCGTGTTCGCGTTCGTGTTCGTGTTCGCGTTCGCGTTCGAATTGCCGAGGTAGGGCGTCTCCGTCGGCGTCGGCGTGAAGAGGTCGGGGGTGGGCGTCCCCGTCGGCGTGAAGGGGTAGGGAGTCAGAGTTGGGGTGGGCGTCACGGTGGGCATCGGCGTGGGCATCGGGTTGGCCGCCGTGAACGCGGCCGCGATGGCCGGGAAGAGCACCCAGAGCGTTAGGGAAGCGACGGCGGTCAGGAGGACGCGCGCGCCCGCGCGCAGCCCGAAGGGCGTGAGCAGGAGTCTTTGCAGCCAGTCGGGCAGGACGCGCTTGAGGCCGAGGAGGAACGGCTTCGGCCGCAGGAACCGCGCCAGCGTCGCGTCGCGCAGGTTGGGACGGCGCCGGTTCTTTCCGCCTTCGTCGGCGACCTCGCCGAGCGCTTCAGGCGAGACGACGACGTTGATGAGTTCGGTGGCCTGGGCCGTCGCGCCCTTCTGCGCGGCCGCCTTCGCGCTCAGGCCGGCGATCACCTCGCGCACAATTGACTCGCGGCCCGGCGCGAGTTCTTTGACGAGGCGCGCGCGCGCCTCCTCCGGGATCAGCCCTGTGCGGAACCAGGGCAGGCGGACGAGGCGCAGCAAATTCTCCTCCGTCAGGAGTTGCTTTTCCGACTGGAGCAGCGCGCCGAGGTGCAGCGTCAAGTCCCACTGGAGCTGCGGGTGCACCGCGCACGCGCACAGCCATTGGAAGAGGTCTTCGCCGAGGTGGGCGCGGAGCAGCGGCACGGCGTGCGCGGGGTCGAGGTCTTCCGGGGTGAGGTTGGCGTCGCCCCGCAGCCGCTCGGGCAGGCTCGCGGCCTCCCGCAGCTCGAAGCTCTCGACGAGCAGTTCCAGCCCCGCGAGCGTCGCCGGCAGGACGATGAACTGCGTGGAGAGGGCCAGCTCGTGCGCCCCCCAGCCGCGCGGCGGGCGGGGCGACAGAATCGCCCTGTCGGGCCAGTGCGCGAACGCCTTCACCCACTCGAAGGTCTCGGCGGTGAGGGGGCTGACCAGCTCGTCGCCGTCGCCGAAGATGATGAGCCGGTGCCCCTGGTAGAGGTCTGCGAGGTCTTCGAGGTGGACGCCGAGCCTCTGCCGCTGCTGCTCCTCCTCGAACAGGCGCTGCTCCTCGGGGCCGAGCACGGTCGGGCGCGCGTCGCCCGCGAAGGGGGCGGCGAAGCAGACCCGCGGGTCGCCCTCGAAGAAGTAGCGGGTCAGGAAGACGTTCTCGTCGTGGAGCCTCTTCGTCAGCTCGTCGAAGAGGCGCGCCTGGTGGTCGCGGTAGGAGGCGCGGTCTATCAGCACGAGGTATTCGGGCGGGCTGCTCCCGGCCTTGTTGAGCAGGACGCGATAGCCGAGCGCCCTGATGGTGGCCGCGACGCTCGCGCCCACGTCGAGGAGTTCGGCGGCGCCGCGCTTGCGCGCGCGCAGCAGGCGCCCGATGCTATCGAGCCGGTACGCGTCGTAGATGTTCGCGCCCGTCGCGCGGAAGTCGAGGGAGACGGCGGGCTGCTGCCGGTCGCGCATCCGCCGCCGCCGCCGGCCCCGCGACAGGAAGCGGTACAGCTCGTAGAGCGCCAGGATGACGGCCGGCAGGATCAGGGCGAGCGTCCTCGCGCTGGGGAGCCAGTCGCCCGGCTCGTCGGGCGCGGGCACGGGCGTGGGGGAGGGCGGGCCCGCGGTGACGCTCGGCGTGGGGGAAGGCGAAGGCGTCACCGGGGGCCCGCCCAACATCCCGGCCGGCATGAGGGCGAAGAGCAGGACGAGCCCGACGAAGAGCGCCGCCCCGCCCCACGCGAGGCGCGCCGGCCACTTCGGCCGCAGGGAGGGGGCGGCGGGGCGCGGCTGCGGCTCGGCCGAGGGGGCTGACGCTGAGGCCGCGGGCGCGGCGGGCGGGACGGAGGCTCGCGCCTCCGGGTCTAATTTAAAGTAGCGGTCGAAGGCGTCGTAGAAGAGAGACTGCTGCTTTCCGTTGACGGCGAAGATGGGGCACAGGAGCCTCTTCAGTTGGTCGGGCGAGCACTCGCCTCCGACCCTTGAGAGGAGGTGGTGCATGCGCAGGTGTTGGCCGATGCCGACGGTGAAGCCGAGCCGGCGCAACTGCTCGACGAATTCGCCGAAGGGCAGAACGCTGCTGGGTCGTGTCTCGTCGGTCATCAGGGGTTCCGCTGTCAGAGCTTGAATTTGAGGCGCTGCATGAGGTCTTTGTCGTCCTTGTTCTTGGCGAGGATGGCGTAGGTGAAGGCGAGCGCCTCGGCGCGCCCCGGCTGTAGCGCCGCCTCGTCCACCTTGAGCCGGTCGAGCACCCCCAGCCACGCCAGCAGCTCCGCGGTGGCCGGCCGCTTGCGCAGCGCCAGAGTGCGTATCTCCTCGAAGTGCGTAATCAGCGTGTCGAGCACCGCGGGGAAGCCGTCGTGCATTTCGAGCCGCCGCTGGGCGATCTCCTTCAACTGCGCGTGCCCGGGCGGGGGGATGTGGTAGAAGACGCAGCGGCGGAGGAAGGCGTCGGGCAGGTTCTTCTCCGAGTTGCTGGTCAGGATGACGATGGGGCGCGACCGCGCGTCGGCCGTGAAGGTGCGGCCCGTCTCGCTGACGGTGAAGGAGAATTTATCGATCTCGTGCAGGATGTCGTTGGGGAAGTCGCGCGGCGCCTTGTCCACCTCGTCGATGAGCACGACCGAGCGGGTCGGCGGCGCCCCGGCCTCGCCGCGCGCCCTGAGGATTGCCTTCCCCAGCGCCTCGTACTTGATGTAGCCCTCGACCGGGGACTTCTCCGCTTCGTCCTTCTTGACGACGCCGGCGTCGTCCTCGACCGAAAGCCCCGGCGCCTCGTCCTTCTTGATGATGTTGACATCGTTGAAGTGGCGCAGGGCGTCGTAGCGGTAGAAGAGGTCTTTCGCGGCCGAGGTGGTCTTGGTGTGGAAGACGACCGGCGGGCCCAGCTCCAGTTCGTAGGCGACGCTATAGGCCAACTGCGTCTTGCCGGTGCCCGGCTCGCCGGTGACGAGGAGCGGCTGCCCGAGCAGCAGCGCCACGTTGACCGCGTCGCGCAGCCCCTCGCCGGCCACATACCCCGCGGGCGCATCGGCTCCCGCCGGCGGGTCGTAGGCCGGCGTCTCCATTCCGCGCTCGGTGACCTTCCGGCCGTCGCCCCGGTAAAACTCGAAAGACTTCTTCGCGCCCTCGATCACGGGCTCTGCTGCCATTCACCTACCCTCCCGGCGTCCGGCCGTGTCAGTCGGAGCCGCCCCCCCGCTTCTTGTCATAGACCTCGTAGAGGTGTTTCTCGATGTCGTACATCCTGATCTTCCGGGCGCGCCCCTTGAAGACCTGCTCGGCGGCCTTTCTACAGTCGTATTCGTTGTCGTAAATCTCGTTGTCGCGGTACCAGTGGCTAACGTCGTTCACGCTCGGGGTCTGAAGCTCGTCCAAGAGCAGGCAGGGGTAGACGTTGTTGGCCCGCTCGGTAAACTCCCGCAGCGCCTTCTGAATGTTCTTCTTGCCCGGGCTCATGAGCCGGGGGTGGAAGCCGAAGAGGCTGCCGAAGAACCCGGGCTCCGGGTACAGGATTTTGATGAGGCAGAAGAGCTGGGGGCGCGCCCCGGTGTCGGGCGCCCCGGCCTGGGCGAGTTCCGCCCAGTACTTGTTCAGGTACCAGTCGAAGAGTTCCGTCGAGAAGTCGCTGAACCTTTCGAGCGTGGCGGCGTGCTCAAGGATGAAGTAGCGATGCTTGGGCAGGCGGTCGGCCAGCGTCGTCGAGGGCAGGTCGCTCATGTGCTGGCGCAGGAGATTCACGCTCAGTTCCTGCTGGAGTTCTTCCCGCATGCCCTTCAGCGCCTCCGCAGTGTCGTCCGCCTCCGCGGGCTGGGTCGGCCACTTGAGGTCGCGCTGGTTGCGGTGCATGCCCTGCGACTGCGCGGTGGATGACTCCGCCCCGTCCACCGTCTTGAACACTTCATGGTACATCCTGTCCGTGAAGCTTTTATGATTCTCGCGGAGGTCGCCGTGGATGACGTAGACGTGCGGCAGGCCGGCCCGAGTCTTCAGCGCGCCGTGAAAGAAGCTCCCGAAACTGTTCAGGTACTTTGTGCGGTTGCAGCGCTTGATCTCGTAGCCGGTCTTGGCGCGCTGCATCTCGTAAGGGGTCGAGGCGTAGTGCTGCGGAGTCACGCCCGTCGAGTGCGGGACGCCGGACGCGGCCTTCTCGATCTTCTCGCACACCTCCTTGAGCACCTTGTTCTGCTCCCAAGGCTCCAGCATGTCGAGCGTCCGCTCCGGGGTGTTGGCCGCCTGGTAGTCTTTGAGCCACGTCCTTTTGTACCCGCAGTGGCTCAACGCGATCCAGATGATGCGGAGGCCGTCCTTTTCGGCGGCATCGAGCAGCGGGGGGATTTCTTCATGTTTGATGAAGTCCGACGTGAGGAACTTCGGCGAGACGAGCAGCACCGCGACCTTGGCGGAGGCGAGCGCCGTCTGAATCTTCTCTAACCACTTGTCGCCCGCCTCAATCTCCGTGTCGGCCCAGTAGGTGAGGCTCCCGGCGTCCTTGTACGGCGCCAGTTGGTCTTTCAGCATCTCCAGCCACTTCGCGTCCGAGTGGCTATAGCTGATGAAGACGGTGTTGCGCATAACTCTTCTTCCGGGGGATAAGCGTGAGCCGGACGGGTCGCCCGCGGGGACGGCGAAACCCGACTCAGCCGGGCGAAAGCCGGCGGCCGCCCGCTCCAGTCACAGTCAAGAACAGTTGAAAGGATCACAGGGTCGGCGGTCGGAACGTGGCCGGCGGCGTAAAGGCTTTCCGACGCGGGGCGCCCACCCGTGCTGAGTGTTGCTGGTGAGGGGGTGCAGCCACCCCCGCCCGCCTCTGTGGGGCCGAGTATAGCTCAGTCCGGCCGGGTTGTCGCAAGTCCGCGGGCGGATGTGAAATCATGCCGAAAAGAGTTTCATCCCGCCTCTTCCCTCAACAGTGATGGCAGGAAGGCGCGCGTCCTCCGGGCTTCGTAACCCGCCGCCGGCTCGCTGTTGACACCCCGCGCCGCCGGTAATATTCTTCCCCGCGCATTCCTTCTATTCTCGCCTCCGCAAGACAAGGTTCGAGGGGCAAAATGGCTTTCACGAAGATAGAGTCCGAGAGGTTAGTCCTCCGGAGCACGGCCGACGAAGACCTCGCGCCGTTCCTCGCCTACCTGAACGACCCCGAAGTGGCCCGCTATCAATCCTGGGTGTCGTACACCGAACAGCAGGCGCGTGAGGTCATCGAGCGGCAGAAGGGGGTCGAGCCCGGGACGCCCGGTCAGTGGTTCACCTTCGCCGCGGAGTTGAAGGAGACGGGGAAGATGATCGGCCACGTCGCCCTCAGCGTGAAGGGGGACGACCACAGGCAGGCGGAGATCGGCTTCACCTTCGCGCGCGAGTATCAGGGACGCGGGCTCGCGCGCGAGGCGGCCGCGGGCGTGCTCGACTACGCCTTCGGCGTGCTGGAGCTGCACCGCGTGACGGCCGTCGCCGACTGTGAGAACGCGCGTTCGGTGGCGCTCCTCGAAAGGCTCGGGATGAGGCGCGAAGGGCACTTCGTCGAGAACATCTGGTTTAAGGGCGCGTGGGGGTCGGAGTATCTTTACGCCATGCTGCGGAAGGAGTGGACGGCGCGGCGCGCAGTCTAGCGTCACGCCCCCCGAGGCGTTCGGTGTGAGAAGAGAAGGGGCGCGTGCCGGTGACACGCGCCCCCCCTTTTACCGTCGTCGGGTGGTCTTTCTTACTTACTCGCCGTCCTTAGCCGCTTTGCGACGGCGGCGGGCCCGCGCGGCGACGCCGGCCAGCCCCGTCCCGAGCAGCACCAGCGTCGCGGGCTCGGGGACGGCCGTCTGCGCCTGGCCGAAGGAGAAGTTGTCGAGCAGCGGGATGCCGCCCGATTGAGTCTGCGACGCTATCGTGGTGAAACGGATCGAGGCGATGGCCACGTCCGTGGTGATGCCGAAGAAGCCGCGCTCCGGGCGCAGCGGCGTGTTCACGACGAACGTCTCGCCGTTGGCGAGCAGCACTTCGAAGGGCCGCCCGTCAGGGTTCGTGCTCATGAGATCGACGCCGAGGGCCGTGATGCCCGGCGGCAGAGTGACCTCGATGAAGCTGAACCCGGACAGCACCGCGCCCGAGTTGAACTGGAAGAGCGGGGCGAAGAATCCGTCGTCCACCACGGAGACCATCCCCGTGGGCGAGCCGCTGAAGGTGACGCCCTGGAGCGTCAGCGGCGTGGCGAAGTTGGCGACGCTGTTGTTCGGGGCGATGCCCTCGAAGTCGATGTTCGTCAGGCCGGTCGCCGCGGCGGTGAACAGCGCGCGGCTGGTGAAGACCAGCGAGTCGGCGCGCGCGGGCGCCGAGGCGAAGACGACGGCGGCGAAGGCCGCCAGCGTGAAGAGCAGCTTCCGTAAGGCGTTCATAATCGAATCTCCTTTGCTCCTAATGCGCGGGCACTCCGGCGGGCCCAGTCGGCGCCGCCGGTGCCTGATGTTTTGAGTCAGGGGAGCCAAGTAGGATATAGCGGGCACGCGCGATACCGTCCGGCTATCGGTCTTAGTTGGGAGTGCCGCCAAGCTTATGAGCCGCGGCGCGGGTTGTCAAGATTTTCCTGGCGCGGCCGTTCAAATCCGGCCCGAACTTAAACGCCTACCTGTCCCCGACTATCGCGACGGCGCGGAGGGGGCCGCCGCTGCCGCCTTTGATCTTCATGGGGAGGGCGACGACGTGGAAACCTTTGGCGGGGAGTTGGTCGAGGTTGGCGAGGTTCTCGAAGGCCGGGATGTTGCGCTCGAAGAGGATGCGGTGCGACTCGAAGAGTTTGGACTGGCCGAAGTCTATGCTCGGCGTGTCGAGCCCGACGGCCTTGACCGAGCGCTCGCCGACGAGCCAGCGCGCGGCGTCGGGGTGGAGGCCGGGGAAGTGCAGCTTGGCGACCGCGTCGGGGCCGCGCTCGTCCGTGCCCATGTAGGTGCGTCGGTCGGGCCAGCGCCGCCCGAAGCCCGTCCGCAGCAGCAGGATCGTGCCGTCGGGCAGCCGCCCGTGCTCGCGCTCCCACGCCGCGAGGTCTTCGGCTGTGACCTGGTAGTCGGCATCGCGCGCGCACTTCTCCGACACGTCCACGACGACCCCGGCGCCCATCAACTGTTCGAGCGGCACCCGGTCGGCCGTGTTGCGACCCTCGGCGAAGTGGACGGGCGCGTCGAGGTGCGTGCCGCCGTGCTCGGCGGTCGAGAAGTTGTTGGCGGCGTAGTAGTACCCCTGCGGCGTCACGCCCTCGGCCACCTTCTCCAGCCTGAAGCCGTCGGCCGTCGGCCAGAACACGGTCTGCTCGTCGTAGGCGTGCGACAGGTCAACCAGCCTCCCCGCGAAAGGGTCGGGCGCGGCCGTTCTGCACGAGAAACCGAGGGCCGAGACGAGGCACAGCGCGAAGAGTGCGGCCGTCCGATTCATAGGCGTGAACCTCCGGGGAGTCGCGGGCGAAAAAGCGGCCGGAGCATATCACATTCGGGAGGGCCCGGCCGCCGCGAAAAAAAATTACGGGGACGTGCCGGATTCCGCCGCGCGGCCCCGCGTTATCCAGTGGAGACGGAAACGTCCCCGTAGTTCAAACAACGCCGGAGTCTAAGAGGAGAAGAAGAATGCTTACCCAACTGTCCATCATGATCGCGCTCATCCTGGCCATCGCGGCCGGCTCGTCCGCCCCCACGACGACGAACAGCGCCAGCAAAGGCATCAACCCCGTCCAGCACAGCGAGTGAGTCGGGGGCGGCCGTCGGAGGACTCGTCCGCTCGCCGACTGCCGCTCCGTCAGCCTCACGGAAGAAGAACGCCGTGGATGCCGGACGCGGCGGGCCCGACTTAAAAGTTTTGCCGGGCCCGCCGCGTCCGCCGAGTCGAACACTTCAAACCTAACACTCACGGCGCACGCGCGCCGGGCCTCAATCCGCGACCCGGCCCCGCCCCGCGCCCCATCCCAGAAGAGGAGAAAATCCCATGCCCGACAAACCGACGCCCGACAGTCAACCCAACGAAGTCCCCGAACTGGCCCACTCCGACAGCGCGGCGCGACGCCGCGAGCTGGCGGCGGCCGGCGCCAAGGCGCACGAGCACCTCGACAAGATCAAGAAGAAGCTGAAGCTGCCCACCCTCGTCAAGGTCGAGACGGAGGTCGTCAAGGCCGGGGCGGAGACGCAGAGGCTCATCGAACCCAATATCTGCCCCGACCGCTTCATCGTGCGGCGGCTGCTCGCGGGGCCGAACCAGGGCATCCTCAAGGAGGTCTTCGAGCAGTGGTCTGACGGCGCCACCTGCTACCGCAGCACCTACACCTTCGGCCTCCAGTTCACCGGCTACGGCGCCTACGGCCTGAGCTTCGAGAAGGACTCGACCAACTCGAACCTCTTCGGCAACTTCTTCCGCGACGTTTCCAACTACGGCGTGAACTTCCACCGCACGATGCTCTTCGTCAAGGAGAACTGGGAGAACCCGAACCAGGCCAACGTCTACCGCGTCCTGCTCGACGGCGACCCGAAGAACGCCGCCGTCAACCCGCAGTACCTCGCGAACCTCAACAAGCTGGTGGGCGCGGCGAAGTCGATGGGCATCGTCGTGCAGGTCTGCCTCTTCGCGCACCACGGGGTGGTGGCGTCGAGCAACTGCAACCTGCCGCTGCCGGTCGTGCTGAGCGGCACGCCCCACGACCGCTACAGGGCGTTCTGCAACACGGCGAGCCAGTACCTCCCAACGCAGTCCAACTTCATCGACGCCGTGGTCAGGCAGCTCGCCGTCCACTGGAACGTGGTCTACGAGGTCGGCAACGAGATGCGCGTGCCGCAGCCCGTCACGGCCTACAACGAAACGCACCTCAAGGCGTGGATCGACTGGGTCGCCGCGCGCATCCGCACCAACGACGCGACTCATCTCATCTCCACGAGCACGGGCGTCGAGAACGAGGCGCTCATCAACGCCTCGCCGCGCATCCAGTTCTGCTCGTTCCACCAGGGGCAGTGGACGGCGAACCTCGACGCCGCCTGCGACCGCGCGAAGAACTACGGCAACAAGCACGTCGTCTACGACGACGACGGCAGCGCACGGCCGCTCGCATCGGTGAAGGCTTGGTCGAAGGCGGCGCTCAACGTGCGCGGCGGCTGCCGCGGCTCGTTCAACCACAAGGGCTTCGCGCCGACCAACGCCTACAACGCGCAGTGGATCAACCAGCCGCCGCCCCCGGGGCAGGAGAACCTGGGCCGCCCCGTAGACGTGCTCACCGCGCTCCGCGACGCGCGCAACACCTCGACGAGCCCCTGCGCACGCAACAACTGACCCGGCAAACGGCCGCG
>JBEVJD010000111.1:0-5171 GCA_040510435.1 Pyrinomonadaceae bacterium | reverse complement strand
AGCCCCGGCCGCTCGCTGATGACGCCGGCCACGGCCGTGTCATAAGCGGCCGTAGAGGCGAGGACGTGGTTGGAGCGCTCGGGGTCGAGGATGACGACCGTGCCGGCGGCGAGCTTCTGCGTCGTCGGCACCCACTCGGCCACGTCCTGATACTTCGCGTTGATATTGCCGTCCACGCGGATGTCGCCGACGACGTGAAGTTTGGCCCCAGGGGCCGCGGTGCCGATGCCGACGTTACCGGCGGAATCGACACGCATCTTTTCGGTGAGGGTGCCGGAGGTCGCGGTGGTGATGGACAGACTACCGCCTTCGGCTCCGGCCGCGGGGTCGCCGACCAGCCCGTGGATGCCCGCGTAATCGGTTCTGGCGTTGGTGCTGTTGTTGAGCGCGAAGACCATGTTTACGCCCCAGCCGACGCCGCTCCCGGTGCGGTAGAGCCGCGCGGCCGAGCCGTCAGTGACCTGGACTTCGAACCTTCTGCCGGGCGTGGTCGTGCCGATGCCGACGTTGCCGGCGGAGTTGATGACCATGCGTTGCGCGCCGCTCGCGCCGACGTAGGTCATGAATTCGAGCTGCGAGCCGGCGAGCAGGAGAGTGTCGCCCGCCCCGTTCGCGTAGTCGAAGGCCCAGAGTTGGGCGCGCGAGCCGTTGTGGAACATGAACATGCCGCGCGTCGTCGGCGTCGCCCAGGTCTGCGGGTAGAGGCCGACCATGCCCCTCACGCCCAACTTCTCGGCCGTGCTGTTGGAGCCGAGTGCGAGGTTGCCCGCGGCGTCGAGTCGCATCCTCTCCAGGTTGCCCGTTGAGAAGACGATGGGGGTCGCCTCGCGGTTCCAGATGGTCGCGCCGTAGGATTCGTCGTAGCCGAAGTTGACGCCGTCGTTGTAGGTCGAGCCGGTGCCGGCCGTCGTCACGCGCGTGCCCGCGACAATGCTGGGGCCGTGGACGTGGAACATCTGCGCGGGCGTGGACGTGCCGACGCCGACGTTGTTGGTGGTGCTGGTCGTGTTGCCGCTGGTCACCCACTGAGCCGACGCCGCCCCGGGGAGGCACAGGGACAGCAGCGCCAACGCTGCGAAAGTTGCGATACGCGGCGCCCCACCTGAGGGGCGCTCCATACTGTTTGTCATGTGGTCTTTCTTCTCCTTAGTGGACGTGAGTTCGACGTATGGAAGTCAGGTGAAGGCGCCCGATTAAAGTTCTCTTTGAACATCAGTGTCAAATAGAAGTCGCATCCATCTTTCAGTGCACATGCGGCGACAGGGCTCAGCCGGGCCAGACCTTGGCTCGTCCACCGGCAAGATATGCCTGTGGGTTCGTGATGTATGTACGGATTAGCACGGCCCGGATAGGTTAGTGAGGATGAGTGAGCGGACTATGTCACTAGAGGTGGAGAAAGAGAGAGAGAGGCGTAGCGAGTCTGATAATGTCTCATAAAATCGATTCTCCTGTATATTTGTTGTGGTTAAAGCCGTTCTTACCCACTTGGCTTTCTATACTCATCGAGCTGCGTAATCGCTGGAGAATTGAGGTTATATTTATGTTATCGGACGGAAATTGAAATTGTTATCACTTCGTTATAAGCCTAATCCCCCATTCGCCTTGCCCCTGCCCCGAATTTCTCATACGCCGTAGATGCCACGGCCGCGCCGGACTCGCGGCTCTCTGCCTTCATTTTCTACCTTTCGTCACACGCGCACGGTATACCTTTTACGGGGCGACATGTTACGCTCGTAGTGTCCCGAGCGCGGCCCCGCCGCTGCGCTCCGGGATCGGTTCAATCCAGCTTCATCCGTCCACCACGTTAGTGAGTTGATGCCAGCCGCCTCTTACCGTCACCGAGAGTTAAAGGTCAATGATTAAATTAGCACTCATCGCCTTGCTGTTATTCCAGTCACAGGAAGTCCCCCAAACCTCTTTCGGCTTCGGCGCGGCGCTCGCACACGCCCACCCCGCCGCCAGCCGCTTCAATGTGACGGGCGTGTTCTGCGGGCAGAAGCTCGTCACGGATCCCGCAAACACGACGGGGCATTTTTTCTACGGGAACGCGATCTGCGCCGACTCGGGCGCGGGCCCGCGGTGGTACTGGTTTGACTGGCCGGCAGACCCGGATGCGGGCGTGAAGGTTTCCAGGTGGAGGAGTGGGAGGTCGGTGATCACGCTACAGGTGGCTGACCCGGACTGCCTGCTCGCGCTTTCGGCCGTAGAGGGCTCGCCCACCATATTCACACAGGTCTCGGGCAGCGGTGTTTATAAGGGCACGGCTACGCTGACAGCTACCCTTAACTCCGGAGGGTCTCCGCTGGTCGGAAAGACTATTAGCTTCACACTCAACGGCGCCCCCGCGGGAACAGCGGTCACGATTGCCGGCGGCGTCGCCACCGTCACGAACGTAAGTATCTCCGGCATCAACGCAGGCACTTACGCCACCGCCGTCGGCGCCACCTTCGCTAGCGAAGGTGCCAACATAGGCAGTAGTGGCACGGGCGCCCTCACCGTTAGTAAGGCTGACCAATCAATCACGTTTGCGTCACCGGGAGGTAAGACCTTCGGAGACCCGGATTTCGCCTTGAACGCGACGGCGAGTTCCGAATTAGGCGTGAGTTTTTCCGCGACGGGCAATTGCACTGTCGCCGGCGCCACTGTTCACATCACGGGCGCTGGCTCCTGCACCGTCACGGCCTCGCAGTCGTCGGGCGACTTGAACTACAACCCGGCCACCAACGTCCAGCGCTCTTTCCCAATCGCGAAGGCAAACCAGACAATCAGCTTCGCGGCGCTGGCGGGCAAGACCTTCGGTGACGCGCCTTTCTCGGTGAGCGCCACGTCCTCTTCAGGTCTGCCAGTTGGCTTTAGCGTCGTGTCCGGCCCGGCGTCCGTCAACGGCAGTACGTTGACGCTCACGGGCGGGGGCACTGTTACCGTCCGCGCCTCGCAGGCCGGCGACGCGAACTATAACGCGGCGCCTCCGGTCGAACGCTCGTTCAACGTCGCCAGGGCCGGTCAGACGATCACATTCGACCCCATAGCCAACAGCACCTTCGGTGCCGCCGACTTCCAGTTGGGCGCGACAACCTCTTCGGGACTGACCGTGAGCTACTCTGCGGCGGGCAACTGCAACGTCTCGGGCACAACGGTTCATATCAGCGGTGCGGGCTCGTGCACCGTCACTGCGTCCCAGGCCGGCGACTCGAACTTCGGGCCCGCGCCGGACGTGGCGCGCTCCTTCCAGATCGCGAAGGCCGCGACGGCAACCGCCGTCGTTTCGTCGGCGGGCCCGGCCGCGCACGGTCAGCCGGTGACCTTCACCGCCACGGTCACTTCCGCGGCTGGCAAACCGACGGGCTCCGTGCAGTTCAAGGTGGACGAGTCGAATTTCGGCTCACCTCAGACGGTGAACGCAGATGGGGTCGCCTCGATCTCAACCGCCGGACTTTCCGCCGGGGCACACGTCGTCACGGCCGAGTACGGCGGCGACGCAAACTTCAATCCCTCCGCAGGCACACTCTCGGGCGGGCAGGTCGTCGGCGGCATCTTCGAGTTCGCGCAGGCGCTCTTCACCGTCAACGAGCGCGGAGGCTCAGTCGCCATTACGGTCAGGCGCAGGGGCGACGCGTCGCAGGCGGCGGCAATCGAGTTCGCCACGGACGACGGCAGCGTCCCCTCCGTCCCGGTTCCCTGCTCTTCCGCGACCGGCATGGCGCTCGAACGCTGCGACTACGCGCGCGCGCAGGGGCTCTTGCAGTTCGCGCCGGGCGAGACCGAGAAGGCGTTCTCCGTGCTCGTCAACAACGACGCTTACCTCGAAGGGCCGGAGACGACACGCGTGAAGTTGTCGAACCCGACCGCCGGCACGGTGCTGGGCGAGGCGCCCTCCGCCACAATCGAGATTGCCGACGACGCACAGCAAACGTCGAACCCGCTCGGCGGCTCTGAGTTCTTCGTACGGCAGCACTACCACGACTTCCTCGCGCGCGAGCCCGACGCCTCCGGCTTCCAGTTCTGGGTGAGTGAGATCGAGTCGTGCGGCGCCGACGCGGGTTGCCGCGAGGTGAAGCGCATTAACGTCTCGGCGGCCTTCTTCCTCTCGATAGAGTTCCAGCAGACCGGCTACCTCGTCTACCGGACGTACAAGGCCGCTTACGGCGACGCCACCTCGCCCAACGTCGCGGGCACGGTGCCGGTCGTGCGGCTGCAAGAGTTCCTGCCCGACACGCGACGCATCGGCGAAGGCGTCGTCGTCGGCGCCACCGACTGGGAGCAGCGGCTCGACGGCAACAAGAACAGATACATCTCGGAGTTCGTCCAGCGGCCGCGGTTCCTGACGGCCTACCCGCTGACGATGACCGCGGCGGAGTTCGTCGACAAGTTGAACCAGAACGCGGGCGGCGTGCTCTCGCCGTCAGAGCGCGACCAGCTCGTGGCACAGCTCTCGGTTAACCCGGGCGACCCCGCCAGGCGCACCGCCGCGCTCCGCGCTGTGGCCGAGAACGCGGCGCTCCAGCAGAACGAGTTCAACCGGGCCTTCGTACTGATGGAGTTCTACGGCTACCTCCGGCGCAACCCGGACGACGCGCCGGACGCGGACTTCCGCGGCTGGCGGTTCTGGCTCGACAAGCTCAACGAGTTCAACGGCAACTACGTCTCCGCCGAGATGGTCAAGGCATTCATCTCGTCTGACGAGTACCGCAAGCGGTTCGGACAGTAGTCGCGCAGACCTTCGGACAACCGGCATCCCGCGGACGGCACGTTGACTTTCAAGAGAGTCATCGTGCCGCCCCATTTCTACGCTTAAGCGGAGCCGACAGATGCTTTCACGACTTGCCCCCTCTCACACCTTGCTCGCCGACCGCGGCATCCGACTGGGCGACGCCCTTCTGCGGTTCGCGGCCTTCGGCCTGTCAGTCCTGGCGCTGGTCTCTTTCGACGCCGCCGAGGCCGCCGCGCAGTCTTTCGCGCCCGTCCTGCGGCTGACCGACTCAAACAGTGGCGGCTCGGTCGTCGGAGATTTCAACGGCGACGGCGTGCCGGACATCGTGGTCGCCAACGGCGGGAACGCTTTCGGCGGGTCGGTCGGGATTTACCTCGGCAAAGGTGACGGCTCGTTCCAGCCGCGAGTCTCATACCCGGCCCTCGTCAACACTCTGACGATAGACTCCGCCGACTTCAAC
>JBEVJD010000110.1:0-5207 GCA_040510435.1 Pyrinomonadaceae bacterium | reverse complement strand
GAAGATGGCGTTCATGCGCTTGAGGCTCGCCGTCCCGCGCTGATAGAGGTTGACGACGTAGCCGAGCGCGATGAGCGGCCAGATGAGACGCATCAGAAAGAGCGTGAACTCGACGAACTGACCCGGCGTGATTTCGCCGCGCACGGCCAGCACCCCGCCGTACCAGACGATGAGAACCATCCCGAGCCCGATGACGAACTGGATGAGCGGGCGCATGATGGCCGAGACGCGCACAAGGCTCAGGTTGCGCGTCGCGTACTCGCGGTTGAGGCGGTTGAAGGCCGCGGCCTCTGCATCCTCCTGCGCGTAGGCGCGCACGACCCTCACGCCCGAGATGTTCTCCTGCGCGCGCGCCGTAATCTGCGAGAAGAAGTCCTGAATCTTCTCGAAGCGGACGTGAACCTGCTGGCCGAAGTATTTGACGGTGAGCGAGACGAGCGGCATCGTCACGAAGAGCAGCAGGGTCAGGCGCACGCTGATTCGCAGCATCAGCGGGAGGATGATGAGGACGACGAAGACCGTCTGGAGCGTATACATCACCATCGGGCCGGCGAGTTGGCGGACGGCCGCGAGGTCGTTCGTGGCGCGCGCCATCAAGTCGCCCGTGCGGTGCTCCTGAAAGAAGGTGTGCGGCTGCCGCTGGAGGTGCGCGTAGAAGTCCTGCCGCAGGTCGTACTCGACGTGGCGCGACATGCCGATCAGAATGAGCCGCTGGAGGAAGAGGAAGAAGCCGCTGACGACGCTGGCGCCGACGATGAGCAGCGACAGGCGCGTGACCATCTCCCAGGTGGGGCCGGTGCCCAACTCGTCCACCGCGCGCCCGACGTAGATGGGGATGAGCAGCCCGAAGACGGTCGAGGCGAGGATGCAGAAGACGCCGACGACGAACGACTTCTTATACGGGCGGAAGTAGAGCGCGAATTTTCGCAGATCGTCCATGAGAGCAAAGCCGGCCGCCGCTCGGCCGATAACCTATAAAAGCTGTCGCCTGTCCTGTACGTTTACTTCGCTGCCTATGATGCGCGATTTTCACCCCCAAAGCCAAACGCGCCCCGCGGTACTAGACAGTAGACAGTCGTCAGTAGTCAGTAGGGAAGAGTAAAGGCGGCGTGGTTCTCATCATTGACTGATGAAACTCGCGCCGCCGATTTTTCTACTGGCTACTGACGACTGACTACTGTCTACTTTTTACGAGGGGTTGCAAGCCTCCTGCATGTCCGCGAGCGTGGGCACGTCTGAGTTCGCGCTGTTGAAGACCTCGCAGGTCTCGTGCGTGGGCAGGATGGGCTCGTAGGGAACCGAGAAGATGTCTTCGGGCGGAAGCTCGGCCGTCGAGCAGACCTTGTTGCGCCCCGTGCGCTTGGAGAGGAAGAGCGCGCGGTCGGCGCTCGTCACCAACAGTTCGCGCGAACTCGCGTCGAGCGGGAACGTCGCCACGCCCAGCGAGGCCGTGATGCGCCCCACCCCGGGAACCTCCGTGCGCTCGATGCGCGAGCGCAGGCGCTCGGCGACGACGAGCGCGCCCTCGGGGCCCGCCTGCGGCAGGATGATGGCGAACTCCTCGCCGCCGTAGCGCGCGGCCGTGTCCACGCCGCGCAACTCCTCGCGCAGAGCGTTCGCGAGGATGCGCAGCGCCGCATCGCCCGCGTCGTGCCCGTGCGTGTCGTTGACGCGCTTGAAGTGGTCAATGTCCAGGAGGATGAGCGAGACGGGCTGGCGCATCCTGGTCGCGAGGTGCAAGTCGCGCTCAAGCTGTATCTCGAAGAAGCGGCGGTTGAAGCAGCCCGTCAGGCCGTCGGTCAATGCCTGGTGCTGCATCTGCTGGAAGAGGCGCGCGTGGTTGACGGCGACGGCGACCTGGTCAGCCACCGTGCGCAGAAGCATCACCTCGTTCTCCTGCCACATGCGCTGCGGGTCGTCGGAGGTGACCATCAGCACGCCCATCGTCCGGTCGTGGTAGATGACCGGGACGGCCGCGACGGGGCACGCGTCCGACTCGTTCGCGCCGCTACAGCCGTCGTGCACGTAGGTCTTGATGCGCCCGCGCAGGCGCACACCGAGCGCCTCGATGTCGCCGAGCATCTCGGTGCGCGCGTCATCGTCCTCCTCGTGCGCGCCGTCGCGGAAGTAGAACTTGGTCAGAGATTGCTGCCCGTGCTCGCCCTCGATGTTGAGCGCGCTCGACTGCGCGCCGAGCGCGCGCCCCACCTCGTTGACGGTCGTCTGCAAGACGCTCGGTAGTTCAAGGGTGCTCCGGATGGCGGTCGAGATGCGGTTGACGGCGATCTCGCGCACGGCCTGCTCCTGTAGGAGGCGTGCGAGCTTGGTCGTCACCGAGACGGTCAACTGGAGCGAGGTCGTTTTGGGGACGCAGGTGCGGACGGCCTTCGAGAAGAGGTGCGCGTGGCTGGGCAGTTCGGCCGTCACGCGCGCCATGAGGTATTCGAGCGCAGAGTAGACGATGTCGGGCTCGAACGACCAGATGACCTCGTCGCCGGCCGACTCCTGACCCTCCTCGTCCTGCGTGTGCACAGAGGCCATCAGCGCCGAGAAGCGCGCGTCGGCGATGACGACGAAGCGCTCCCTGAAGTTCGCCTCGCCCGTCTTGTTCAAAAGGATCGGCTCGCGGTCGGACTCGCCGTCGGAGAGTTCGGCCGCGCAGAGCGCGTCCTCGGGCGCGGTGAAGAAGAAGGCGTAGCGCGCGAGCCTGCCCACGTCGCTCACGCGCGCCACGTCGCGCATCGAGCGCTGCGACTCCGGCAGGAGGCTCTCGACCACGAGCGCCGCCAGGTTGTTCTCCAGCACCACGTCCTCGAAATATCGATGGAGTTGCACAATCGTAGGCTCCGCGCAACGGACGGATGTCAGTTGGCGTGGGTGTTGTGCGAGAAGGGCGCTGTAGAGCGAGAGCATTAGGAATCCCAGCCGAAAGGAAAAGGGTGGACGCGGGTTCCGAGGATGCAAAGAAGGCACTAGACCTCTGGCAGGTCTAGTGGCAAACACATTTTTACACAAGGCAAATGTGTTTGTCTATGCATTTTTAGCGGGTAGTGTGCAGTTTTTGAACATAGGTCGGGGCCGGTCAGGAACCAAGTTTAACAGTCAGGCAGTGTGAGGATTGGTGCTAAGTCTGTATGAAGTAAGTCATTGTAGCCGTTGCAATTATTTCGGCGCGGTCGTCTCTGGCCTCGACCGAGAGGATGCAGACGCTTCTGCCGCGGCGTAGGACGCGTGCGGTCGCCTCGACGCGGCCGGCGGAGGCGGGGCGTAAGAAGTGTACGGTGAGGTCTACGGTGACCGTCCGGCCGTCGGGCTCGATGACGGTGTGGACGGCGAAAGCGGCGGCCGTGTCGAGGAGCGAGACGACCGCTCCGCCGTGCAGGATGCCGCCCATCCGCGTCAGTTCGTCGCGCACGTCGAGGGCGAAGGTGGCCGCGCCGCGCTCGGCACTGACGAACTCGAACCCGAGCAGCCCGACGTAAGGCACGCGCGCGAAAGTCTCCCGCAGCCGCGCCAGGTCTTCGGCCGACAACTGCCCCGGCGCCTGCCCGCCCCCACTCACGAGCTGTAAATCCCCGTGCCTTCGAGCGGCTCGACGACGACCGCCGTGCCGTAGGCGAGGACTTCGGTCGCGCCGCTGGAGACCTCCGTGGCGTCGTAGCGCGCGCCGATGATGGCGTTGGCGCCGAGTTCGGTGGCGTGTTGAATCATGATCTCGAAGGCGTCGCGGCGGGTGGACTCGCAGAGGTTCGTCCAGGCGGTGATGTTGCCGCCGACCATCGAGTTGAAGACCGCGCCGATGTTGACGAAGAGGTTGCGCGAGCGGACGACGATGCCGCGCACGATGCCGAGGTTCTGGCGGACGCGGTAGCCCGGAAGCTCGAAGGCCGTCGTCACCATCTGCGGCGCGACGGAGAAGCGCGGCTCGCTGATGGCGTAGGGGGCGCGCGCCTGAAGCTGCTCATCGCTCATGGGGTGTTCCTCCGCTTCCGACGGCCGCCGGAAGCCCGAAGCACGAAGGGCGGCCGCCGGGTCAGTCGCCGAAGAGGCTGGGCTGCTCCGTGTCCCCGACCTCGCCGCCGGCCTCGTACTCCTCGGGTGTCCAGCGGTAGCGCGAGAGGTCGCAGCGCCCCTTCTCGTTGAAGACGACGCCTTCGGAGACGAGCATGCGCTGTTGGAGGTCGGGCGGGACGATGACGCGCCCGGTCGAGCACGCGCCCTGCGCGTTGATGACGCGCTGCCAGGGGACGGTCTGGTCGGCCGAGTGCATGACGAAGCCGACCGTGCGCGCCGTGTAGCCCTCGCCGAGGATTTCGGCGAGCTGCCCGTAAGTCATCACGCGCCCGGAAGGTATCCGGCGCACGATCTCGAAGACGCGCTCGCGGTAGCCGCGCGAGTTCACGTCCACGGCCTCGGGACTGGCCTGCGCGTCATTACGTTCGTTGCTCATTCGGGGATTCTTCCTCCTGCCAGCGTTTCTTGAAGGTCGTGCGGTGCTCGTCCCACCACGCGCGCCACTCTCTGACCGAACGTTCGCGCTCTGCCCGCGGAGCCGCGGGGCGGAAGGAGAGTCAGGTGTTGGTCGCGTCGCGCAGGCACATCTCCGCGAGAAAGCGCGTCCTGAGGTCAAAGCTTTCGAGCAGGTCAATCAGCTCCGGGATGGTGCGCTGCGACAACAGTGCGCGCGCGGCCGCGAACTCCTCGCGTGAAGGGGCGCTTGAGCTTTGCACCTCTAAAGTCGGACAGGCTTTCATGCGCAGATATACGTCGCGCGGGCCGCGCGAGTTTTCGGCATCCGCCGCTCAGACGCGTTCGAGGACGGGGCGCGTCAGCTCGTTGACCACGTCGCCTGTGTTGAGGACGGACTTGGGCTCGAAGAGGAGGACGTGCGCCTCCTCTTCGGCGACGGGCTTGTGCTCGACGCCGCGCGGGATGATGACGAACTCGCCCTCGCCCAGACGCACGTCGCCGTCGCGCAAGCGGATGACAATCTCGCCCTTGACGACGAGAAACATCTCGTCCTCCTCTTCGTGTTTGTGCCAGACGAAGTCGCCGCGAAACTTGACGAGCTTGACGTAGGAGTCGTTGACCTCGCCCGCAATCTTCGGGCTCCAGTGCTCCTTGAAGAGTCCGAACTTCTCGGACAGGCTGACCTTCTCGACCATCGCGTCCTCCTCATTCGAGCGTGCGCAGGATGGCGCGGGCCG
>JBEVJD010000109.1:0-19859 GCA_040510435.1 Pyrinomonadaceae bacterium | reverse complement strand
GAAATCTCGCAGGAGATTAAGAACCTCAACCTGAAAGAGTCGGCGCGCCTGCGCCTGATCGACGCCATCGCCGTCGCGCACAAAGAGGTGCGCTCGGCCGAGCGCGAGATCAAGAAGCTCTCGGACAAGCTTGTGAACAAGCGCATCAAGCCCGACGCCGAGAAGGAGTACAAGCGCCAGCTCTCCGCGGCCAAGCGTCGCCTGAAGAAGACCGAGGAGGATCACAGCATCTCCTTCGTCGAGATTAAGCGCACGTACCAGACCATCGTCGCGGGCGAGGCCGAGACGCAGGAGGCCAAGCGCGAACTGACCGAGGCTAACCTGCGACTGGTCGTCTCCATCGCGAAGAAGTACACGAACCGCGGGCTTCAGTTCCTCGACCTGATTCAGGAAGGCAACATCGGCCTGATGAAGGCGGTGGACAAGTTCGAGTGGCGGCGCGGTTACAAGTTCTCGACGTATGCCACGTGGTGGATTCGGCAGGCGGGGACGCGCGCGATTGCGGATCAGGCACGCACCATCCGCATCCCCGTCCACATGATCGAGACCATCAACAAGCTCATCCGCACCTCGCGCGCGCTCGTGCAGGAACTCGGCCGCGAGCCGACGACCGAAGAGATCGCGGCGAAGGTGGACATGCCGGTGCCGAAGGTTCGCAGCGTCTTCAAGCTGGCGCAGCAGCCCATCTCGCTGGAGACGCCCATCGGTGAGGAGGAGGACTCGCACCTCGGCGACTTCATCGAGGACAAGTCGCGCGTGAGCCCGGCCGACTCGGTCGTCACGACCAACCTGCGGCAGGTGACGGACGCCGTGCTGGCGACTCTGAGCCCGCGCGAAGAGGTCGTCATCAAGCTCCGCTACGGGCTCGGGCCCGCGGGCGAGGAGCACACGCTCGAAGAGGTCGGCAAGAACTTCGACGTGACGCGCGAGCGCATCCGCCAGATCGAGGCCAAGGCGCTCCGCAAGCTCCGCCACCCGTCGCGCGCGCGCCTGCTCAAGGCGTTCACCGACAGCTTGCAGTAAAGGTCTTTAACAGCACCGCGAGCGGTAGCGGGCGGGTGAGTGTCACGTCATACGGACGTATCGCGCGACACTCACCCACCCGCTATCGCTCGCGGTGCTGTTTTGGCTACTTGACGGCTGAAGCTTAAACGTCCATCCTTCACTGTCGTCTTAATCAATAAAGGTCAACTCGGCAGAATGGAAGACAGGATCGAATCCATGTCCGCGTTCGAGCGCGTGAAGCTGGCGCGCCACCTCGAACGCCCGTACACGTTAGACTTCATCGAACGCCTCTTCGAGGACTTCGTGGAGGTCAAGGGCGACCGGCGTTACGCCGAAGACCCGGCCATCGTCTGCGGCTTCGCGCGCTACCGCGGCGTGCCGATCGGAATTGTCGGCCAGCAGAAGGGGCGCGACGCCAAGCAGCGGCGCTACCGCAACTTCGGGATGACCAAGCCCGAGGGCTACCGCAAGGCTCTGCGCCTGATGCAGCTCGCCGACAAGTTCGGCCGCCCCGTCGTCACCTTCATCGACACGCAGGGCGCCTACCCCGGCATCGACGCCGAGGAACGCGGGCAGGCCGAGGCCATCGCCCGTAACCTCTTCGAGATGTCGAGATTAAAAGTGCCCGTGGTCGGCGTCGTCATCGGCGAGGGCGGGTCGGGGGGCGCGCTCGCCATCGGCGTGGCCGATCAGGTTCTGATGCTTGAGAACGCCGTCTACTCCGTCATCACGCCCGAGGGCTGCGCCGCGATTCTATTCAAGGACAGCTCGCAGGCGCCGCGCGCCGCCGAGTTTTTGCGCCTGACCGCGCCGGAGCTGTACCGTGCGGGGATAGTGGACTTGGTCGTGCCCGAGCCCGCGGGCGGCGCGCAGAACGACCACGACGAGACGGCGCGCCTGCTCGACGCGGCGCTGTGGGAGAGCCTGCGGCAGACCTCCGCGTTCCCCGCGGCCGAGCGCCTCGCGCGGCGCTACAAGAAGCTCCGCGCGCTCGGGCGCTGGGACACGCTGAAGCAGTAGGCAGTAGGCAGGGAGACGGTGTTGGGTGTTAGGTGCTGGGTGCTGGGAAAGACAGTCTGCTCTCACCCAACACCTGACACCCGGAACCCAATACCCTCTTACCTGCCTACTGCGCTGTTTCCCATTTGCGAAGAATTAAGGGATAATTGAAGAAATTTAATAAAGGAAAGACTAAAGAAGTGACTGTAGCAGAGGTAGATAAACCGCAGGAGTCTGATTTCGAGCTGGCGAAGAAGTCCGCCGGGGGCGACGGGAAGGCGTTCGAGGAGCTGTACCGCCGACACTACCGGCGCGTCTACGCGCTCACGCTGCGCATGATGGGCAACCCGACCGAGGCCGAGGACATGACGCAGGACGTTTTCCTCCAACTCTACAACAAGATCGGGATGTTCCGCGGCGAGTCGGCCTTCACCACCTGGCTCCACCGCATGACGGTCAACCAGGTCTTGATGCACTTCCGCAAGAAGAGCACCCGCTCCGAACTCCTCACCGACGAGGGCGAGACCCCCATCCAGATCGTCAAGGGGACGGAGAACCCGGGCACGATGCCCGTCATCGACCGCATCTCGCTGGAGAAGGCTTTGCAGCAGCTTCCGCCCGGCTACCGCACCGTCTTCGTCCTCCACGACGTGGAGGGCTACGAGCACTACGAGATTTCCGGGATGCTCGGGATCGCCGAGGGCACCTCGAAATCACAATTACATAAGGCGAGGCTCAAGCTGAGGCAATTAATCCGGGAGCAAGCGGCATCTAAATAATCTTCCGGGGCCCACCCGGGAGGCCGAACATTACTCCACCCCAAAGGAACGGCCTGACAATGGACTGCGCCAGAAGTATTGAACTGCTCAGCGATTACGACGCCGGCTTACTCGGCGCCGACGACAAGCTCCTGGTGATTACCCACCTGAGCACCTGCGCCGACTGCGACGGCGTCTTCCAGGATTTGAAAATCATCGTCCAGACGGCGCTCGCCATGCGTAGCGAGAACGGCATCGCCTACCCGGACGAGGAAGTCCTTTGGCAGCGCGTGAGCGCCAGCCGCATCGTCCACTGAAGGGTCGCTTGCCGACGTTGACGCGGGCGCCGTGGCTTCAACCCGCGGCGCCTGCCGACAGCTTTTCCCGAGCCTCGGCAAGCACTTTCCTTTCGCCCTTAAAAGCTAACACCCTTTCGGCCTCTTCTATCTCGAACCAGCGCGCCTCGTTCACCTCGTCGTCGTGTCCCGACACGTCGCCCGAGACGTGGCGCATCAGGTAGAAGTGTACGAACTTGTGGAAGCGCACGCGCCGCGCGCCGCCCTTCGAGAAGTACCAGTACTCGACCCGCTCAAGCTCGGCGACCGTCTCGCACCTGAGCCCCGTCTCCTCCGCGACCTCGCGCAGCGCGGCCTCCTCGGGCGTCTCGCCGCGCCCGACCAGACCCTTCGGCAACTGCCAGCGCGCCGCCTCGCCGACCGAGATCAGCGCTACCTCCGTCCCCGCGCCTGTTCGGCGGTAGACAACGCCGCCCGCGGAGACCTGCTCCTTCGTCTCGAAAGTGCTCATGGTTTTCGGAAGAGCTTAAAGCAGAAACACGAAGGCGCGAAGTTGCGGGGAGGGGAACTCCCTTGCTTCTTCGCGCCTTCGTGGCTTGAGGGGGTGAGGGTCTCGGCTGCTTCAGGCAGCCTTGCGGCGCGGTGCGCGCGCCGCGGCGGGCTTGAGCCCTAAACGTTCGCGCAGTCCCGCGCAGGCGTCCAGTTCCGCCGCCGGGATGCAGCGGGCGCACACCCACTTCCCGTCCGAGTTGCGCAAGTGCAAAGTCTCGGACGTAGTGCGGCAGGCTTCACACTTGAAAGACTTGCTGCTCATCGTCTCTCCTGCTCCTTAAAATTTTTTCAGGCGACGCGCGACATCTGGCGCCGAGGGTCGTACTCGAACTTGAGGTACTGCCGCGCGATGAACTTCAGCACGGCGGCGACGTGCTTGCACTCGTAGCCGGACTCGGCGTTGCCGCGGAAGATGAAGTCGGCGCAGGTGCAGGCCAGCGCGCGCGTGTCGGGGTCGCGGAAGAGGTGGTAGCCGCGCTCGACGCCCGACTCCGACTGCGCGATCCAGCCGTAGGGCTCGGCCTCGAAGACCTTGACCCGCGAGGCGCGCGCCGAACGCTGCTCGGCCGGCGTGAACTGCTCGACCTTCCCGCCCCGCTTTTTCTCCGTCGTTTTCATGGAAATGATTGTAGCACAGAATCCGCGACAATGAAACACTGTTTCGTGCGTGAAACAAAATAATTTTAGGGCTGAGGCGCGGACGGTTCCACGCGCGTGCCGCTTGACCATTGTCGGAGCGGTTCTCTAGGATGAGTGGAATATGAGTAATGAGCCGAGCAGAGCGGGGGTGGCCGAGCCGCCCGTGGAGGCCGAAGATGGTCGGGTGCGCGCGCGCGCCGTGGGGCGCGCCGGCCGCGACGGCGCGGGCGTGCGCGCCGAGGAGCACAGGCGGCCGGGGCCGCCGCACAGCGTCCTGCGCGAATACTTCGAGTCTCTGGTCGTGACGGCCGTGATGGCGCTCTTCGGCATGACGTTCGTCGTGCAGGCGGTGAAGGTGCCGACCGGCTCGATGCAGAACACGATCAACATCGGCGACCACCTGCTCGTCAACAAGTTCATCTTCGCGCCCGGCCCCATCCTCCCGTTCCTGCCGCAGCGCGAGATACAGCGCGGCGACATCATCGTCTTCAAGTACCCGGGAAAGTACCAGGGCGAGGAGCGCTTCGCCGACAGCGGCATTGACGACACGGCCCCGAACAACCTCCCTTACAAGACGAACTACGTCAAGCGCGTCATCGGCCTGCCCGGAGACCGCGTCGAGGTGCGCGACACACAGGTCTTCATCAACGGCCAGCCGCTCGAAGAGCACATCATCCAGGCGCAGAACCCGCCGAAGGATAACCCCGGCACGCCCGAGGACGAGAACGGCGCGCCGCTGACGTTTCAGGACGCGCCTCCGCCCGCGCCGGCCGACGCCACCTACAGCGTCTACGTCGAATCGCAACTGCACTCGCCGTCGCGGCGGGCGACCGAGGGCGAGAAGTTCGACGTGCCCGAGGGGCACTACTTCGTCATGGGCGACAACCGCGACAACAGCCAGGACAGCCGCGCGTGGGGCTACGTCCCGCGCACCGCCATCATCGGCCGCGCGATGTTCGTCTACTGGTCTTTCGACGAGAGCGCCCCGCGCAGCGACGCCATCGTCCCGCTCAACTACCTCTCAGACTTCATCACCAACACGCGCTGGGGCCGGACGGGCACCCTCGTCAAATAGGGCGGCCTCGTTTCGAGTTCTCCCACAAACGACGAGAGGCGGGCCGGAGCCCGCCTCTCGTCGTTTGGACGTTTGGTAGAGTGTTCCCGTTAGGGGAAGACGCGTATGTCGCCCGCGCCGTCCGCGATCTCGGCGAAGCCGTAGGATTCGACGGGGAAGGTCTGCGCGTTGACGGCCTCGCTGCGCGGCATCTCGTAGCCGACATCGTCGCGCCGCTCGGCGTCGGTCGCCCACCAACGCAGCCCGACGCCCGGGTCTTCCTTGAGTTCCGCGTCCGACGGCACCCAGCGCCTGTCAATCGGCTTGTAGACGCCCCACGTCAGCCTGTCCGGCTCGCGGCTGTTGTCGCCGTTGTCCTCGACCGTGAGCAGCACGCGCTGCCCGACGAGCGCCTCGTTGCTGGAGATGCGGATCGTGCCGCCCAGGACGGCCTTGTTCTTGGTCACGACCAGGCTGTCCACGTCGGCCTTGATGTTGTAGCCCGCGATCTTCTCCCGCTCTTCGCCGGTGCCGTCCACGTCCTGGGTCACGATGACGGCCTCGTCGGTGAAGTAGATGGTGCCGGTGGCGCCGCCGTCGGCGAGCGTCTGGGCGTCGAACTCGACGTACTTCAGGTACTTGTCGCCCGAGAGCACGAACTGGTAGTTGCCGGCGGCGGCCTGTACGTCTGCGCGTGCGTCGGCCGTCTGCGGCAACGCGAAGAGCGCCAGGAGCAGCGTCAGCAGCGAGGTGAAGCGTAAAGTCCTCATTGAAAAACTCCTTCTTACGTCAAACAAGAATTTTCGAGGGGGAAGGCCATCCGGGCCTCCCTTTTTAAAGTCCCGTCCTCGACCCCGGCGTGCACTCTACAGAGTACGCACGCCGCAGTCATGAGGGTTTAGTAAAGGTTTGGTAAGGGGCTTGCGACAGGGGCGAAGGCGGCGCGCCCCGGCCGCGCTGAGAGAGCCTCGGGCGACGACGCGAAGGGGAAAAACCTCACGAAAAACTCCTTCTGACCATAATCAAAGGTATCGAGAGGAGGGGGTTAAGCGCCGCGTACTTTACCCCTAAATCCGTCCGCCGTCCAGTCGCCCCGCGCGGCCCGCCCTGATGCCGGGGCACGATACCCCGGCCGGGCCGGGAAATCTTTAGGGTTCGATGAATTAATCCTGAAAGAGTTCTGAAGGCCGGGCGGCGCGCGCCTGTGGTCAACTCTTGAGGAAATCGTGACGGTTTCGCCTTGGGGCACGGTAAAACTGCGTCAACACTTTTCGGGGCGGAGGAGTTTCAAGGCATGTTTAAGTCAATGAGCCTGGGCAGCTTGAGCTGGACGGAGTTGGCGAAGCGCGTCTACGCGGAGGTCATGGACGACGACGTGCTGGGGCGTTCGGCGCAGCTCTCCTACTATTTCCTGCTGGCGCTCTTCCCGGCTCTGCTCTTTCTCACGTCGCTCCTTGGCTATTTGGCGGGCGAGAACGGCCAGCTCCGGCAGGAGTTGTTCAACTACCTCGCCACGGTGCTGCCCGGCGAGGCGTCGAAGCTCGTCTCGGAGACCGTGACGGACGTGACGCAGTCGAGCGGCGGCGGCAAGCTCTCGTTCGGCGTTCTGGCGACGCTGTGGGCGGCGTCGAACGGGATGGGCGCCATCAGCGAGTCGCTGAACGCGGCCTACGATTTGAAGGAGACGAGGTCGTGGTGGAAGGTGCGTCTGACGGCCGTCGGGCTGACGCTGGCGCTGACGCTCCTCATCGTGACGGCGCTGGTGCTGGTGCTCTACGGGCACGACATCGCCGACGCCGTGTCGGTCTGGCTGGGCTTCGGCTCGGCGTTCGCGACCGCGTGGAAGGTCGTGCAGTGGCCGCTGGTGCTCGTCTTCGTGCTGCTGGCCTTCGCGCTCCTCTACTACTTCGGGCCCGACTCGCACAACCAAGACTGGAAGTGGATCACGCCGGGCGCGGTCGTCGGCGTCGCGCTCTGGCTGCTCATCTCGTTCGCCTTCAAGGCGTACCTCAGCTACTTCAACTCCTACAGCGCGACCTACGGCTCGCTGGGCGCAGTTATCATCCTGATGCTCTGGTTCTACTTCACGGGCACGGCCATCCTCGTCGGCGGGGAGATCAACTCCGAGATCGAGAACGCGATGGCGAAGCAGGGCGCGCCCGACGCGAAGGAGAAGGGCGAGAAGAGCCCCGGCCAGAAGGAACAGGGCGGGGCCGCGCGCGTGACGGAAGGCCGGCGCGGCGAGGCCCGCGCGGTCGAGGACAGACAAGGAGCGACTGCCTCTTCGACGGCCGTCGAGCGTCCACGCACGCGCGCCGCGCACGGCCGCGTCACGCGCGTCCGCGCCGACGAAGAGGGTTTCAGCCTCGGCAAGGTCGCCGTCGTCGCCGCCGCCTGGGCGCTGTCGAAAGTCGGCATTCGCACGACAGACAAGTCAGACCGTTAGCGAATGTGAAAAGGGAAGCAGACGGGGAGAGTGGGAGACGGGGTGACGGGGAGATAGGGAGACGGGGAGACGTTCGACAGCGCGGCTACTCTCACCCCGTCACCCCGTCTCCCTATCTCCCCATCTCCCTATCTCCCTACCTCCCCGTCTTGTCATTAAACTCCCGCCGTGGCGGCGAGGAGGAGGATGACTTTCTGGATGCCTTTGTAGAGCGGCTCAATCTCGCAGTTCTCGGTGAGCGCGTGCGAGTTGTTGCAGGGGCCGGCGCCGGTCGAGATGGCGGGGATGCCCGCGAGCAGCGCGACGTTGCCGTTGTTCGAGCCCGAGATCGTGATGGACGGCCTGAAGCCCATCGCGTAGTGGACGGCCTCGGCCGTCTTCACCAGCAGGGATTCGCGGTGTCCCGGTATCTGCGCCGCGGGCGTGGACGAGATGAGTTCCGTCCGCACCGTCATGCGCTCGCGCTCGGCCTCCTCTTTGACGATAGCCGCGATCTTCTTCTCAAGGTCGGCGATGACCTCGTTGCTCGTCGAGCGCAGGTCAACCGTGAACCACGCGTCGGCGGCCTTCGCGTTGACCACGTCGGCGCCGCCCAGCATGCCGATGTTGAGGTTGGAGGGGACGCCCTGCGGGAGCGTTAGCTGGTAGATGCGCTCGATGGCGCGCGCCAGCGGCAGGGTCGCGGAGTAGGGCGGCGTGGACGAGCGCGTGTGGCCGCCCGGGCCGATGAAGTGGTGCTTGTACCAGTTGATGCCGATGCCGCCGTAGGTGAAGCCCTCGTAGCCGCCGTCGAGCGCGATGTACTGGTCTATCCGCCCCTTGTTCTCTTTGACGAACTCCTCGACGCCGCGGAAGCTCGTCTCCTCCTCGACGGTGAAGAGGAAGATGATGTCGCCTTTCGTCTTCAACCCCGCGGCGTCCATCGCGCGCACGGCCGCGAGCATCGCCTCGACGTTGCGCGTGTCGTCGCCGACGCCTGGCGCGTAGACTCGCCCGTCGCGCACCTCGACCTTGATCTTCAACCCCTCCTGAAAGACCGTGTCCATGTGCGCGTCGACGACGACCGTGGGGCCGCCGCCCGTGCCTTTGCGCGTGGCGATGACGTTCCCGGCCGCGTCGCGCCGCACCTCAAGCGATTTGTAGGAGCGCAGCAGTCTCTCGATGAAGGCGGCGCGCTCGGCCTCCTTGCCCGAGGGCGCGTTGATTTCGGTGATGGCGATCCACTCTCTGAGGATGGAGTCGCGGTTGCGCTCCACGTCGGCGAAGGCCGCGCGGACTTCCGCGCGCGCGAGCAGGCCACGGACGCGTTCGTCGTAGGGCTGACCGGCGCCGGCCTGCGTCGCGCGCGCCGCGCCCGTCTGCGCCCGCGCGCCCGCGGCGCATGAGAGAGCGACCGAGAGCGCGAGCAGGGAAGAGCAGAGTGAATTCTTCGTCAGCATAAAGTTCAACTGCGCCGGAGCTGCTTGATCTTGGGGGCGAGCATGGGGAAGGGGACGTGTTCGGCCTGGCGGCCGGTGCGCCGCAGCAGTTCGACCATACGGAGCGCGCCGTCAGCGTTGCGCGTGTGGACGATGATGGTCGCGGCGGCGAGCCGCGCCGGGGTGTCGGCGAGCCAGCGCGCGACGGCGTAGCCGCTCCGCTCGTCGTCGAAATCCTCCGCGTAGTAGTGCTCGGGCAGGAGGTCGTGGTCGAGGAAGATGAGGTCGTAGTAGTTCGCCGACAGCAACTCGACGGCGCGCGTGGGGTCTTCGGCCACGTCGAGCCGCTCCCCCTTGAACTGTTTGGCGAACCACTCGTGGCGCAGCCTGTCGTCGTCGAGGAGGAAGACGCGCAAGGGACGGCGGCCGTGCGACGCGCCCAGCCCTATTTTGTTCAAAAGCCCCTGGATGATGCTCATGCTCGGACGCAAATATATCATAGGCTCCCGCGCCTGGACTTGAACGTAAGGGGGCAGTCGTGGCATTTTGCTTGTGGCCTCGCCTTTAGCGCTTAATGGCAAAATGTCCCTACTGTGTCAGGCCCCTGCGGATGGGGGGCCTCAAGTGTCACGCATGCCGACGCTTCGTACTGCGGCGCGTGCACGTCGTCTTCCTCATCATCATCGCCATACTTCTCGTCGTCGGCCTGCTCGAACTCATCGGGCAACTGACGCCGCCCCCCCTGGACAAGTAATCGAAAAAATAGTCCCGCGCGGCCCCGGCCGGCCCCCGGGCGGAAAGGCTTCCCAACGATGAAGAAGAGTCTCGGCCTGACGGCCTGCGCCCTCTCGCTCCTCGCGTGCGCGCAGACAATCGGCGGCGCGCGCGCCGCGGCGCAGGGCGGCGGCACGGTCGTCTTCGCCGTCTCGAAGTACGAGGGGGGCGTGACGACGGAGCCGGTCGTCATCTACCGCGGCGGCGCGTACGTCGTCCCGCCCGTTGACGAAGACCCCGGGACGAACCCTTTCGCGCGCGAATATTTCCGCGCGGGGCGTCAGTACCGCATCATCTCGGGCGGGGGCGAGGCGGGCACGCTGACTATGGTCAAGTCTCTGGAGCCGGGCTGCGTCGGGCTGGTCGCCGAGGCCACGGCCGAGACGCAGGCGCGGCTCGGCGGGCGCGTCAAGGCGCTCGCGACCGACTCGCAGACGTTGGGCCGGGGCACCCCCTCGCGCCGCGCGCCGACCGACGCGGAGCGAGCGCGCGCCGTCGAACTGGCGCGCGCGGCCTACGCGAAGAACGGCGTCCCGGCCTCGCTCGCGTCGAAGATGGAGGTGGTGAACCTGACGGCGACCGACCTCGACCGCGACGGCAAATTCGAGCTGGTCGGCAGCTTCATCGTCGAGAAGAAGGACGCGGCACCCATGTCCTACACGCTCTTCCTCATCATGGAGCCGGCGGGTGATGCTTTTAAGACGGCGTGGGAGTGGTTCCACAAGGGCTACGAGGAAGTCTACGAGGACAGGCACTTCGTCGATCAGGTGGACTTCGACGGCGACGGCGTGGGCGAGGTCGTCGTCATGGGCAGCTACTACGAGAGCAACGATTACGCGATTTATAAGCGCCAACAGGGGCGCTGGCGCCCCGTCTACAAGGGCGGCGGCGGGGGCTGTTGAGGCCGGGAACGTTTTTCCACAGTGTGGAAATTCTCGGCCGCATTAAACCGTCTTGCAATCGAAACTTGGAGTGCTATAATCCGCTCGCCTTCGGCCGCCAGAGGCGCAAAATTGTTTCGCCCGAAGGGTTTTGCGCGACAGCGAAATTGCTTGCTTCCCCGGCGCGGCCAGATCAAAGAGAGAGAAACAGTCAGTTCTACGGATGCCTTCGGACAACCGCAAAAAGATTCCGCCGCTCTTCGCCGTCCCCGAGAGGGACGAGGCCGTCGAAGACTCTCCCGCCGAGGAGCAGTCGAAGCCGGCGCGCGGGAAGAGGGCCGAGTCCCCCGCGGTCTGTCAGCGCTGCTTCGGCACGGGCTTGGAAGTCGTGCCCGGCCGCGGCGCGCGCCGCTGCGAGTGCCGCACGCAGGACACGCGCGGCAAGCTGCTTGAGCAGGCGCGCATCCCGCGCCGCTACCGCGAGCCCGCGCCGCCGCGCCGCGAGGCGTGCACGCTCCAGAACTACTACCCCGCGCCCAACAACGGCTCGCAGCTCAAAGCCTTCAACTACGCCTTCCGCCTCGTGCGCGAGTACCCCGCGGTCGAGCGCGGCCTGCTGCTGATGGGCCCCGTCGGGGTGGGGAAGACGCACCTCGCGGTCGCTATCCTCCACGGGCTGATGGAGAAGGGCGTGCCGTGCCTGTTCTACGAGTTCGGCGCGCTCCTCAAAGAGATTCAGGAGTCGTACAACAAGGTCTCGAACACCTCCGAGATGAGCGTGCTCGCGCCGGTCTACCAGGCCGAGGTCCTGGTGCTCGACGAGCTGGGCGCGTCGAAGCCGACCGACTGGGTGCGCGACACGATGATGAACATCATCGGCAAGCGCTACAACGACAAGCGGCTCACGATCTTCACCACCAACTACATGGACGCCCGCCGCAACCCTTCGGAAGAGACCCTCGAAGACCGCGTCGGCGTCCGCCTCCGCTCCCGCCTCTACGAGATGTGCCGCACCGTCGAACTCGATGGCGACGACTATCGCCGCCAGCTCGACGGCACCAAGGTCTAACTCCCCGCGAGCGCGCCTCCCGCGCACTTTGAAACGACCCCTCCGTGTTCGTCTATGAAGTCAATTCTCCTCTTCACCGCCTGCGTCTTGTTCGGCGTCGTCACGATCTCGTGTGTCAGCCCGGCTCTGACGACTGAGAACCGCGCGGTACAGACGGCCGACGACAACGCCATCGGTCGCGCCTTCGCAAGTCAGTCCAGCGGCGTGCAGGTCGGAGGCGAGGGCACGGTGAGCCGTGTCCTTTCGGACGACCTGAACGGGCGGCGTCACCAGCGCTTCATCGTCCGCCTCGCGTCGGGTCAGACCGTGCTCGTGGCGCACAACATCGACATCGCCCCGCGGGTTGACGGACTCAAAGTGGGCGACGCGGTGCGCTTCAACGGCGAGTACGAGTGGAACCCGGAAGGCGGCGTCATACATTGGACGCACCGCGACCCGGGAGGCCGGCACGTCGCGGGGTGGGTGGAACACAAAGGCAGGATGTTTCAGTAAGCGGCGGTAGATAGTCCGAAAAAAAATCCTCGCAAGCAGCCCCTTGGGAATTCGTGTGACCGGCCACGCCATCGCCGGTCGCCCCGGGTCTTAATCTTGTCACACGCGTCGGGTTCGTGGCGGGTCGGCGGGGGTGTATAATGCTCGGAAAACACGCGGACAGGAAGGAACTTTCGCCGGAGGCGCGAAGCCCGTTTAGATGCCCAGACGCACAGACATCCACAAAATTTTAATCATCGGCTCCGGGCCCATCGTCATCGGTCAGGCGTGCGAGTTCGACTACTCGGGGACGCAGGCGTGCAAGGCTCTGCGCGCCGAGGCGTTCGAGGTCGTGCTCGTCAACTCGAACCCGGCCACCATCATGACCGACCCCGAGTTCGCCGACCGCACCTACATCGAGCCGCTCACGGTCGAGTCGGTCACCGCCATCATCCGCCGCGAGCGCCCCGACGCGCTGCTCCCCACGGTCGGCGGGCAGACCGCGCTCAACCTCGCGATGGCGCTCGACGAGGCGGGCGTGCTCGCGGAGTTCGGCGTCGAGATGATCGGCGCGAAGCGCGAGGCCATCTGCGTCGCCGAAGACCGCGAGCTGTTCAAGCGGGCGATGGAAGAGGAGGGCTTGCCCATGCCCCGCGGCGGTTTCGCGCACACGTGGGCCGAGGCAGAGAAGATTGTCGAGGAGACGGGCTACCCCGCCATCATCCGCCCGAGCTTCACGCTCGGCGGGACGGGCGGCGGCACCGCCTACAACCCGGAGGAGTTCGAGGAGATCGTGCGGGGCGGCTTGGCGGCCTCGCGCGTCAGCCAGGTGCTCATCGAAGAGTCCATCCTCGGCTGGAAGGAGTTCGAGCTGGAGGTGATGCGCGACCTCGCCGACAACGTCGTCATCATCTGCTCCATCGAAAACTTCGACCCGATGGGCGTCCACACCGGCGACTCCATCACGGTCGCGCCCGCGCAGACCTTGACCGATGTCGAGTACCAGCGCCTGCGCGACATGTCCATCCGCATCATCCGCAAGGTCGGGGTGGAGACCGGCGGCTCGAACATTCAGTTCGCCGTCAGCCCCGAGAACGGCGACGTGCTCGTCATCGAGATGAACCCGCGCGTCTCGCGCTCGTCGGCGCTCGCGTCCAAGGCGACGGGCTTCCCCATCGCGAAGATCGCGGCCAAACTCGCCGTCGGCTACACGCTCGACGAGATCGACAACGACATCACGAAGAAGACGCCCGCCTCGTTCGAGCCGACGATTGATTACGTCGTCGCCAAGATTCCGAAGTGGAACTTCGAAAAGTTCAAAGACACGGAGGACGTGCTCGGCACGCAGATGAAGTCGGTCGGCGAGGTGATGGCCATCGGCCGCACGTTCAAGGAGGCGCTCTTCAAAGGCTTGCGCTCGCTCGAAGCCGTCAGTCCCTTACGCCTGCGCGACGTGCCGCCGGACGAGTTGCAGCGCAAGCTCGCGCGCCCCAACTCGCAGCGCTTCTCCTACGTCACCTACGCGCTCCAGCAGGGCGTGCCGATTCAGGAAATCTACCGTCTGTCGCGCATCGACCCCTGGTTCCTCGAACAGCTCAATCAGGTCATGGAGATACAGAAGGGCGTCGAGGGTCGCACACTGGAAGAGATTCCGGAGGACACTCTGCGGGAGTTCAAGGAGGTCGGGCTCTCCGACCGCCGCCTCGCGTACCTGACGGGCCGCACCGAGCTTGAGGTCAGGGCGCACCGCAAGAAGCTCGGGCTCACGCCCGTCTACAAGCGCGTGGACACGTGCGGCGCGGAGTTCGAGTCCTACACGCCCTACCTCTATTCGACCTACGAAGAGGAGGACGAGTCGGCGCCCACCGACCGCCGCAAGATCATGATTTTGGGCTCGGGGCCGAACCGCATCGGGCAGGGCATCGAGTTCGACTACTGCTGCTGCCACGCCTCGTTCGCGCTGCGCGACGCGGGGTTCGAGACCATCATGGTCAACTGCAACCCCGAGACGGTCTCGACCGACTACGACACCTCCGACCGGCTCTACTTCGAGCCCCTGACGTTCGAGGACGTGATGAACATCGTGGACGTGGAGCGGCCCGAGGGCATCATCGTCCAGTTCGGCGGGCAGACGCCGCTGAACCTCGCCGTGCGTCTTTCGGAGGCGGGCGCGCCCATCATCGGCACCTCGCCCGACTCCATTGACCTCGCCGAAGACCGCAAGCGCTTCGGCGCGCTGTTGAGTAAGCTCGGCATCCCGCAGCCCGAGCACGGCACGGCCATCTCGTTCGAGGAGGCGAAGCAGGTGGCCGTGCGCATCGGCTACCCCGTGATGGTGCGCCCCTCGTTCGTCCTCGGCGGGCGCGCGATGGCGATTGTCTACGACGAGCGGAGTCTCGACGAATACATGCGCACGGCCGTGGACGCCTCGCCCGAGAAGCCCGTGCTGATCGACAAATTCTTAGAGCGCGCCGCCGAGTTCGACGTGGACGCGCTTGCCGACGAGACGGCCTGCGTCGTCGCCGGCATCCAGGAGCACATCGAGGAGGCCGGCATACACTCGGGCGACTCCTCGTCCGTGCTCCCGCCCTTCAAGATCGCGGAAGAACACCTGGACACGATGCGCCACTACACGCGCACGCTCGCGCAGGCGCTCAAGGTGCGCGGCCTCATCAACATCCAGTTCGCCATTAAGGACGACCGCGTCTACGTGCTCGAAGTGAACCCGCGCGCGTCGCGCACCGTGCCCTTCGTGGCGAAGGCGACGGGGGTGCCGCTGGCGCGCATCGCGGCGCTCGTGATGGCGGGCCGCCCGCTCGCGTCGTTCGGGCTGCCGGACGATCTGACCGGGAGGCTCGACCGTTTCTACATCAAGTCGCCGGTCTTCCCGTTCAAGAAGTTCCCGGGCGTCGATCCCGTCCTCAGCCCCGAGATGCATTCGACCGGCGAGGTGATGGGCGTCGGCCGCACTTTCGGCGAGGCGTACGCGAAGGCGATGACCGGCGCGGGGCTCGAACTGCCGACCGAGGGCACGGCCTTCATCAGCGTCAACGACTCGGACAAAGGACTGTCCGCGCTGCTCGCGCGCAAACTCGCGCGCCTCGGCTTCAAGCTGATGGCGACGGTGGGGACAGCCGCGCGTCTGCGCGAGGTGGGGCTTGAGGCCGAGCCGGTCTTCAAGGTCAACGAGGGGCGGCCGAACATCGCCGACAAGATACGGAGCGGCGATGTCGCGCTCATCATCAACACGCCGCTCGGGCGCGCTTCGCACTTCGACGAGCGGGCCATCCGCCGCGCCGCGCTCCAGTTCAACGTCCCCTGCGTGACGACCATGACCGGCGCGCAGGCCATCGTCGAGGCCATCGCCTCGCGCAAGGACGCCGACGCCTTCCAGGTCTACTCGCTTCAGGAACTGCACGCGCAGGCGCTCACCGCCGGCTGAGTGCGGCACATAAAGCAATAACCACAGAGACACAGAGACACGGCCTGTTGAGGGTCACTTTCAACAGGCCGTGTCTCTGTGTCTCCGTGTTTAATGCTTTTAAGTCGAGCTTAATGTCCTGACGCTCTCACGAGTCGGCGCGGGGGAGATTGTGCGTTCGGGACGCGTGTTGAGGCCGAGCGACTGGCCGAGCACGCGCAGGGAGACGCGCGGGTGGAAGAGGGAGGCGGGCGGCTTGAGCATGTGCATGACTTCGAGCATGACGCGGCGCACACCCTCGTCGCGCGTCGAGAGGCGCCCGACGCGATCCATGTAGTGGTGCATGAAGCGCGTCGCCGTGTCGGGCGAGCCGCCCTCGACCTCGCGGTAGCGGAAGTCCTCGCCGGTCGCCAGCAGCCAGGGCGCCGCGTTGGCCTTCGCCAGCCGCTTCTGGAAGCGCCGCGCGAGCCCGCGCAGGTCGCCGCCCGGGTGCCGCCTCCGCTGCTCGCCCAAAGACTCGTCGAGCGCGCGCGCGCCGAGCGCGGCCGCCGTCATGCCCTGACCGTAGACGGGGTTGAAGGCGCAGGCCGCGTCGCCCGTGACGATGAAGTTGTCGGGTTGCCGGCCGAGGCGCTCGTAGTGTCGGCGTCGGTTCTCGGTCGCGCGGTGGCTGCGGACGGGCGTCAGCGGCTCGGCCCCTTTGATGGCGTCGTAGATGACGGGGCTCGTCAGGCTGCGCGCGAACTCCAGGAAGCCTTCGTCGTCCGCGGGCGGGTAGTCGCGCCCGCCGCCGATGAGCGTGACGAGCCAGCGCCCGCCCTCGACCGGCAGCATGATGCCGCCGCGCGTGTGAGCGGGCGGGGCGACCTGCACGTAGGCCCCCTTCCAGTTCGACGCGAATCCCTCGGGCACGCGGTAGAGGCGGCTGGCGTAGCCGAGGAAGGCGCTGACGACCGTCTCCTCGGGCGCGTTGTAGCCCAGCTCTTGGAGCCAGCGCGGTGCGCGCGAGCCACGCCCGGTCGCGTCCACGACGAGGTCGGCGCGCAACTGCTTTTCTGTACTGCCCGAACGGCGTGCGCGGCCCAGGACGCCGCACACGCCGCCGCCACCCCTGGCTGCGGGCAGAAGTCGCAAAGTCTCAGTCTCTTCGAGTATCCGCACGCGCGCGTTCGGCCAGAGCCGGCGCCGCACGTGCAGGTCGAGGAGCGGGCGCGTGAAGCCGATGATGTTGAGGTCGGAAGGGAAGCGCGCGCCCCAGCCCTGGGGCGTCAGCCACGCCACCTCGCCCGCCACGTCCACGAGGTGCGCGCCGTCCGCGAGCAGTTCGCCGAGGATTCCGGGGAAGAGCCCTTCGATGACCTGCTGCCCGCGCCGCATCAGCGCGTGGACGTGACTCGCCTGCGGCACGCCCTTGCGCACGGCGGCGTCCGAGGGGTAGGCGTCGCGCTCGACGACGGTGACCATCTCGAAGTGGTCGGCGAGCACGCGCGCCGCCAGCAGGCCGGCGAGACTCCCGCCGAGGACGACGGCGTGGCCGCCCGTCTGCCGAACACCCCGTTTCGAATTCCCTCCGTCCACTACCTGAAAACCCATCAGAAACCCCTCAACCTTTTTGTTGCCCGGTGCGCGCGGTCTTCGGGTAGAATGGCGGCAGTAATTTTCCGCCTCGAACCCCAAAGCCCTGACGACAGCGCGAAGAGTAGCCGAAGGGCGAGCGCGCGGTCTTTAGGGTCTTCTGAGATTTTTCTGAAAGAGTTGTGAAAGCGACCGGAGCACAAGGCTGATGGCCTCGGACACGGGCGGGCGTGCCTACACTTTCGGCCCCTTCGTGGCGGACACGCGCGAGGGCGTGCTGCTGCGCGACGGGCGGCCCGTGCAACTCACGCCGAAGGCATTCGAGACGCTGGTCGCGCTCGTCGAGCGGAGTGGCCACTGTCTGGCCAAGGAGGAGTTGATGCGCCGGGTCTGGCCCGACAGCTTCGTCGAGGAGAACAACCTCTCGCAGAACATCTCGCAGCTCCGCCGCGCCCTCCAATCGGAAGGCGACGGCGCGCAGTACATCGAGACCGTGCCGCGCCGCGGCTACCGCTTCAACGCCACGGTCGCCGTGAGCGAAGGCGCCGCCCGCGAGAAGTCGCGTGCGCGCGCCGCGGGCGAGGAGGGTGAGGGGACAGGCGCGGCCGTCCTGCACTCGGGCCGGGTCGAAGTCTTCGCGCGCGCCGCGGGGGCGGAGGACGCGGGCGGGCGGGGCGAGGACGAGTTCCCGCCCGAGTTGATGCGCGTGCCCGAGACGCGCTACGCCCTGAGCGGCGACGTGAACATCGCCTACCAGACGCTCGGCGACGCGCCGCTCGACCTCGTCTTCGTGATGGGCTGGGTCTCGCACCTCGAATACTTCTGGCGCGAGCCCTCGGTCGCGCGCTTCCTCCGGCGCCTCGCAACCTTCTCCCGCCTCATCCTCTTCGACAAGCGCGGGACGGGACTTTCAGACCGCGTCCCACTCGACCAACTGCCCACGCTCGAACAGCGCATGGACGACGTGCGCGCGGTGCTCGAAGCCGTCGGGAGTGAGCGCGCCGCCATCATCGGCATCTCCGAGGGTGGGCCGCTCTCGGCGCTCTTCGCCGCGACCTACCCCGAGCGCACGAGCGCGCTCGTCATGATCGGCACCTACGCCAAGCGCGTGCGCGACGAAGACTACCCCTGGGCGCCGACGTGGGAGGAGCGCGGCGAGTTCATGCGCGAGATGCGCGAGCATTGGGGCGGGCCCGTCGGGCTCGAAGAGCGCGCGCCGTCGAAGGCCGACGACCCGGCCTTCCGCGAGTGGTGGGCCGAGTACCTGCGGATGGGCGCGAGCCCCGGCGCGGCCGTCGCGCTCACGAAGATGAACGCCGAGATAGACGTGCGCCACGTGCTCACGACAGTGCGCGTCCCGACGCTCGTCATCCACAACCGGGGCGACCTCTGCCTGAAGGTCGAGGAGGGTCGCTATGTCGCCTCGCGCATCCCGGGCGCGCGCTTCGTCGAGCTACCCGGGCGCGACCACCTGCCCTTCTTCGAGGGTCAGGAGGCGATGCTGAGCGAGATCGAAGAGTTCCTGACTGGCGCGCGCCACGTGCGCGAGCCCGACCGCGTGCTCTCCACGCTGCTCTTCGCGGGCGTCGTCGAACGCGACGTGAGCGCCGCCCGTGGCGGCGAGGCGCGCTGGCGCGACCTCGTCGCACGTTTCCGCGCGCACGTCTCGAAGGAGATCAAGTGGTTCCGCGGCCGCGAGATCGACGTGGAGGGCGCGGGCCCGCTCGCCGCCTTCGACGGTCCGGCGCGCGCCATCCGCTGCGCCTGCGCCGTCAGCGAGTACGCGGCGCGCCTGAACATAGAGGTGCGCGCGGGGCTCCACACGGGCGAGTGCGACCTTCTGGAGGGCGGGCGCGTGGGCGGCCTCGCCGTCGAGGTCGGCCGCGCCGTGCGCGAGCGCGCGGGCCCGGGCGAGGTGCTCGTCTCGCACACGGTCAAAGACCTCGTCGCGGGCTCCGGCATCACCTTCGAGGAGCGCGGCGCCCACGCCTTCCCGGGACTGCCCGGCGACTGGCGACTCTTCCGCGTCGAGCGCGGCGCGTGCTTGTGAGCTGAAGTGAGGAGAGTTAACGGATGACTGTGGCGGTCGAGATTCGCGCGGCCGTGTTGACGGTGAGCGACCGCAGCGCGCGCGGCGAGCGCGAGGACGAGTCGGGGCCCGTGCTGGCGGCGCTCCTGCGCGAGGCGGGCGCGAACGTCGTCGTACAGGAGGTCGTCTCGGACGAGTTGGAACCGCTCGCCGAACGCCTGCGCGCGCTCGCCGACCGCGAGGACATCAACCTCGTCGTGACGACCGGCGGGACAGGGCTCGGCCCGCGCGACAACACGCCCGAGGCCACGCGCGCCGTCATCGAAAGGGAGGTGCCCGGCATCCCCGAGGCCATGCGCGCCGAAACGTTGCGGCAGACGCCCACGGCGCTCCTCTCCCGCGCCCTCTGCGGCACGCGCTCCGGCGCGCTCGTCGTCAACCTCCCCGGCTCGCCCAAAGGCGTCCGCGAATG
>JBEVJD010000108.1:0-5231 GCA_040510435.1 Pyrinomonadaceae bacterium | reverse complement strand
CAGGTCTTGCTGAGGAGGGCCGGCATCCACGAGCAGAGGGGCGACCTGGACGCGGCGCTCAAAGATTTCAATGCGGTCATCGAACTCCGGCCGCGGACTTTCTACCTCCACTCCGCGCGCGCGGCCCTCTTCGAGAAGAAGAGGATGTACGCCGCGGCCGTCGCCGATTACACGCGCGCCATCGACCTCAATCCGAAGGAGGTGAGTCTCTATCTCGCGCGCGCCGGTGCTCACGAAGCCGGAGGAGATTTCAACAAGGCTCTCAAGGATTACGACTCGGCCCTGGCGCTGAACGCGCGCTCCGCTGCCACCTACGCGGCGCGCGCCAAGCTCCACGAGCGGCGCGAAGATTTCGACCTGGCGCGCGCAGACTTCGACAGAGTCGTGGCCCTCCGGCCGGGCGACGCCGACTCTTACTACTGGCGGGGCAGGTTTCGCCGGGCTCGGGGGGAATACGATGCGGCGCTCGCCGATTTTCAGGAGGCGGTCAAACTCAACCCCGAGAACGGGCAGTACTTACTCTTCCAAGGTTACACTTACGAGGGTAAGGGCGACTTCGACGCCGCGTCCAGTGACTACGGAAAGGCCATCGCGCTGAAGCCGCACTTCGCAGACCTTTACGCGATACGCGGCCATGCTTATGCAAAGGGCGGACACTTAGAGAAGGCGCTCGCGGACTTCGAGAGGGCGGTCGAGCTGAACTCGTCGGACGCCAACACCTACGCCTGGCGCGGCGCGGTTTATCAGCAGAAGAACGAGACCGAGCGCGCGTTGGCCGACTTCAGGCGGGCCGTCAAAATTGATCCCGGACACACCCTCGCACTCAACAGCCTTGAGCAGTTGGCGAGTCCGTACCTGACGTTGGCGGCGGCGGCCATCGAGAAGGGCGAACTCGATAAAGCCCTGGAAGAGTCCAACAGGGCCATCGAGGTGGCGCCTCACAGAGCTTACTCCTACCTTTTACGTGCGATGGTGTACGAGGACAAGGGCGATTACACCCGCGCCTTCGAGGATTACGCGCAGGCCGTGCAGCTCAAGCCGAAAGACCCCCTGGTGTATTGGCGCCGTGGCATGACGTACGCGGGCCAGCGGCAGTTCGACCTGGCCGTGCGCGACTTCGAAGACGCCCGCAAGCTGGAGCCGGGCCCCGGGGCTACTCTTCGCCGCGAGGCTGTGGCGCGCAGACATCTCGCGCGGGGGCTCAAACTCATCGAGAAGACGGATTGGGACGGGGCTCTCAGCGAGTGCGGCGGCGCCATCACTCTGAACGCGAAGGAGGCGCGGGCCTATCTCTGCCGCGGGCGCGCCTACGCCGGGAAGGGGCGCGTGCGTCCGGCCGTCCGCGACCTGAAGATGGCAATCACGTTGACAGACGATGCCTCGCTGCGCGATGAGGTCAAATCACATCTCAGACAACTCGGAGTCAAATGACCCGGCAGTACCGTACGAGATTCATCCCGGAAGGAACCACACCGCATGGCCGCCAACACGCCCGAGCCCATCAGACTGTTTATCTCATACGCGCACGAGGACGAAGAGCTGCGCGAGAAGTTGATGACACACCTGTCCGTACTCAAGCGCCAGAACATCATCAGCGAATGGCACGACCGGGAGATTCACGCGGGGCAGGAGTGGAGTCAAGAGATTGAGAGGCACCTCAACGAGGCCCAAATCACTCTCCTGCTCATCAGCCCGGACTTTCTGGCCTCGGACTATGCTTACGACATCGAGATGAAACGTGCGCTTGAGCGCCACGAGAAGGACGAGGCGGTCGTCATCCCCGTCATCCTCCGCCCGGTCGATTGGCAGGGGACGCCGTTCAGTAAACTTCAGGCCCTGCCGAGAAGCGCCAAGCCGGTCACTACCTGGCGCGACCGCGACGAGGCGTTGGAGGATGTCGCCAGAGGAATCCGGAAAGTTGTGGAGCGGATATGGACGAAGCAAGGGCCGGCGAGGACGGAGCAAGGGCTGGCGAGGACGCCGCCGACTCCGCCGGTAGTGGCGGGCAGAAAGCGTCTGGAGTTAATTCTAAACGCCCGGCTCGAAGAGGTGGACGAGTCGCGCGCCGCGGCCATCCTGGCGCGCCTGCGCGAGCTTAGTGGCGACGAGCAGCTCACGACGGTGGCCGTCGAGCCGGGTTCGGTTCGCGTGATTCTGGAGGGGACGGCCGAAGGGGTTGAGACAATCGCAGAGCTGTTCCAGTCGGGGGGCCTGAGCGAAATCGAGGGGTTCCGGGTCGAGAGTGTGCGCGTCGTGTACGACGACCAGCCCGAGCCGCCTGCGGTGCTGCCGGACGTGGGGCTCGCGTCGTACTCCCCGCTCAATCTTCTGCGGGAGGCCATCAAGGCCGTCCCGGCGGTGAAGTACGCACTCGGGGTGGCGGGCATCGCGTCGGTCATCAGCATCATCGCCGGGTTCAATGTGGACTTCAGCGTGGCGGTGCTCGGCACGGTCATCATGTTCGCCTTGATGACCGTCCTCGTCATCTTCTCCTCGCTCGCACGCAGCACGTCGTCGCTCAAGCCGCTGGCCCTCACGCTCGCGTGGTCTTTCCTCGTCCTCACGATAGCGACCTCGGTGCTCATCCTTCTGGGGTTCTTCATCCACTGGCCGCGCCCGCTGCATGAGACCGCGGCCGGCCTGCGAGGCATCTCCGGCGAGCGCAGCCCGACGCCGACACCTTTGCCCGCGCCCGTCACTCCTCCACGCTAGCGTTCACGCGCCCGAGCCGTACGCAGGAGGTGGCGGCGGGACGGCCGGCAACTCTGCAAGCCTGAGCGGTCGTACGCCTGTGATAAAATCCGCGCCTGAGCGTCGAAGAGGTTCCGTAAGTCGCCGGGCCATGCGTCTCTTCGCGTCCCTCAACCCAGTTTTTGCAAGCAATCCTGAATCTTAGCTACCGAGGAATGTTTCTGTGAACAAGCGCCTACTCTTAGCCATTGTGTTCTGCGTCTCGCTGGGACGCGCCTCCGCACAGGTAACACAAAACGCGGCTGCGGATGATTACAACCGTATCTTCAAAGCGGTTAAATGGCGTTCCATCGGCCCGTTTCGCGGCGGGCGTTCGGTCGCCGGCACCGGCGTCGTGGGCGACCCCAGAACTTATTACATGGGGACGACCGGCGGCGGTCTCTGGAAGACGGACGACATGGGCATCAGTTGGCGCAACATCTCGGACGGTTATTTTAAGACCGGTTCGGTGGGGGCCATCGCCGTCGCCCAGAGCGACCCGAACGTCGTCTACGTCGGGATGGGTGAACACGCGGTGCGGGGCGTGATGACGCACCACGGGGACGGCGTCTACAGGTCAACCGACGCGGGAAAGACCTGGAAGCGGATTGGGTTGGAACTGACCCAGCACATCTCCCGAATCGTCGTCGACCCTAAAAACCCGAACGTCGTCCTCGTCGCCGCGCAGGGCGCCCTCTACAGCAAGTCGACGCAGCGGGGCGTCTATAAATCCACCGACGGCGGAGCCACCTGGAAGAACGTTCTGTTCGTGGACGAGAAGACGGGCGCGGCGGAGTTGTCGATGGACATGACCAATCCGCGCATCCTCTACGCGGCGATGTGGGAGCACGGCCGGCTCCCCTGGAAGGTCATCAGCGGGGGGCCGGGCAGCGGTCTGTACAAGTCCACCGACGGCGGCGAGACGTGGGAAAAGTTGAAAGAGGGGTTGCCGGAAGAGTTGGGCAAGATGGCGATTGCCGTCAGCCGTTCCAACCCGGAAACGGTTTACGCGCTAATCGAAAGCGATTCCGAGAAGGAGGCGGGCGGCCTCTTCGTCTCGCGCGACGCCGGGAAGAAGTGGAGCCGCATCACCAACGACCACCGTCTGGTGCAGAGAGCCTGGTACTACATCGAACTCTTCATCGACCCGAAAGACGAAGAGACCATCTACGTCTTAAGCGCGCCGGCCCTGCGTTCGACCGACGGCGGCAAGACGTGGGAGACCCTTTCGGGCACGCACGGCGATTATCACGACCTCTGGATCAACCCGGACAATCCGCACAACTTCATCATCTCGAACGACGGCGGCTCCGCGATCACCTTCAACCGCGGGAAGAGTTGGAGCACGCAAAGCAACATGCCGACCGCGCAGTTCTATCGCATCAACGTTGACAACCAGTTCCCATACCGCATCTACGGAGGCCAGCAGGACAACACCTCCGTTTCAATCGCCAGCCGTGAGTTGGGCAGCGGCGGGATTACCCCTGCCAGTTGGACGCCTTCCGCGGGCGGCGAGAGCGCCTTCCTCGCGTTCGACCCCGAAGACCCCAGGTACGTCATGGGCGGAAGTTATCAGGGGACGATTGAGGTGATTGATACGAAAGCGAAGGCGGGCACCGGCATCATGGCCGCGCCCATTCAATACCTCGGCATGGACGCGAAAGATTTGAAGTACCGTTTCAACTGGAACGCCCCGATCATCTGGAGCAAACACGAACCCAACACCTTCTACCACGGCGCGCAGTACCTTTTGAAGACGAGTGACATGGGCAAGACGTGGAAAGAAGTCTCGCCCGACCTCACGCGCAACGAGAAGGAGAAGCAGGGGAAGGGCGGCGGGCCGTACACGAACGAAGCGGTCGGCGCAGAGAATTACGGCACGCTCAGTTACGTCACCGAATCGCCGCACGAGAAAGGTGTCGTCTGGACGGGCAGCGACGACGGACTCGTCCAACTGACGCGGGACGGCGGCGCGAACTGGAAGAACGTCACCCCCAACGGTCTGGCGGAATGTCTCGTCAACGCCATCGAGGTGTCGCCGCACGACAAAGCGACCGCCTACATCGCGACGACCCGGTACAAGTTCAACGACCACGCACCGGGCCTGTACAAGACCACGGATTACGGCAACTCCTGGACGAAGATCAACAACGGACTGCCGGCCAATGCCTTTACGCGCGTCGTCCGTGAAGACGACGTGCGCAAAGACCTGCTCTTCGCGGGCACCGAACTCGGGCTCTTTGTCTCCTGGAACGGGGGAGGGAATTGGTCGCCGTTTCAGTTGAATCTGCCCGTCACCCCGATCACCGATCTGCGAATCCACATGGGAGACTTAATCGCCGCCACGTCGGGGCGGTCGTTCTGGGTGCTGGATGACCTCGGTCTCATCCGGCAGTACAAAAAAGACGCGCCTGCTCTCGCCGTCTACCGACCCGAAAACGCGTACCTCGTCAACGGGTCGAGCGACCTCGACGAGTCGGAGGAGGAGTTTACCGGGGCCA
>JBEVJD010000107.1:0-37838 GCA_040510435.1 Pyrinomonadaceae bacterium | reverse complement strand
TCTCCCCATCCGCCCGTCTCCGCCGAGGTCGAGCGTCAGCGTGTGCGGCTCGGCGTAGCCGCGGATGGGGAGGACTTTGAAGTCGTCCGGGTACTGCCGGTCGAGGTGCGACACGCGCGCGAGCACGTCGTGGCCGTGCTCGTCGCTGGCCGCGCGGGGCGGGCGCGCGCCCTTCGACGTGTAGAGCTTGAAGGCGGGCGGCGCGTCGCGCAGCCCCTCGTCAGGGTAGACCTCGACGCCGGAGGGGTGCGCGACCGCCAAGAGTTGCAACCGGTCAACGAAGAGCGCCTCCTCAAGCTCGTTCGTCACGCGCAGTTCGTAGCGCCCGTCGCGCTCCTTCAACTGGTCGCCGCGGATGCGGACGTACTCGTCGGGGTCGGGCGTGTTGTACTGCCCCGGGCCGGCCCACGCGCCCATCTCGCCGGGCCCCATGAAGTCCGTGACGAACTCGAACCGCTCGCCGTTCCACGTGTAGAGGAACGGGCAGGAGGAGGGCTTGCGGTCTAGCTCGACCACCTTCAGCGTGCCGGGCTCGACGCGCTCGCTCGGCCGGCCCGTGCCCGCCGTCGATTGCGTCTCGGCCTGCACGACGCCCGAGGGCCACAGGATGCGGACGGCGTCGGCCGCCTCGCGCCGGCCGAGCCCGAAGACCATGTCCGCGGGCGCGGGCGCGGGACTCGCCGAGTAGCTCTCCAACTTCTGCTGAAGACTGCCCGCGCGCAGCTCGACCTTGCTCCCGACGCCGCTGCGGTTGCTCACCTTGCCCGCGAGCTGCACGCGCACCGAGCGGTTCTTGCTCCCGCCCTCGTTGCGCGCGACGACGACGCCCCCGCCCGCCGTGCGTTGAAGCGTCGAGACGATGAGCAGGTCAACGTCGCCGTCGCCTTCGAGGTCGCCCGACGCCACGGCGACCGGGAGCGCGCTGCCGTCGGGCGCGTTGGCGACGACGCCGCGCGACGCCTTCTCGCTCACGTCCGCCCACGCGTCGCCGTTGTTACGCAGCACGCGCACGCCGCCGTCCTTCTCCGCGCGCGAGACCGTCAAGAGGTCGAGCAGCCCGTCGTTGTCGTAGTCGAGGAACTGCGCGGACGCGTACTGCGCGGCGGCGGCAGGCGGCGCTGCTCTCACGACGAAGCGGCCCCGGCCGTCGCTCACGGCGAAATCTCCCGCGCCGCTGGCGCGCCCGAAATAGAAGTCCGTGAAGCCGTCCTTGTTCACGTCTCCCGCGGCCACGGCGTTGAGCCCGCCCCCCTTCACGCCGAGCCCCACCTCTGCCGCGACGTTGCGGAACGTGCCGTCGCGCAGGTTCTTCCAGAGCGCGGGCGGGCCGTCCGCGCCGACGACGAGCAGGTCAACGTCGCGCCGGTTGTCGAAGTCGGTCGGGACGACGGCCACGGCGCGCCCCGCGGGGGCCGTCAACTTCGACGCCGCCGTCACGTCGGCGAACGTGCCGTCGCCGTTGTTGCGCAGGAGAAGAGCCGACGCGTCGCCCGCGATGAAGATGTCGAGGTCGCCGTCGTGGTCGCTGTCAACGAACGCCGCCACGCCCGGGGACTTCGTGCTGGCGGGGACGCGCGCGGCCGTGGTCACGTCGCGGAAGCGTCCGCCGCCCTCGTTGCGGTAGAGGGCGAGGCCGTCGAAGCCCGCGACCAGTACGTCGGGCTTCTCGTCGTTGTCGTAGTCGCCCGCGACCGCGCCGCCGGGCGAGCCCTTGACGCCGTCACCGGGCAGTCCCGACTGCGCGGTCACGTCCGCAAACTTGCCGCCGTCGTTACGGTAGAGCTTTCGACCCGTGGCCGCGACGAAGAGGTCGAGGTCGAGGTCTCCGTCGAAGTCGAAGAGCAGGAGCCCCGCGCCGGCCGCCGCCGCCGACTCGCCGGCCGAAGGGAACACGGCCGCGGACGCGTCGGCAAAGGCGACTTCCGGCGTGCGCTTGTCAACGAGGTCGGCTTCCGAGCCGGTCGAGGCGACGGCCTCGGCGTAGCGACCCTGTTCGAGATAGCTCGTGCCGACGGTCGTGGCCGCCCCGCTCGCGCGCAGCGCCTGGAACTGCTGCATCAGGCGCTGCCCCTCCTCGCGCTGCCCGCCGCGGATGAGCGACGTGCCGAGGTTGTAGAGCGCCGTGCCGTTGTAAGGCTCCTCTTCGAGCGCGAGGCGCAAGGCCGCGACCGCCTCTGGGAATTTGCGCTGCTGCACGTAGAGCTGCCCGAGGTTGACGTTGGCGCCCACGTCGCGCGGGTCTGCTTTCAGCACGCGCTGGAACGCGGCGACCGCGTCGTCGAGCCGGTTCTGCTGGCGCGCGATGAGGCCGAGCATGTAGGCGGGCTGCGGCTCGCCGGGCGAAGCGGCGGCCGCGGCCTCCGCCTCCTTCTGCGCGGCAGCGAGGTCGGGCACATTGAAGAGCGCGATGGCGAGGTTCGTGCGCGCGAGCGCAAGTCGGGGGTCGAGCGCGAGCGCGCGGCGGAAGGCGTCAGCGCCCTCCTTGTGCTTGAACTGTTCGAGGAGCGCCACGCCGAGGTTGTTGGCGCGGTACGCCTGCTCGCGCGCGTTGGCCGCGGCGGGCGCCTGCGACGACGCTTCATGCCTGAACGTTGAAGAGAAGACGACGCACGCGGCCGCGACGACGGCGACGATGAAGAGACTGCGGAACGGCTTCATATAACTTCCCTGCTGGTCACTGTGCCTGCGGCGCCGCGGGCGCGGCCGGCACGGGCGAAGGCTGTGGCGCGGCGCGCGCGAAGATGATGGGCTCGGTCTTGACGATGCCCTGCCCCTCCTGGATGACGAGCGTCTGGTTGGCCTTGACCTGCTGCACCGATGCCTTCTCGCCGGACGGCCAGACGATCTCAAGCGCGAAGATGCGCTCGGTGCCGTCGGGCTTGCCCAAACCCAGGGTGAGCGTCGTCTCGCTCTGCGAAGCGTAGCTCGAACCCGTGCGGACGACGTTGCGCGTCCTGAAGCCCCCCGCGCCCGTGGCGGTGACGCGCGCGCCGACGGCGTCGCGGTTCGAGCGCGCGCCCACGAGCTTCACCTTCAGCACGTCGTTCTGGTTCGCGTTGTCGTTGCGGTAGAGGCGCGCGGGGCCGCCGTTGGAGGTGACGAGGAGGTCGAGGTCGCCGTCGTTGTCGTAGTCGCCGTAGGCCGCGCCGCGCCCGACGATGGCGCGATTCAGCGCGCGGCCGACGCGCCCCGTCACCTCCTCAAACTTCTTCCGGCCGAGGTTGCGGAAGAGGTGCGGCGGTTGCGCGTAGCGGACGCGCGGCTGCACCTTCTGGATGTCGTCGGAGACGTGGCCGTTGACGGCGAACACGTCGAGCAGGCCGTCGAGGTCGTAGTCGAAGAAGAAGGTGGCGAAGGTCAAAGACTGCTCCGACATCTTGCCGATGCCCGAGGCGCGCGCCTCGTCGGTGAAGAGGCCGCCGCCGTCGTTGTGGTAGAGCGCCATGCTCTCCGACGTGAAGTTGCCGATGACCAGACTCTCGCGCCCCGAGCCGTCGTAGTCGGCCGCGTCCACGCCCATCCCGGCGCGCGCCGCGCCCGACTCGCCGAAGGCGACGCCCGCCGTCAGCGCCTCATCGGTGAAGGTGCTGTTGCCGTTGTTCTTGTAGAGCTTGTTGGGCTCGGTGTCGTTGGCGACGAAGAGGTCTGTGAAGCCGTTCTCGTCGTAGTCGAGGAGCGCGACGCCGAGCGCCTTGCTCGTCGGGTCGGCGAGGCCCGCGCGCTCAGTGACGTTCTCGAACGAGCCGTTGCCGCGGTTGTGGTAGAGCGTCGAGCTCTGCCCCTTGTACTTCTGCGGCGTGCAGTATGACTTGTTCGTGCCGTCGAGCGTGCAGTGCACGTCCGTCTCGGGCGACCACTCGACGTAGTTGGCGACGAAGAGGTCTATCCGGCCGTCGCGGTCGTAGTCGAGCCACGCGGCGCTCGTGCCGAAGCCGGGGTCGCCGACTCCGGCGCGCTGCGTCACGTCCTGGAACTTGCCGCCGCCGAGGTTGCGGTAGAGGCGGTCGGGGCCGACGGCCGTGATGAAGATGTCTGCGTTGCCGTCGTTGTCGTAGTCGCCGACGGCGCAGCCGATGCCGTAGAGGTTCGAGGCCAGGCCCGCCTCGCGCGTCACGTCGCGGAAGGTGCCGTCGCCGTTGTTGCGGTAGAGCGCGGAGGTGGTGGCCGGCCCCTTGTTCTCGGGCCAGTTGATCGAGTTGACGAGCAGCACGTCGAGCCAGCCGTCGTTGTCGTAGTCGAGGAAGGCCGCGCCCGCGCCCAGAGTCTCGGGCAGGTACTTCTTGCCGGCGGCGCCGTTGTTGTGGCGGAAGCGGATGCCGGCCTCGGCCGTCACGTCCGTGAACTCGACGGGGCCGGAGGGGCGCGGCGCGGAGCCGGGGGTCGGGCTCGGACTGGCGCCCGGCGTGGCCCCGGGGACGGCCGTGGTCTCGGGCCCCTGCGGCGCGACGGTGGCGTTCCGGGTCGCGTCCTGCTTGCAGCCGGAGACGAGCGCGGCGAAGCAGAGGATGATGGCTGTGACTAGAGGGGAACGGCGCATCTCGGGGGTGTCCATCTTGTCGTTCAAGAGTATTTACTGAAGGAACATTCACCGCGGAGACACGGAGACAGCTAAAAACTTAAAGCCGTGTTCTTAAGCTGTGACCCTGTGTCCCTGTGTCTGAACATCTCTCGATTCACACTCGACTCAATCGTTGACGGCCTCGTGCTTCCCGCGCCGCGAGGTCAGGTAAATCTCTACGAGGTTGGCGGCCGGGCCGACGGTGAAGAGCGCGTAGTAGGGCGCGTGGACGTTCTCGGCGAGGCGCAGCAGCATCTCGGCCAGCGCGATAAGGAACCCGACCAGCGCCTGCGCCCACTTCGACGAGCGCACCGTCGTCTTCGGGTCGGTAATCATGAAGAAGATGAAGAGCTGATACATCGGCCCCGTAATCGGCGCGGCCTCCGCGAGGAACGTGTGGCCGGTCAGCAGACTTCTTATGTACGCGAAGACGAAGAACGAGACGACGTAAGTAAAGGTGATGTGAATCCGCCCGACGTGGTACGTGATGATCGCGCCGAGCGTCCAGATGACGAGCATCGGCCAGATGTTGTTGCCCCACTGCACGCTCAGCGTCGAGTAGGCCCAGGGGGCGATGAGCAGCATCACGGCGATGCCGAAGTTCGAGGGATTCCAGAGGTGCCGGTCGCGCACGCGCAGGACGTACTTCGACGTGATGGAGATGGCGCTGCACAGCGCGAAGGGCCACGCGTAAGGGCTGCGCGTGAGTATCCCGACGCTGATGCCCGAGATGTATGCGCTCGCGAGGTGCGGCCACTTCCCCGTGAGCGTACGGCCGAGGACGAGTTCGAGCCCGACGGCCGTCACAATCGCCAGCGCCGTCATCGCGTAGCTCTCCAGAATCCCGTAGGTCACCTGCCCGACGAGCAGGATGAGCGTGATGAAGATGGGGGCGACGAACCGGCTGTCGATGCCGAAGAGCTTTGGCGGCGCCTTCGCCGCGACCGCGGTCGCGGCGAGCGGGGTTGCCTGCGCTGTCGTAGTGCTCATGACGTTATTTGAACTGCGCGTTACTCAAGCCTCTTTGACGTGATGAACTTTGCCAATCTCGGGCGCTTCGATGGTCTGGACTTTGCCCGAGGGCCAGCGTATCTGGACGCGCTCGACGCGCGCGCCGCGGCCCAAGCCGAAGTGCAGGGGGCGCTGGCTCTGCGCGCAGAAGCCGCTGCCGCCCGAGACCTCCTGCACCTGCTCCTGCCCCGCCCAGTAGACGCGCACCTGCGCGCCGACCGCCGAGCGGTTGCTCGCCGTGCCTTCCAGCGCGAAGCCGACCCACGCGTTATCGCGCGCGACCGTGTTCCTGTAGACCAGCAGCGGCCCGCGCTGGTTCGCCACCACCACGTCGAGCACGCCGCGGTTCCAGAGGTCAACCATCACGACCGAGCGCCCGTCGGACGTGTCGCGCGCGCCGACCGTCTGCGCCACGTCACTGAAGCGCCCCGCGCCGTCGTTGACCCACACGCGCTTCTGCTGGTAGCCCGACAGGCTCCGCCCCTCCATCGGCGGCCAGTTGGCCGCGTCCGAGATGATCTGCGAGTTGCCGCCCGCGATCTTCGAGTAGTCGTACCAGTAGTTCGCGCCCTTATCCAGAGAGACGTAGCCGTTGACGACGTAGAGGTCGAGCGCGCCGTCGTTGTTGAGGTCGCCGAACTGCGCGCCGAAGCTCCAGCCGCCCAGCTCAACGCCCATCTCCTCGGCGAGGTTGTCGTACTTGAGAGCGTCGCCCCCGGTGCCCTCGCGCGGCACCCAGAGGTTGTTGCCCTGCACGAGCACGCCGTCCTCCGAGATGTTCGAGACGTAGGCGGCGAAGGCGCCGCGGTTGAGCACGTCGCCGAAAGAGATGTTCATCCCGCTCTTCGGCGCGAAGCCGACGCCCGTCTGCTCGCCCACGTCGCGGAAGCGCTTGCCGGAGTCGTTGAAGAAGAGTTCCGAGACGCCGTAGTCGTTGGCGATGAAGAGGTCGGGGTAGCCCGTCCCGCGCAGGTCGGCCGCCGCCGAGGCGAGCGCCCAGCGGCGCGTGTTGATGCCGGCGGCCGTCGTCACGTCCTCGAACGAGCCGTCGCCTCTTCCTTTGAGCAGGTACTTGCGCCCGCCGTTGTTGGCGTACTCGAAGCTCTCGGGCATCATCCGCGTGTTCTTCAGACGCCAGAGGTTCACGTCCTCGGGGTAGTAGCCGCCGAGGAAGAGGTCGAGACGCCCGTCGCGGTCGTAGTCGAACCAGATGGCCGTGTTTGCGTTGACCCACGAAGGAAGATTGGCCTTATCAGTGACGCGCGTGAAACCCTTCCCCGCGTCGTTGTGGAAGAGTTCGGGGCGCCCCCACTTGTAGAGGAAGAGGTCTTCGAAGCCGTCGTTGTCGTAGTCGCCCCAGACCGAGCCCATCGAGACGCCGGTGTCGGCGTGGTTCATGTCGGCCACGCCGACTTGCGCGGCCACGTCGGCGAACGAGCCGTCGCCGTTGTTTCGGAAGAGCGCGTTGTGGCTGCCCTCGCCGCTGTTCGTCACGTAGAGGTCTTGCCAGCCGTCGCGGTCGAAGTCCACGACCGACACGGCGGCCCCCATCGAGGCGACCTGCGGCATGATGTGTTCGAGCTTCGGGTCGAGCCGCGGCGCGGTGTGCGTGAAGTTGATGCCGACCGCCTTCGAGACCTCTTCCAACCGGAAGCCGTGGCGCGCGAGCGCAACGTCCGGCGCGGCCGTGGCCTGCGACACGCCCGCTCCCGCGCCCTGCCAACGCCGGATGGCGAAAGGCGTCGCGAGCTGCGCGGCGAAGAAGAGGACGAGCAGGCCGCGTGCGATGGGACTCTTACGCATCGATGGAAAACTTGGGTCAGTACCAACCGCGGTAGCGGGTGGGTCGGTGTCGTCAGACCGTAATGTTTTGCAAAGGCCCCCACGCTACCGCGGGGGGACTGACCCGGTCACGCGCCTACCTCGCCCACAGTCCCCCCTTGAAGACGTGCGGCGTGACGTAGCGCGTGTGGAAGTTCTGCCAGTCCTGCGGGTGGCGTTGGTAGACCGGGTCGTCTTCGAGACGTGTCGGGGCCGTAGTGTAATACTCCTTGTCGCGCGACGGCAAAGGGAGCACCGTTTTCGAAAACTCCGAGTTGTAGTCGCCGTCCTTAATCCAACCGTTGCCGACGAGCACGTAGTCGCGCTCCCACCCCGCGGGCGGCGGCGGCTGCTCCTGAAAGCGCAGCAGCAGCTCGTCGCCCGCGTTGGAGATGACGACGCGGTCGTCCGTCTCGGAGAGCAGCTCGCGCACGTCGCCGAAGCGCGTGTAGTAGCCGACGAGGTCGCGCCAGCGCTGCCCCGTCGAGGCGATGCGGTCGTAGTCGGGCGTCTCCGGCGACGAAGGGCTCGCGCTCGACATGTCGGAGAAGCCGCGGAAGCGCAGCTCCGCGGTCGAAGGCGCGAGGCTCTTTACCTTCGCCCCTTCGCCCGACGACGCCGCCGCCCATTCGAGCGCGTCCCAGTAAATCTCCATGTTGGTGCGCAGGCGCAGGCGGCGCGGCGCGTTGGGCTTAAAGACATCCTTCAGGTCAACGAGGATGGTCTTGTTCTTCCCCGCCGGGAAGCCGAGGTCGGGCTGCGCCACGGCCCAGCCGCCGCGGCCGTCTGCGACTTCGAGGCTCAGGCCGCGCGGCGGCGGCTGGCCCCCCTGACTGATGGCGACGTTGATCGAGGCGTCGGTCGGATGCAGCCAGCCGTGCGCGACGAGCCACAGCGGCCCTTCGCGCGGCGCGTCTTCATTCAACTCAAGCTCGACGTAGTGGTCGCGCGTCACGCCCTGATAACGCCCGCGCCCGAAGGTGTCGAGGTGGCGGCCGTCGAGCGTGCGGACGACATCGGACACGTCCGCGCCCGCGTCGTCCGTCGCGCGCAGGAAGGGCCGCGGCCGGCTCAAAGTGTAGACCTTCAGCGCGGGGGGCCGGCGCGCGGTGCGCTCGTCCACGAAGACCTCGGTGCCCGCGGGGTGGTCAACGACGGCGAACTGGTAGCGGTCGAGGTAGTACGTCTCCCAAAGCTCGGCCGTAATCCTCAAGTCGTAGAAGCCCTCGCGCGCGACGAGCTGGTCGCGGCGAATCTTGATCCACTCCTCCGTCTGCTGCACCTTGGCCGTCTGGTAGCTGTTGATGCGCAGCCCGATGGCCGGGCTCCACGGCGCGCAGTCCTTGACGAAGCTCATCTTCTTGCCGTCGAAGGCGAAGAGCGACGGGCACGAACCTTTCAAACGTTGCTCGGCGAGGACGGACGTGTCGGCCTTCAGCTCGAACTCTGCGCGCACCGAGCCGTTCGGCCACACGACGCGCACCACGTCGGCCGCCGTCTGCTCGCCGAGGCCGAAGTGGACGACCGGCCCGTTGATGAGCTGCTTCTGCACGAGGAGGCCGGCGCGTATCTCCATCTCGCCGCCGACGCCGAACGAGTTGATGCGCTGGTCGCCGGTGGCGTTCGCGGCGCGCGGCCTGATCAACTGCCAGTGATAATTCTTCGAGCCGCGTCCCTTGGCAACAAAGGCTTGCCCGTCGCGGCCGACGCCGAAGAGGTCGAGCCGGCCGTCGCCGTCGCCGTCCGCGACCGAGACGCCGCGCGAGCCGGCGATTGCGTCGGGAAGGTTGAGCGGCTTGAACTTCCCTTCGGCGTCGCTCAGCCACGCGCGCGCGCCCTGCGCGCCGGAGACGAGGAGGTCGATGCCGCCGTTGTTGTCGAGGTCTGCGGCCGTCAGCCGTAACGAGCCCGTGTTGAGATTGGCAGGGGGCGAGTCCCAGCGCAGCACTTCGGCCACGTCCCAGCCCTCGCCCTCGTTCTTGTCGGAGAGGCGCGTGAGCGTGCCGTCGGCGCCGAGCAGGAGCAGGTCGAAGAGCCCGTCGCGGTTCACGTCCGCGACGCCGAGCGCGATGGTGCCCGCGGGGGCTTGAGAGGGCCGCTGGCGGAACTGTCCCGCGCGCTCGTTGGTATAGGCGACGAGCCGCCCCTGCGCGTCGAGCAGCGCGGCGTCCGGGTCGCCGTCGCCGTCGAAGTCGGCCCAGGCGAAGTCGCGCAGCGACGTGACGCCCGCGAAGGGTTGCTGCGCGGCGAAGCTGCCGTCGCCGTTGTTCCTCAGAACGACGGGCGCGCCTTCCTTCGCGGCGAGCAGGAGGTCGAGGTCGCCGTCGGCCTCGATGTCGGCGGCCCACGCGCCCGCGTAAGGCGCGTCCGTCAAGCCGGCCGGGAGCTTCGCCGCGGCGGTCACGTCAACGAAATTCGTCGGGCTCTCCTGTCGATAGAGACGGAAGCCGCCCTCGCCCGCCAGCGCGAGGTCTGTCTTGAAGTCGTAGTCGAAGTCGAGCGCTGCCACCCCGTTGGGAGAGGGCGGGGCGGCAGCGGCTCCGCCGGGAAAGGTCAGCTTAACGCCGCCCGCGAGCTGCGCCGTGCGCCCCTCGACGAAGAGCGGGATGGGCGCGCCTTCACCGGAGAGAGAGATGGCGCCGCCCCAGCCCCACGCGCCGCCGCCGAACTCCTGCAAGGGCTCGGCGTTGAAGGTCAGAGCCTCGTCCGGCGCGGCGGGCGCGGGTGACGGCGACTCCAGGGTGATGAAGCGCGTGAAGGGCTCGCTCAAAATCTCGGGCGGGTCTTCGACGGCGAGTCGGCTCTGGCGATACTCGGGCAGACGCACGAGGACGTTACGGAGGAACTGGACGCGCGGCGCGGCGGCGCGGGGGTTGCCGCCGGCCGCCGCCTGCACGGCCCGCAACTGCTCAAGCGCCTCGGGCGGCCACGTCACAGAGTCCTTCTGGAAGCCCGTCATCAGGCGCCCGAAGAGTTCCGCCTCGCCGCGCTTGGCCGCGAGGCGCGCCGCGTCGAGGCGGACGGAGAGGTTGGCCGGTTGGATTTCGAGAATCTTTTGCAGCAGGCTCAACTCTTCGGCCTCGCCGCCCTCGCCCTCGCGCCCGACCTCGCGGCTGAGCGCGTAGAGCGCCTTGAGGTTGCGCGGGTCGAGTTCGGTCGCGCGGCGGAAGTGTTTGACGGCCTCGGCGTTATTTCCGCGCCCGCTCTCCAACTGGCCGAGCAGAACGTACAGCGTCGCGTTCTCGGGCGCGAGCTGCCGCGCACGCTCAAGGTTCTGTGCGGCGAGGTCGAACTGGCGCTGGCGCATGTAGAGCAGCCCCAGGTCGGCCCAGGACGCGGGCTCGTCCGGCGCCAGTGTCGTCGCCTCCTTCAGCTTCTGTTCGGCGCGCACGTCGTCGCCGACCTGGAGCGCGGAGAGGCCGACGTAGAAGGCGCGCACGGCGTTCAGATATTGCGGGGAGTTTTTGTCCGGGAGGTCTGCGCGGCGGCAGGCGGCGAGGGGCGCGAAGGTTATCAACAGGATGACTAAAAGGACGGCGGGGCCGGGGCCGCGGCGCAGCTTGAAGGGGATGTTTCGCATCTACCGAAAGCGTTCAGTTGACTTGGAATAGGAGTCGGCGGGCCGTACCCTGCTTACACGGGGACTGTCTGGTTGCACGCGCCGGCAAACCCTAACACCCGGGACGGTGACTGTCACCCAACTTGGGGCGGAGGCGGGGCTCCAACTAAAGTTGGAGAAGGGAGTAAGACTCCGCGCCGTAGACAGCGGCGGAGGAAGTCGTGTAGTAATATCCCTCCGAGCTAAACTCCCCCACGCAGCCGAGCCCGCCCGCGGGAAACATCTGCCGGGGAATGATAGCAGCCCGCACGCCTTCGTCCCGAACGCATTCGAAGTCAAGAAGAGGAGCCGCCCGATGGCCGTCTCAGTTAAAGATGTAGCCCTGACCGCTCCGGCCGCCGCGCCGGGCTTCCACGACAGGCTAAACGCGCAGTGGCACAAGCCGGCGCTCCAGCTCTTCATGGTGATCGTGCTCGCGCACTGGGCTGAGCACCTCGTGCAGGCGTTCCAGATATACGTGCTCGGCTGGGCGCCGCCCGACGCGCGCGGCGTGCTCGGCCAGTGGTTCCCCTGGCTGGTGAAGTCCGAGGCGCTGCACTACGCGTACGCCATCGTGATGCTCGTCGGGCTCTGGGCGCTGCGCGGAGGGTTCGGCGGGCTGTCGCGCAAGTGGTGGACGGCCGCGCTCGCCATCCAGTTCTGGCACCATATTGAGCACGCGCTGCTGCTGGGTCAGGCCGTCGCCGGACAGAACTTCTTCGGCTCACCCGTCCCCTTGAGCGTCGCGCAGATGTGGATTCCGCGCGTCGAGCTGCACCTCTTCTACAACACTATCGTCTTCATCCCGATGGCCGTCGGCATGTACTTCCACATGTTCCCGCGCGCGGGCGAAGCCTCTTCGTCGCACGGCTGCTCCTGCGCGCGGCGCCGGGGTGCGGCCGAGGTCTGCTCGGTCTGAAGGGTTGGGCCGCAAAGAATTTGAAGTTTCAGATTTCAAGTCTCGAATTTGAAATCGTTCGTGGCCGGCGATGAGCCCAGCGTTCCGGAGGTGCTTTGCAGCTTTCGGCGTGCTCGGTCTCTGCGCCGGACTTTTTTTGGCGGGCTGCCGGCCGCGCCCCGAAGCGCACGACGGCGTCTCCATCGAGCACGAGATTAATCCTCATCCGCCGCGGGTCGGGACTGCACGCGTGGCGCTGCGCGTGTCGGACGCGGCGGGGCGGCCCGTGAGCGGCGCGCGCGTGAGCCTCGAAGGGAACATGTCGCACGCGGGGATGCGACCCGTGTTCGGCGAGGCGAGGGAGTCGGAGCCGGGGCGCTACGAGTCCGCGCTCGACTTCACGATGGGCGGAGACTGGGTCATCCTCGTCCGCCTCACTCTGCCCGACGGAAGAAAGATCGAGCGGCAGTTTGATGTTAAAGGTGTCCAGTCAGGCTGAAGCGGCGTCGGGCGCGCACGGCACTCCCCCGCCGCGGCGCGTGCACACGCCGACGACGACGCCCGCCGTTGACCTGCTGCGCTGGCCCCTCCTCGGCCCCCTGCTGCGCTGGCGTCACGCGCGCACGCTCTCGCAGATTCCGCTGTTCGTCGTCGCCGCCGTGATGATCGCGCACGGGCTCGCGGGGCCGCAGCTCGCGCCGAAGAACCTCGCGACCACGCTGACGTGGGTTCACTTCCGCGGCGCGCTCGTGCTCGTCCTCCTGCTCGCGGGCAACTTCTTCTGCATGGCCTGTCCCTTCATGCTGCCGCGCAACCTCGCGCGCCGCTTCATCAACCCGAAGCGCAACTGGCCCCGGCGGCTGCGCAACAAGTGGCTCTCGCTCTCGCTCTTCGTCACGATACTTTTCGCTTACGAGCTGTTCGACCTCTGGTCTTCGCCGTGGTGGACGGCCGTGCTGATCGCCCTCTACTTCGCAGGGGCGCTCGCGGTTGACGGCCTCTTCAAGCACGCCTCTTTCTGCAAGTTCGTCTGCCCCGTCGGGCAGTTCAACTTCGTCGCCTCGACCGTCTCGCCGCTGGAAGTGAAGGTGCGCGACCTTAACGTCTGCGAAGGCTGTCGCACCAAGGACTGCATCCGCGGCAGGCGCGAGACGCCGCAGTCGCCGGTCGTCATTCAGCGCGGTTGCGAGCTGGCGCTCTTCCAGCCGCGCAAGGTCGGCAACCTCGACTGCACGTTCTGCCTCGACTGCGTGCAGGCGTGCCCGCACGACAACGTCGGCATCCTGAGCCGCGTGCCCGCCGAGGAGCTGACGGTTGACCCCGTGCGTTCGGGCGTCGGCCGTCTCTCGCAACGCCGCGACCTGTCGGCGCTCGCCGTCGTCTTCACCTTCGGCGCGCTGCTCAACGCCTTCGGCATGGTCAGCCCCGTCTACGCGCTGCAAGGCTGGCTCGCGGGCGTGCTCCGCACGCAGAGCGAGGCGACGGTGCTGGCGACCCTCTTCGCGCTCGCGCTCGTCGTGGAGCCTGTCGTGCTGCTCGGCGCGGCGGGCTGGCTGACTCTGAAGTGGGGCGGCGCCCGCGGGGGACTGCTCCCGACCGTCGTGAAGTATTCCTACGCGCTCATCCCGCTCGGCTTCGGCGTCTGGCTGAGCCACTACGGCTTTCATTTTCTGACCGGGCTCTACACCTTCATCCCCGTCACGCAGAACGCGCTGGCGGGCGCGGGGTGGCCGCTGTTGGGCGAGCCGCTGTGGAGCCTCACGGGTCTGCCGGAGCGTGTCGTCTATCCTTTGGAGTTGGGGCTGCTGGGGCTCGGCCTGCTCGGCTCGCTGCTGCTCGCGTACCGCCTCGCGGAAGCGGACTCGGCGGCGCACCCGCGCAGAATCTTCGCGGCGTGGGCGGCCCTCTGCTTGATGCTTTGGGCCTCCGCGCTCTGGCTCCTGTCGCAGCCGATGGAGATGCGCGGCACGTTCCTGGGAGGCTGATGCGTTCAAGGCTCAAGAGTCTTTTGACGGCCGCCGCGCTGTTGCTCGTCTGCACTACGCGGGCGGCGGCGCACGAGGGGCCGCCGTACCCGATTCTCGTCGATAAGAGTCTCGGCCCGTCGGTGGCCTCGGTCTGGGGCGACCCGGACGTGGGCACCGGCACCTTCTTCATCATCCTTGAGCCCGCGCCCGGCGACACGCTCCCCGAAGACATCAAGGTCGAGATTGCCGTCCAACCCGTCGGAGGCCGCCTCGCCGAAGCCGTCCACGCGGCCGAGCGCGAGGGCGTCCGCGGCCGCGTCCAGTACAAGGCCGAGGTGCCCTTCGACGCCGAAGGCCCGTGGCACGTGCGCGTCCGCCTCCAAAGCTCGCGCGGCGGCGGCGAAATCTCCGCCGACGTGGAAGTGACGCCGCCCGGGCTCGGGCGTTGGGACTTGCTCATCTATCTCTTCCCGTTCCTGCTCATCGGCGCGCTCTGGCTCCGCGCCGTCACCAAAAGAGGTCGCGGCAAAGTCTCTCGCACCTGAATGCTCGTGGGCGCGCGGGAGCGCCGGAGAGGCGGGCGGGACGGCGGGTGTATAATGCTTTCGATGGCCGTTAAGAAGTACAGACTCCAGCCGGTTCTGGGCGCGCGCGAGGCGGCGAAGCACGAGGCGGAGCGGCTGTTGGCCGCGCGCATGGCGCAACTGGCCGAGGCCGAAGAGGAGTTGGCGCGGCGCGAGCGCGAGGTGGAGGCGTGCCGCGAGCGGCAGGAGGCCGCGCGCGCCGAGATGCTTGACGTGATGAGCGGAGGCGCCGCCGCCGCGCGCGCCCTCGCGCACCGCACGCACCTCGCAGACCTGCGCGCGCAGGAGGAGGGCTTGCGCGCCGAGGTCGAAGCGCAGAGGGGCGTCGTCGCGCGCTGCGAGGCCGATTTGGAGAGGGCGCGCGCCGCGCTCGTCGAGGCCGCACGCGAGGTGCGCGTCATCGAGAAGCATCGCGAGAACTGGCGCGAGCGCGAGCGGCGCGAGACGGTGCGCCGCGAGCAGAAGCTCAACGACGAGATCGGCGCCATCCTCCACGAACGCCGCTCGTCCGAATGAACCGTCGTGCGGCGGGTTTACAAAATTCGAGCGTCTACTTGAAAAGTCATCGCCCCGGAGGGGCGGGATGTCTATAGCCGCAGCGTTCTAATTGACTCCGAGCCCGTCAGGGGCGACATAGAACATGCCGCTCCTCCGGAGTCAGGTTAATCGACAGCCCTGACCTATAAACATTCCGCCCCTCCGGGGCTTTGCAAACAAGCTCTTAAGGCTTGCACCGCGGGAGGTTGTTCCCGACAGCAAAATCTTTGTCAGTAGAGAGCCCCGGAACAATCCCGGTTGCCCGCCCGCGTCGCGGGTGGCTATAATCCCCTTCAGCACAATACCGGACAGAAGATTTTTTCATGGCGCGGCGCGGGGACACTCGCAGGGTGAGGTGACTCTCTCGGCCGCGGCGCTTTCTCGGATGGTGAGAGTGATCTCATGCCCGAACGTCCTCGCCTCAAATCGAACAACAAAGACGGCACGGACGAGTCGCGCCTTGTGCCGATGACGGTCGCGGGGCTCGTCTGCTTCGTCACGGCCGTGGCGCTCGGCTATGGCGGCTGGCTCCTCCTCGGCACGCACGAGCGCGACGAGCCCGAGCGCGTCTCCGAGTTGAGGCAGAGTTCGCCCGCGCAGACGACCCCCGAGCCGACGCCCGCCGCCCCGGCCGCGACCGCCGCGACAGCGCCCGCCGGAGAACTGCCCGTCCCCGGCGCGGAGGTGACGCTCGGCGGCGAGGGCACGGGCTTCCCGCTGCGCCGCGTCATCGTCAAGCCCTTCCTCATCGCCGAGACCGAGACGACCAACGAACAGTACCGCGAGTACCTGAAGACGACGGGTCGGGCCGCCCCTTCGCACTGGAAGAACGGCGAGTTTCCGCCAGGCGCGGCGCTCGAACCCGTGTCGGGCGTGACGTGGCAGGAGGCGGCCGACTACTGCAAGTGGCTCTCGGAGAAACTGGGCACCACCGTCCGCCTCCCGACCGAGGCCGAGTGGGAGCTGGCCGCGCGCGGGACGCAGAATTTGAAGTACCCCTGGGGCGACGAGTGGGACGAGCGCGCCGCCGCCTCCACCGAGACGGGCGGGCGCGTGCGCGCCGTCAAGAGCTACCCGACGGGGCGCTCGCCCTCCGGCGCTTACGACATGGCGGGCAACGTCTGGGAGTGGGTCGAGGACGAGGCCGCGGACGCGGAGGGGCGGCCGAAGACGGAAGACGGCGCCCGCTTACGCATCATCCGCGGGGGGGCGGCCACCGAGCCGCGCGCCTTCGTCTCGGCGACGGCGCGCTACGAGGTGCGCGAGGACAAGGGCTCTGCGCGGCTGGGCTTCCGCTACGTCGTCGCCCGGCCCGAAGGCGCCGCGAAGCCGCCCGCGCCGTAAGCGACATGGCAGACAGGGAACCTCCCGGCGACGCGGGGGGATAACTCTATTGAAGAGTCAGACCAACCAATGGAGTTATGTAAGATGAGAAATAAGCTTTCCGAATCCGACGCTCTCCCGACGCCTGCGACGCCGCGACGCCGCACGCGGTCGCTCCCGAAGCATCCGCACGCGCTCCCCCTGCTCCTGCTCGCCGCCTTCTGCTGCGTCTCCTTCCACGCCCCGTGCGCGCGCGGGCAGGCCAAGCCGAACATCGCGGGCGACGTGGAGAATAAGAAGAAAGGGGGCGCGACGCAGAAGCCCTCGAACGACGTGCGACCGGCGCCGCGCCGCCGTCAGTCGCCCCTGCCGCCTAGGCCCACGACGGCCGTGCCCGCGCTCGAAGTCACTTTCTTCACGGGGCTGGCCGAGGCGGACGTTTATCTCAACGCGGGGCAAACGGGCATGCAGAAGCTCGGCCGCTCGGGCCCCGGCGGGCGGCTCGTCGCGCGCCTGCCGCGCGGCACGTACACCGTCACGGCCAGCCGCCCCGGCTCGCGCATCGAGCGCCGACAGATAGACGTGCGACCGGGCAGCACCACCTTCGTCCTCGACCTCTCGCGCGCCCCCGGCTCGCCCTCCGACTCGCCCTTCGGCGCGGCCGTCGCCTCGAAGACGAGCGCGGGCGAAGTCTTCCGCCGCTACCTCGAACCGAAGCAGACCGACGGCGTGACGGCCGCCGAGTGGCAGTCGGCGCTGACCGAGACGGCCGCGGCCTTCGCCGCCAACCCGCTTGACCCGCAGACCGAAGCGCAGGCGCTCTTCGCGCGCGGGCAGGTGGCCTACCTCTCCGGCGACCACGCGCGCGCCATCGCCGATTTCAACGCCGCGGCCTTGAGGCTCCCGGCCTCGGCGCTCGCCTACTACGGGCTCGGCAACGCCTACCTCGGGTTGGGTCGTCTCGGCGAGGCCGCGCGCTCTTATGAACATGCGGCGGAGCTGAGCCCGCAACTGGCGATGGCCTACAAGGGTTCGGCCGACGTGCTTGCGCGCCAGGGCAAGAACCGCGAGGCGCTCCGGTACTACGAACGCGCGCGCGTCTTGGGCTATACTTCGCCTAACACGAGACAGGTCACGGCGCGCATCCTCCTCAAAGAGCGCCGCTGGGCGGACGCGCTCAGGGAGCTTGCGGAGGTCTCGAAGACGCGCCCCACGGCGGAAGTCTTCGTCGGCATCGGCGACGCCTACGTCGGGCTCGGGCAGCCCTTAAGCGCCGCCCCTGCTTACAAGCGCGCGCTCGAACTCGACCCGAAGTCGGCGCAGGCGCACTTCAAGTACGGCGAGCTCGCCTACTCGCAGCGCGAGTACGCGGCGGCCTCCGACTCCTTCGAGCGCGCGCTGGCGCTCGACCCGACCGGGGCGCTCATAGACCGCGGGCGAGCGCGTGAGATGGCCAACAAGGCCGCCGCCAGGGCGCGCGCCGCGCGTTGAAAGGCGCGGAGGCACGCGCAGCGGCCCCGGACGATTTCCGGTATGAACGTTTGCAGCAAGACCGTTTGTGGTAAGGCTGATCGCAGGTAAGACTCTTTGCGGTAATTTTAATAAAGGAGCGGGCGGCGGAGGCACCACAGCGTCGCCCGGTGTCGTTTCATGAAAAGGGTACATCCCGCACCGTCGGCCCGCGGGCGCTCCGCGGCGCTCGCCTGCGCCGCGCTCTTGCTCTTCGTCGCCTGCGCGGCGCGCGCCGCCTCCGCCGCCACACCCGCCCCCGTCCCGCGGCAGACGCCGAAGCCGAACATCGCCGACGAGGTCGAGAAGAAGGCCAACGGCGAGGGCGAGGCGAAGCCGTCCGCGACGCCCGCGCGCAAGACGATTCCCGTCAGGCCGCCCAGGCCGCCCGCGCCCTCCTACGAAGTCAGCATCAAGACCGACATCCCCGAGGCGGAAATCTTCCTCGGAGTCGGAAGCTCCGCGCCCACGCAGAGCCTCGGCAAGACCGACTCCGACGGCAAGATGACCAGACGGCTCCAGCGCGGCACCTACAGCCTGCTCGCCAGCCGCCCCGGCTACCGCATCCAACGCCAGCGCCTCGAAGTCCGCTCGGGCGGCGTCAACAGCGTGGACTTCAGCCTCGCCATGCCCGTCGTCGCTCGGAAGGAGGAGGAGCAGAAGCCGGCCGAGCCCGAGCCCTCGCCCACCCCCGAGGAGGCCGCGGGGCCGCCCGCAGACCCTCTGACCGACGCCGACGCCGTCATCAAACGCTTCCTCGACGCGAAGGAGAGCGAGCGCGTCCGCGAAGACGACTGGAAGGCCGTGCGCGAGCGCACCAGCGCCGCGCTCGAAAAAGACCCGGCCAACTCGCAGCTCAAGGCGCGCGCGCTCGCCGCCGACGGGCAGATCGCATACCTCGCGGGCGACTTCGCCAGCGCGCTCGTCGCCTTCAAGCAGGCGGCGCTCGCCGCGCCCGACCTGGCGCTCGCGCACTACGGGCTCGGCAACGCCTACCTCGCCACCAACCAGCCGGCCGAGGCGTTCAAGGCTTACAGCCAGGCCGCCACCGCCAACTCGGAACTGGCGCTCGCCTACCGCGGGATGGGCGACGCGCTCACCCGGCAGAACAAGACGAAGGAGGCCGCGCTCTACTACACCCGCGCGAAGAGTTTCGGCCAGCCTTTGCCGGCCGACACGGGACTCGCCGCGGGGCGCGACCTCAAGAAGCGCAAGCGCTGGGCGCAGGCGCTCAAGGAGTTTCAAGACGTGGCCGCGGCGCGGCCGACGGCCGAGGTGTACGTCGATATGGGCGACTGTTACGTCGGGCTCGAACAACCCCTGAGCGCCTCGCAGTCCTACCGCAAGGCGACCGAGCTTGACCCGAAGTCCGCGCTCGCGCACTACAAGTTCGGCGAGGTGATGCACAAGCTGCGCGAGTACGGCGCCGCGATGGAGGCGTTCGAGCGCGCCCTTGCACTCGACCTACAGGGCACGTCCATCAACCGCAAGCGCACGCGCGAGATGGCCGACGAAGCGGCCGACAGACTCAAGAAGATGAAATGAGGGCGGGCGGCCTTCCGGGCCGCGAAAGGAGACGCGAGGCCATGAAGATTCCACCTGCGAACCCCCTGCCGCTAAGACCATCCGCGGAGACGAACCGGCCCGCAACAAGGCGCGGGCCGTTTTCGACGGACGCGACGCACGCCGAAGACCCGGCCGCCGTGAACGAAAGCCCCGGCGCCTCCGAGCGCGACTTCGCCAGCGTCTTCGACGAGGTGGCCTCGCGCCCCGAGCCGCGCGAAGAGGAGTCGGCTGAGGGCGACCGCCGCGTCTCGCGCGAGGCCGAGCGCTCCGAACACGAAGGCACCGCCCAGCGCCGCGAAGAGCGCGAGGGCGGCTCGAACGACACCGGCGGCGACGGCCGCGGCGGCGGCTTCGAACACCGCGCCGCGCTGCGCGAGACGAGCGTCACCAACGACGCGACGGCCGCGCGCTCCATCCTGCACGTCGCCGACCTCGAAAGAATCGTCTCGGCCGTCCGCTCGCAAGTGGCCGACGGCGGCCGTCACGTCGTCACCATCGAGCTGCGCCGCTCCGTGCTCGAAGGCTTGAAGGTCACACTCAGCTCGGACGGCGCGGGGCGCGTGACGGCCGAGTTCATCGCCGCCAGCGAGCGTGTCCGCTCGCAACTCGACGCGCGCGCCTCGGAGCTGGCCGAACTGCTCCGGGGTCGCGGCGTCAACCTCGCAGCCCTGCGCACGGGCGTCGAGGCGGGCGGTGACGCCCCGGGCGGCTTCGGCTCCGACCCGCGCGGAGACCTTCCCCAAACCATCGGCGAGACGCGCCGACCGCACGCCGACGTTTCGAGCACTTCGCAGACGGACGCGACCGGCGAAGAGGCCGACGGCGACACCGCGAGCACCTACCGGGCTTAACCCTTAGTCATCAGCGGCGGCCGGCGGCGTCCCATGAAGACAGACGCGAACACTTTGCGGGCGGATGAAGCCGAGCCGGCGTCGGCCGTAGACCCTTTCGCCGTAGACCTCTTCGCCGGTGGCACCGGCGCGGCGGGAGCGGACGCGGCCGCGGAGAAACTTTCTCCCGGCGGCGCACGGCCGCGCGCGCCTTCGTGGGACGCGGCGCTGCCGAAGGTCTCGCGCGACGAGGCGCGTCTCTCTTCGATGCTCGCGGCCGTGCCCGCCTCGCTCTCGGCTGCGGCCTCTTCGGCGCTCGCGCGCGTCGCCGGGCGGCTCACGCACACCGACGCAGCACACGTCGCCTTCGACCTCCTTGAGACGCGCGAGGAAGACTTGTCCGAGTCTCGCGCGCGCTCGGACTCGCCGCGCGCCTTCGTCAGCGTCGTCGTCGAGCCGTGGGAGGCGCGCGCCGTGCTGGTCGTGGAGGCCGCCTTCGCGTCGGCAATCGTTGACCTCATGCTGGGCGGCGGCGGTGCGACCGCGGACGCGCCGCGCTCACTCTCGACGGCCGAGCGCGCCGTCCTCGAATTCCTCTGCGCGCAACTGCTCTCCGCCTTAAACGAGGAGGCGGGCGAGCCCCTGTTCCGGCTCGAAGCCGTGACCGAGGACGCGGGCGCGGCCGCCCAGGGGCGCGCCGTCGTGACGACCGTGCGCGCGCGCGTCGGACAGGCGACCGGGGTCGTGCGCCTCGTCTACGGCCCGGAAGCCCTCGCCGCGCTCGACGAGATGCGCTCGCCCCTGCTCGCGCGCGGCGACCGCCGGGCGTTGAGGCTCGCGCGCTACGAACAGTTCTGCGCGGGCGCACGTGTCTCGGTGCTGGTCGGCGAGACCGAGGTCGGAACGGCCGATTTGGCCGGGCTCGAACCCGGCGACGTGGTCGTCGTCGAGCGCGTCTTCGGTGACTGGATGGGCGAGTCGGCGGCGGGCACGCTGCGCGCGCGCGTCGGAGCCGGCGACAACGTGCTCGTCACGGGCGCGGCCGGCGCGGGCGCGGCGCGTGAAGGGGCGCGGGCGGAGACTCTGCGTTTGACAATCGAAGAGGTCGAAGTGTGGGAGGCGCGCGGGGGCGACGCCGGGAGGTTGCGCATGGAAGACGAGAGCGAGTTGGGCGAAGAGACGGCCGCCGAGTCGGGGCTGCTGGACAACCTTCTGCTGACGGTGCGCGTGGAGCTGCCCGCGCGCCGCATCAGCCTGGAGGAGCTGACGCGCCTGCGCGCCGGTCAGATTCTCGACCTCGACTGCCGCGCGACCGACCCCGTGGAGTTAGTGGCCGACGGCCGACCCGTGGCGACGGGCGAGCTGGTGGACATCGAAGGCCGGCTCGGCGTGCGCGTCACGCGGCTCGCGGGCTGAAGTCGTCGGCGGGGGAGGCGAAGATGAATTTTCTCACGATGCTGTTGGAGACGATGCTGGCGCTCGGCCTCGTCTGCGGGCTCGCCTACCTCGTCTTCCGGTTCGCGCTGCCGCGCCTGACCACGGCGCGCTCGGCCAACAGCATGGTGCGCGTGGTTGACCGCGTCGGGCTCGACCCGCGCAAGAGCCTCTACGTCGTCGAGGTCGCGGGGCGCTGGCTCCTCATCGGCGCGTCGGAGGCGGGCGTCCACCTCGTCAGCGAGTTGGACGCGCAGACCGCGGAGGAGGCCGCCGAAGAGCTTGAGCGGCGGCGCGCGACGCCGAGCCCGGCCGTCCAGGCGTTCGCCGACCGACTCGCGCGGCTCATGAACAAGAAGGGGGATTCGGGATGAGGCTTCGCTCCCTCTGGCGGTCGCGCCGACGGCGCGCGTGCGTCGTGCTGTTCGCACTCGTCGCGCTCTCGCTGCTCTCAATCGCGCCCGACGTGCTGGCGCAGGACGCGCCGATGCGCGCGGCGGGCGGCGCGGGGGCGGCCAACCCCGTGGTGCTCGTGATCGTGCTGGGCGCGCTGGCGCTCGCGCCGTTTGCGCTCATCATGCTCACGTCGTTCGTCAAAATCTCGGTTGTCCTCTCGATCCTCCGCAACGCCTTGGGCACGCAGCAGGTGCCGCCCAATCAGGTCATCACCGGCATCTCGCTCATCCTGACCATCTTCATCATGGCGCCCGTCGTCGAGAAGATGTACGCCGAGGCCGGGAACGTCGGAGACTCCGAGGCCATCTTCTCCGAGGTCTCGGTCAGACAGATTTTCGAGGCGGCGCGCAAGGGGCGCGAGCCGCTGCGGCAGTTCCTCGAACGGCACGCGCACGAGGCCGACCGCAAGATGTTCTACAACCTCGCGCAGCGCATGGCCGTGCGCAACGGCAACGACCCGAACGAGATTCTCCCGACCGAGTTCCGCGTCGTCATCCCCTCGTTCGTCACCAGCCAGTTGACCGAGGCGTTCCAGATCGGCTTCCTCCTCTTCATCCCCTTCCTCGTCATCGACATGGTCGTGTCGAACATCCTCCAGGCGATGGGCATGTTCATGCTCTCGCCCGCGATGATCTCGCTCCCCTTCAAGCTGCTGCTCTTCGTACTGGTTGACGGCTGGGTCATCCTCATCCGCAACCTCGTGCTCGGCTACACCTGACAAGGAGTGTGAAGGTCATGGCTTTGAACCCCATCGGCGGGCCGTCGGCGGCTGGTGCTGACGGACTCTTCCCCGCCCCTTCGGCCGAAGAGACAACCGCGGCGACGCAGGATTCGCCCGACGTACCCGGGGCCGACACGCTGCGCGGCGAGCAGCGCTTCGTCGGCGAGTTGCAGTCGCAGAGACTTCAAGCGCAGTTCGCGCCGCAGGGCGCCGAGACGCAGACGCAGACGTAGGAGCCTGCCGTCGAGTTCCGCGTCGAGGTGCCCGCCAGCGGCGACGCGCGCGCGCCGCTCCCGGCCGCGGCCACGAACGCGACGCGCTAACCCGTGCCGCCGCGCCCCGAAGAGGTCGAGAGCATCGCCACCGCGCTCCGCGAGGCGCGCGACAAGGAGACCGACCCGCAGCGCCGCGCGCAGATCGAAGAGACGCTGCGCTTCGTCCCGACCATGAGGGAGGCGAGCCATGGGTTCTGGAACCGCCGGGCGGCCCAACAGCTCTGAACATTCGAACACGGAGGTCGAAGCATGAACATATACGTCTCGCTCGCGGCCGAAGCACTCTGGCTAATCCTGCTGCTCTCGCTGCCGCCGCTGCTGGCGAGCCTCATCGTCGGCCTCGTCATCAGCCTCCTGCAAGCGCTGACGCAGGTGCAGGAGCAGACGCTCACCTTCGTCCCGAAGATCATCGCCACCATCCTCGTCCTCATCATCACGGCCGGCTGGATGCTCGACACCCTGCGCGAATTCGCCGGCCGCGTCTTCGACACGATGTTGAAAGTTTGAGCAGTCAGGAGTCAGGAGTCAGAAGGCTCCGCTCAATTGACGTTGTCGCTAACAATCTAACGGCTCGATTAACGAAGACTTTTCTTCTGACTTCTGACTCCTGACTCCTGACTCCTGGCTCCCTATTCCGTCATGGACGAATTCATCCGACTCCTTGAGACCGTCTTCGAGGTCTTCGAGTTCGGGCAGAGCCCGCAGGCTTTCCTCGTGCTGGTGGGGTTGGCGTTCGCGCGGCTGCTGGCGTTTCTCGTCGTCGTGCCGTTCTTCGGCGGGGCGGCGGTGCCCGCGCGCGTCAAGGTGGCGACCGCGACGGCCTTCGTCGTCATCGTCTACCCTTCGCTCGCCGCGGGGCTGAAGGGCGAGGCGCTGGGGTTCGGCCCCGTCGGGTTCATCGGGCTGCTGGCGAAAGAGGCGTTCGTCGGCTTCACGCTCGGCTTCGTCGCCTCGCTCGTCTTCGAGGCCGTGCAGGTGGCCGGGCGCGTCATAGACTTCCAGCGCGGCTCGACGCTCGCCGAGCTGTTCGCGCCCCAATTACAGACGCGCGTCTCCGAGCTGGGTCAGTTCAAGCTCCAACTCGCCATCGTCATTTTCCTCGCCATCGGCGCGCACCACTTCTTCATCGGCGCGCTGCTCCGCAGCTTCGAGCTGATACCCGCCACCGGCTTCCCCAAACTGCAACCGGGCTGGACGCCCGCCGCCGAGTTCATCACGCGCCTGACGGGCGGCGTCATCGGCATCGGCGTGCAACTGGCCGCGCCCGCGATGGTGGCGCTGCTTCTGACCGACCTCCTCTTCGGCCTCGTCAACCGCGTCGCGCCGCAGATCAACGTCTTCTTCCTCAGCCTCCCCGTCAAGATGGCCGTCGGCCTCACCGTCGTCCTCGTCTCGCTCCCGCTCTTCAAAGACCGCTACATCTACTACTTCAAAGAGTCATACAAAGCCTTCGAGTTCATGATCCGCACCCTCGGCGGACTCTCCTGAAAAACAGAACCGCGAGCGGTAGCGAGCGGGTGCGTCTTTCGGCAAGAGTACGCGTACCGTAACGCCGACCCGCTCGCCACCGCTCGCGGTTCTGTTTCTGCGGAAACCTTTTTCGCCCCGCGCCGATAATCTGGATGAACGATATCTGTCAGGCCGGGGGGAGAGACCATGTACGTCAGGGATGCGGGCGGCGTCGAACCTAACTTGAACGTGACCGAGGAGCGCTCGGAACCCGTGCAGACGGCCGACGCCGACAACGACTTGATGCAGGGCGCTTCGAGCCGGACGGGCGAGCAGAACTTCTTCGCCAACGTCGTGCGCTTCGCGCTCTTCGCCGCCGACGGCGCGGGCGCGTTCGCGCGGCAGCGGCCGCCCGACGTGCAGCAGGCGCTCGACGCCGTCTGGGAGGCTTACGGCCTCGGCTACTCGCAGGGGGGCGCGACCGAGCTAGCGCGGCAGTTGCGCACGGGCGACGCGACCTTCGACGCCGAACTCATCCGCCGCCTGACGGAGGGCGACTCGGAGGCGGCCGTCCGCATCCTGCGCGCCGCCGGGAGCGAGCCCGTCCCCTACGGCGGCGACGAGCGCGTCTCTTCGTCTGACGGCTACACCATCGCGCGCGCGCTCGGCGGGGCTTACGACCGCGGGCTGCTCGGCGCCGATTTCGCCGGGCGCTGGGTGCAGGCCGAGGCCGACTACGTCAACCGCCCCGGCAACTTCGGCGACTGGCCCTACAACGAGTACACCGGCAACCTTATCGCGCAGAGCGGCTCCACGCGCCTGATGCGCGACTACGCCAACGCCTGCTTCGAGCACGCCGCCGGGGCCGAGACATCGAACGACCTCTACGTCCTCAACGGCGCCGCGCGCGCACTCGCGGGCGACTCCACGGTGCTCGCGGACGCCCTCCGCCGGCTCGACTCGGGTCAAGTGGCGGGCGGCCAACTCGACCTGGAACGCTTCCTCGGCACCATCAACACGCCGGAACTCTTAATCGGCGAAGACCCGGAGCGCGCCGTGCGCGGCGAGAGCCCTCTGGCCGCGCTCCTGCGCGGCGCGGCGGGAATGCCGCAGAGCGAGCTGAAGCTGAAGCTCTTCACCACCATCGCCTCGCACGAAAATTTCTTCGAGGGGCGCGGCGTCGCCGACGCTATGGTGCGCCTCTACCAGAGCGACGCGCGCTTCTTCACCGACCGTCTGATCGACACGTCCGAGACGCTTGAGGGCGTCGTCACGCTCTCGCAGTTCTACCAGCGCACGCTCTTCAATCCCGACTGCACGCTCAAGGAATCGCTCATCACGACGGGCACGGGCCTCGCGCGCCAGTACCGCGCCGAGAACCGCCCGAACGAACTCGGCCTCTTCGCCGGCACGGTCGCCAACGGCTTCCAGCTCGCCGTCAAAGAGGAGGACAAGCGCAAGGAGGCGGTCGAGAATTTCGTCGGCTTCATCTTCGAGCTGGTGCCCGTCGGCGGGAAGCTCAAGGACATCTTCGGCAACGCGCTCGGCTCGGCCGTCGGCGACCACATCGGCGACCTGATCGCCGAGAAGGGCATCGAGGGCGCGCAGGAGGCAATTTCCGACTTCCTTGTCAACGAGTTGACCGAGGAGACGGGGCTCTTCGGCTGGGGCAACGGCGCGAAGCTCAAGAGCCGCAACGACGTGGACGAAATCCTGCGCGCCGCCTTCGAGATAAGGAACCTGCGCGACACGAACCCCTCGACGCCGGAGAACGACGGGCTGGAGTCCTACAACAACGGGCTCGGGACGGCCTACGACGCGCTCGAAGGCAGCGGCCTGTTGTGAGAATGGTGAGGGCAAGTTTGAGAGGTGTGTGATGCTTCGACCCGTCGGCGACCTTGTAGAAAACCTGCTCGACCCGTTTGAAGACCTCGGCCGCTTCGGGGGCGGGGTGCTCGACCGGGTTAACACGGCGAGCGGCAACGCCGCGGGGGAACTCTTCGGGGGGGCCGTCGGCCTCGTCGAGGGTTACGCCTCGCGCACGGGCATCCTGACTCCGCCCGTCTTCGCCCTGCTCGACGTGCTCGCGTCGCGCGGCTCGGACAGGGTCTTCGACGGCCTCTTCGTCGGCGCGGGCGGGCGCACGTTCCAGCCCTCGACGCCGCTCTCCGAGGTGCCGGCCGTGCTGCCGAGCGACGGCCGCGTGCCGAATGAAACCATCGTCTACGTCAACGGCATCAGCACGACGAAGGACGGCCAGTTCCGCAGCCTCCAACAGATCGCAGACCGCACCGGCGCGCGCGTCGTCGGCATCCACAACGCCACGCAGGGCGGCTTCGTCGATGTCATCCAGAGCGCGGGCGACACGCTCGACATCGGCCGCAACCCGGCCGTGGACACTCTGGCCGACACCGTCTACGAAGAGATCACTGCGGGGCGCACGGTTCACCTGATGGCGCACAGCCAGGGCGCGCTGATTACGAGCCGCGCGCTGACGGACGTTTACCAACGCCTGCGCGTCGAGGACGGGCTCTCGCGGCGCGAGGCCGAACGCCTGCTCTCGCGCGTCGAGGTCGAGACGTTCGGCGGCGCGGCCGGCTCCTACCCGGACGGCCCGCGCTACGTCCACTACGTCAACCGGCGCGACCCCGTGGCCGCGCTCCTCGGCCTCAGCCCCTTCGCCAACCCGCTCGTCCACCCGGGGCGCGGCGCCGTCGTCCACCGTTTTAACGAGGGCGACAACGCGCACGGCTTCGAGCAGACCTACCTAACGCGGCGCGTCCCCTTCGAGCAGGCGCGGCGCCGCGACTTCGACTGAAAAGGCATGACACATCACCTCGCCCCCCCGAACTCCTCGCGGACGGAGGCTGATGATTTGTACACGCGTGACTCCAGAATTCCTTTCGCCGTTTTCGCCTACGCGACGAGCGTGCTCGCGCGCGGCTGTGACGCGGCCCGACACCGCGGAGGCTTTATGACAAGGTGGGAGGCCGAGGCGATGCTGCGCGCGCTCGTCGCCGACGAGCGCGACGCCCCGCGTTTTGGCGAGGGCGACGTGGCGGGCGTGATGCTCGGGCCGGCGGCGCTCTATTTCGAGTACGACGCCGGGCGCGGCGCGCTCACGTGCGGGGCGCTCGTCTACCGCTTCCGCAGCCGGCCGCGGCCGGGCGTGCTCGAAGACTTCCTGAAGGAGAACGGCGGCGCGGGCGGCGGCGTGCTCGTCTACCGCGAAGAGACGCGCGCGCTGCTCCTCAGCCGCACGTACTTCGAGGCCGTGCCCGGCGAAGAGTTCGCGCTCGACATGAAAGTACTCGCCGCGGCGAGTCTGGGTTGGGGGGCCGAGTTGTTGGAGCGCGTCGCCTCGCTTCACGAGCAGGGCGCGGGGACTGGAAGGAACGTCTGACGCCTTGAGATGAGAGTCGTCTAGTTGATGAGAGTCGTCTAGTTGACGCCCCGCCGCGAGGCGTTGCTGCGCGCGCGGGCGGCCCGCCACCGCTGCTTCCTCTGCTTCTTCCTCTTCAACGCGGCGCGCGCGGCCGCGCGGTTGCTCATCGAGCGTCGCGTGCCGCTGTAGACGCCGGGGTTATAAACCCTCACGCGGTAGCCCTGCGCCCAGACCTCCGCCGCGCCGCCCGCCGTCACGAGCACGCACAGGAACAGAGCCGCGAGTCCGCTTTTAACCTTTCTCATCTATCACCTGCGACACAGGCCGGAAGGCCGTCGGGACTGCTGCGGCCGGGGGCGCGGACGAGACGCGGCGCGCAGGCGTCACACCTCGCCGGACGGTCTTCCGGCGCGCGGCGAGCCGCTGCCGCGCGCGGCGACGCGCCGCGTTCGAGCGGGACTTCGAGCCGGCCGAGCGCCTGTGATAGTGCGCCGAGCTGGAGCGGTAGCCGAGCAGGTCACTCGAAGACGCGCCGCCGTAGCTCTGCGCGGCGGCCGGCGCGGCCGGCATGCAGACGACCGCGACCGTCAAGGCGAACCCAATCATCAACTTTATCGTCAGCCTCATCGTCGAACCTCCCGTCCGGCACGCCCGGTCGCCGAAACCCTGTACCTCGTCTCCCGCGCCGGGCTGACGCCGCTCACTTGTAGTCCACGCCCGCGTCCGTGAAGGTCACACGCTCCACGGGCACGCCGAAAGTCTCTTCCAGGTGGGTGCGCGCCATCTGGCGCAACTGCTCGATGCCCTTCTGGTGGTTGGCGCGACGCGCGCCGTCATAGAGGGTGCTGATGTACATCCCGAGGATCGCGTAACCCTCGAACAGTTCCTGCTTCTCGCGGTCGGACAGGCGCTGGAAGTCTGCGTCCTCGGACAAGACCTCGCGCATCTGCTCGCGCAGTCCCTCCAACTGCCGCTGGCCCAGCTCGCGCCCTTCGCCGCTGTAAACGTCGTGGCTGACGGCGAGGGCGAAACTGGCGGCGCGCGCCACGTCGTTCTGCGGCAGCCCCTTGCGCCGCGCCAGCGCCTTGTAGTCTTCGAGGAGTTCCGAATAGAACTTCTCGACCTCTTTCTGTTCGGCGGAGGCTTTGGCCGCGAGCTGCCGCGGGGCGAGCATCGGGGCCACGGGCTGGAAGGTGGTCGGGCCGGCGGACGCGCGCGGCGTCGAGACGGGGGTTTTGTTAGGCGACGACAGAGGGCCGCTCTTGGCCGTAGCGGGTCGTGGCGGCGGCTGGCCGCGCCGCCGCGCGGCGTTCGAGCGAACCTTCGAGCCGAGCGAGCGGCCGTAGTAGTGCCCCGCGCTCGAACGGTAGCCGAGCAGGTCGCTCGATGAAGCGCCGCCGTAGTACTGCGCCCGCGCCGGCACGGCCAGGGCGCAGGCGAACACGACCGCGAGGGTCAAGTGAATCATCAGCCTCATTGCCACACCTCGTTAAGCTGACGCTCGGGCCCCGCGCGCAGACCGGAGACGGCGATAGACCACACCGGGCTTGCGCGCGGAGGCGCAAGCGGCGTGGCCTATGGTTTCGGACCGCCGCGGACGAAAAGCTTCAGCCGGCCTTCATGTTGTGGATGATGGCCATCACGGCGTCGTGCTTGTTCTTCTCCAGCGTCGAGCGCATGTTGGCCTCTTCCATCTGCTGCTGCTGAATCTGCTGGATCGTCCGGTTGTAGCGCTGGAGCGCGTCCTGGTACTGAATCATCTGGCGGTCGTACGCACGCAGCGCCTCCGGCGACGCGTCGGAACCGGGGTCGGTCGGCATGCCCGGTCTGCTCGGAATTTGCAATGACATCAGTTTTGCTCCTTTGTCCCCAAACTTAAGATGGCTGAAAGTCGTTCACGGCTGCCCGGTAATGCCGCGCGCCTTGAGCGCCTCGGCCAGCCCGAGCGCCATCGCGCGGGCGCGGTTCGCCGCCGGGTCTCGCTCCTGCGGGTCGAGTTCGACGGCCCGCTTCAAATTCTCGACCGCCGCCTCAGCCCGCCCCTGGCGGATGAGAATCTCGGCGCGGTTGACGTAGGGCGCGATCTCCTTCGGGTCGAGTTCGACCGCGCGGTCGAGGTGCCTGAGCGCCTCTTCGAACTGCTCGGAGCGCGTCAGGAGCGCGCCCAGAGCGGAGTGTGCGGCGGCGCTGTCGGGGTCGAGTTCGACCAGACCCTCGAAGATCGTGCGGGCCTTCTCCAGGTTTCCCTGCCGGTAGTACATGGCCCCCATCTCGCCCAGCTCCTGAAACTCACGGTCGCTGAGCCCCAACTGCTCGCGCGGCGCGCCGCCCGGGGCCGCCTTCTCGCTGGCGCCGTCCTGCTTCATGTCAGCAGATTTTATGCCCGCGACTCCGGCCATGTAAACCCCTTACATCCTGCCCGCCGAGTAGGCGCTCTGCCGGTTGAAGTCAAACTCGCACCTGAGCCGGATGTTGTTGTGCGCCTCGTCGAACACAAGGTTGATGGCACGCGTTGAGGCCAGTTCGTTGTTGCCGGCGCGGTCGAGCAGGTCGCTGACCCTCGACTCGGAGAGCGTGCCGTCGCCGAAACTGGAGTTCCGGCCGAAGGCCCCGAGCGGCTGATACCGGTCAACCCGGTTCGTCCAGGAGTCGTTGCTGAACTCGGAGACGAGTTGGAAGATGTCCTGGGCCACGCCCGCCCAGTTCCCCATCATGAAGTTGGTGGCGAGCGAGAGCACGCTCCCCATCCAGCCCATGCCGATGCTGTCGAAGAAACCGCTGAAAACCTTTCCAAGTCCGAACATCTTCGTGCTCTCCTTTCGGCCGGCGGCTCCCGGCCGCCCTGTCTGACCTTTTCGCCTGAATTATCGGCGCCCGCGCGGAAATGTTTCCTGCCCACGGCGCGTGCCGGCGCAAATTTTTCACTAAATTTTCGTCCGCGGCCTTCGGGGTCTTGGCAAGGTCGGCGGCGCCCGTGCTATGTTGTGGCCGCTTCCCCCGAAGAACGTCCGAAACCGATGACTCCGAACCGTTTACTCGAAGACTGGATGCAGGGGCGCGCTTCCCTGGGCGCGGCCGGCGGCTGGACGCCGGAGGAGATGCGTCTGGTCGCAGACATCGGCTACGCGCTGGCCGAGCAGGGGCGGCACGATGAGGCTTTGACCATCTTCGAGGGGCTGGCGGTGCTGGCGCCCGCGACCGCCTACTTCCAGTCGGCGCTCGGGGCGCTGTGGCTGCGTAAGGGCGAGCACGCGCGCGCACTCGAACACCTTGACGCCGCGCTCGCGGCCGACCCCGGTGACGTGGCGGCGCTGGTCAACCGCGGCGAGGTCGCCATGCGGCTCGGCGACCGGGAAGAGGCGCGCCGCCACCTCCTCGCTGCGCTCGAACTCGGCCCCCGCCCGCAGCAGACGGCAGACCCCGCGGCACTCGTCCGCGCGCGCGCCCTGCTGTCGCAGCTCTCCCCCTGAAACCTGCTGTTTCCCCTTATAAAAAAATTCTCCGCGCGCCCGGAAACTTTTTCCGCGAAACGGCGATAACCGAGATGTACGGATATTTCCGCCCATGAAGGGTTTTTCCGGAGGGAGGCGATTATGGCAGACCCGGTCTCAGGCGTAGTGCAGGGTAATCTGTCGCAGCAGTTGGAGGGCCAACGCCTGCAACAGCAACAGGGGGCCGGCGGGCGCTCGTTCCAGGACGTTTTACGGCAGCAGGAGGGTGCGGGCGGCCAGCCCGGCGCGCCGCCCGAGGCGGCCGCCCCCGCGCCCGTCTCAGGCGCGAAGATCGAGCAGATGCGCGTCGACCTGATGGAGCGCGTCGGACGGCTCCCGCCCGGCTCACCCGCCGTCAACGCCTTGCTGCCCGAACTGATCGACTCGCGCACGCGCCTCGGGATGCTGCGCGACGTGATGTCGAAGCAGGGCGCGGCCGGTGCCTCGGGCACAGACCTGCGCGGGCGCTTCGGGCAGATCGAGACGGAATGGAACAACGTCGAGTCCATCATGCGCTCGAACAAAGACCTCTCGACGACGGAACTGCTCGGCCTACAGGCGCGGCTCTACCAGGTGACGCAGCACGTCGAGGTCTTGAGCAAGGTCGTCGATCAGGTGACGGGCGGCGTGAAGACGATTCTCAACACGAACGTCTAACCTTCAAGTCCTGACATCCGAGGAGGTCGGAAGATGGCCGGGGCAGAGAGAGTCGGCAATCAGCCTGTAGCTCCAATCAACCCTTCGCGCGCCGAGGAGGCCGCGAGGCGACGCGGCGGCGGCTCGGGGTTCGGCGAGCGTTTGTCGAACGACTCGGCGCTCGTCCGCCGCGAGCGGCGCGCGGAGACGGCCGCGCCCTCCACGGACGAGACGTTCCTGCGCGAGCGCACGTTCGAGGAGTTGAAGACGCTCGTGCAGGCGATTCAGGAGGGCGTCACAGACCCCTGGCAGTTGACCGACCTCATCTTCTACGCGCGCCACCCGGACATGAAGGGTGTCCCGCTCACGCACGAGCACGAGGCGCTGCTCGACGAGTGGAATCAAATCAGCGCGCTCCTCGTCCACCCGACCCTGAACGAGGTGAGCGACTTCCTCGGCGCCGACGTGCTCGGCGGCGAAGTTTCCGGCCCCCAACAGTTCGCCACCGCCTTCGAGCGCGCCACGCACACACGCGCCGGCTCGGCCCGACTCTCGGGCGGCGGCACCCAACGCTTCGACGACGTGATCGCGCACGCCGTCCAATGGTGCCCGGGACTCTCGCCCGCGATACTCAAGAGCCTGCTCGCGCAGGAGTCGAACTTCGACACCGACGTTATCAACCGCTGGGGCTACGCCGGCATCGCGCAGTTCGGCCGCGCGGCGGCGCGCGAAGTCGGCCTGAACGTCGGCGTCGCGGGCAGCGCGACCGACGAACGCCTCAATCCTGATAAAGCAATACCGGGCGCGGCCCGACTCCTCCACCTCAAGGCGCAGCGCCTCGGCGCCTCCGCCTTCTCGCGCTATGGCCAGCCCAACGGCGTCGAGTTCTGGAAGTTCGTGCTGGCGGCCTACAACGGCGGCGAGGGCACCGTGACCCTGGCGATGGGGCACGCCTACCGCGAGGGGATAGCGCGTGCGCGCGCGCAGGGCTTAGTAGGGCCGGAGGCGGTCGCGGTCGCGCGCGGCTACGCGTCGAAGTGGGAGAACTTGAAGGCGGGCGGGCTGAGTTCGCCGCTCGGCCTCGCCGCCGCGCGCTACTTCCCAGCGCTGGCCGAGATGAAGTACCACGAGATCGGCAACTACCCGACCGCCATCGTCGCGCGCGTGTCGGGCGCGAAGGGCTGAAGGCGCAGCAGCCCGCGCGTCTAAATTTATCCGTCCGCAACACACCTCGCGCGGAGCTTAGGCGATGAGTTGGGACAAGGTTAACAACCCGCCGGTCGGCCCGCGCGGTGGCCCGGCCGACACGCCCTCGACAGTCGGCCCGCCCGCGAACTCCCCCGGCCCGGGCGAGACGCAGGAGGGGCCGCCCGGCAACGCCTACGGCCTGCGCGGCCGCGGCAACGGCCGCGAACAGCACCCGCGCGTGCAGGACGTTCTCAACGAGGGCAAGCAAACACTCGAACGGCTTCTCGGCCGGACGGGCGAGACAAACAACGGGCGTGGACGCGGCGACGAACACGTCCCGCCCGGTCAGGCCAAGAAGCTACAGGACGGCGGGCGGCCCGACGGCCGCGACAACGGGCAGACGCGCGTGCCCTCCAACGAAGGCGACGGCCGCGGACGCTCACACGAGTCTCAAGGACGTTCCCACGAATCCCAAGGCCGCCCGCAAGAATCCCGCGGCCACGAACACTCCGACAACGGCACACGCACGCACGGCCGCGGGCGCGGCGACGACGACCACGGCCGCGACAACTTTCGTCTCCCTTCAAACAACAATCACGGTCACGGCAACAACGGCTTCGAGGGCTCGCACGGGCGCGGGCACCTCGACGCGCGAGGGATCGGGGCGGACGCGCTCGACAACTTGAACGTCGCGTCGGTCGTCGCATACCTGCGCGGCGACGCGGGCCGCGGCTCGCACCTCCCGGGCGAACTGCGGCAGGCGCTCGACGGCGCTTCCAGAGTTCTCGGCTCAGACCTCGTCGCCGCGCTCGAACGGCGCGGGCCTTCGAACAGCGGCGAGCAGGCCGTCAGGTTCGTCGAGCACGCGCTCGCGCGCATCGCGCGCACGCTGGGGCGCGTGGCCGAGACGGGCGGCGCCGCGGCGACGAACGTCCCGCCGCGTGTCGGCGAAGCGGTCGGCGAGTTGCTGGCGGCGACGCTGCTCGACAAATACTTCCGGAAGGCGGAGGACGCGGGCGGGCGCGTCGTCGCGGAGGCCCGCGCCGCGCTCGCGCGCCTGCTCTACGGCGACGGGGGCAACGGCGACGGGCGGCGGCCCGCGACGGGCGGCTTCGACGTGCCGCGGCGGCCGGACGTGCCCGCGCCACACCCGCTCGAAGTCCTGCGCGACCTACAGGCCGGGGCCTTCCGGCCGCCCGATGTGGGCCACAGCCCCTTCCCTCTGACCGGGCGCGCGCTCGTCGCCACCGAGATGATGGAGTTGCTGCGGACGCTCGACGCCGTCGAACGCATGACGCGCGAGCTGCTGGCGACCATCCGCGGGACGACGGCCGGGGCGGCGCCGGGAGCGCTCGCCGTGGGCGACGGCGACGAGGCGCCTCTGCTCGCGCTGCTGCGCGCGCTGTCGGGCACGACGGCCGGGGCCGAGACGCTTGACGAGTTATTAACTTTGCTTCAGCCGACACTGCCCGGCCGTGCGGCGCGGCTTGAGATTCCGCGCCTCGTCGCGGCGCTCGGCGGCGTGCTGGTGGACGCGGACGGCCGCGCCCTCGTGACGAAGGACGGCGTGCCGCTCAAGCTCGAACAGTTGTTATGGCTGGGCAGCCTCGGCGGCGGCAACGGCGGCGTGCTGAATTCTCTGGCGGGCGCGGAGTCTTTCCCGGTGCGTCTGTCGCCGCTGCTCATCTACGGCTTCGACGCCGTCTACTCGCTCATCGGCTTCGACGGGCGGACGCTGAACCCGCCGCACTTTGCCGCCGTGCAGGCGCAGGTCAACGGCTCGGAGCTGGAGTGGGTCTTCGGCCAGCCGCCGCTCTCGGAGGGGTGGATGCGCGCGCTCATCGAGCGTCTGAAGGATTCGGCGCAGGGCGAGCACAACCTGCTCGGCGAGATGCTGGAAGAGGCGCTGGCCGAAGGCCGCTTCCACGCGGCGCTCGTCGGCGGCACCGTCAGCGAGGGCGAGGCCGTAGCAGACACCTTCGCCGTCACACGCCTCCTGCCCGGCGCGACCGCCTGCGCGACAGCATAAAGCAGGTGTTGGGTGTTGGGTGCTGGGTGTTGGGGAAAGACGAGTAAGTTCTTACCCAACACCCAGCACCCAACACCCCTTTTCCCCTTCATGTCAGCTTCAGCGAACTCAACGACGGGCGATTACGACCTGCGCTCTCTGAATCACGAGCGGCGCATGTTGGGGGTCTATCGGCGGCAGGCGGCGCATGACGGCGGGGCGATTCAGCCGCTCGCCAACGCGTGCTGGCGCGCGGCCTGTTTCGAGTGGGCGCTCTACCGCGACGCGGAGACGGTGCGGCGCCTGTGGGGCGAGGCGGCCTCGGCGCTCGCGCGGGGCTTCGCGCGACGCCAGCCCGGCTTCGACCCGAGCCCCGACCAGCTCGTCCTCGCGCTCCACTTCGCCATCGCCGCGCGCGAGCGCGAAGCCTTCCACACGCTCGCGCTCACGGCCCCGAACCTGCGCGACGGCGCTCTGCGCGGGGCGCGCGCCTTCCGCTCGTCGCGCGCGCACTTCCACCTCGCCGAAGGTTACGCGCTCGTCGCGCGCGCGCTCGTCGAGCAGAAAGACCACCCGGCGCGCGGGGCCGTCGCGGCTTTGGAGGCCGCGCGCGAAGAGTCAGACCGCGGCTGGTGGGAGCGGCAGTTCCCCGACCCGCTCGACGCGGCGTGGCGCGTGAGCGAGCACGAGGCGGTCTGCGCGCTGCTCCTGGCGGTCGCGCGGCGCGTGGCGGGCGAGCCGTCGGAGACGACGCCGGAAGAGGCCGAAGAGCTGGCGGCCGAAGAGTTCGCGCGCACCGTTGACGAGACGCTGGCGCGGCTCGAACACTTCATCGAGCACGATCCGAATCACCACCCGAAGCTCTACGCGTGGCTCCCCGGCCTCTCGCTCTGCGCGCTGGCCGCGAGCGCGGGCTTCCCTATGGGGTGGCTTGCCGAGCGGCACGAGCGCGACGCCGAAGGCTACGCGCGCCTCCCGCCCGAACTCCTCCGCCGCACGGCTTAAAACCTTTTCAGTTGTTTTTGGGTTGGTACTTCGTGGAACTGACTAACGTCCAGCAGAGGGCGAAGTCGGGCTCGCCCATCTCGGACTGCATGGCCTGCACGTATCTGATGTGGCCGCCCTGCACGAGTTCGTAGACGCTGAGCGTGTAGACTTCGCCGCCGGAGCCGCCCTCGCTCTTCGTGACGCGGTAGCGAACGCCTCTCCCGCCTATTGACTTGGTCTGGAAGATGGACTCGTCCGGCGCCGCGGCGCCTCTGGCGAGCGAGACGTAGGCGACGACGGGCTGACGGACATCGCGGTTCTGATCCCCCGCGGGCTCGACGACGAAGCCGTCGTCGGTCGTCTTCGCCTCGAAGCCCTCGGGCACGCCGACGACCAGACCGTTCGCGTGTTGAGTCTCTTTCACGATCTTCATCAGGGGCGGGTTCTGCCCGCCCGCGGGGGCGCACGCCGAGCAGAGCAGCGCACAGGCCAGCAGCAGCGCCGCGAGCGACTTGAGTTTATCTGAAGACGCGACTGGCCTGGACATCTCTGTAAGCCTCGCCGACGAAGCGACCCCACGGCGGGCTGTCAACGAAGGAGCCTCCCGGCCGTTTGTCCCAGGGGGCCGACGTGTACTCGGAGCCGAGCGCTTGGACGTTCTGAATCGGCCAGGTGGAAGAGTGCCCTCTGAACTTGTCGAAGTCAATGCCGGGGAAGTAGCCCTCGAAACGCGCGCGCACGTCGGGCGGAGCGGCGGCCGCGGCGTCGGCGACCGAGCGGATGTACCTGGCGACGGCGAAGATGTTGGCCGTGTCGTCGGCGAGCAGCCCGGCGATCTCGTCGTGCGAAAGATTCCCGCGCGAGCCGGGCGCGAGGAGGTCGCTGAAGAGGTCGCCGCGCCGCGCCGTCGAGATGACCACCTGCCCGAGCCCGATGGAGGTGTTGGCCGCGGCCAGACTCGTCGCGCCCGTGTAGTCCTTGGCGTCCTCGTTCCGCGTCTGGTCGCGCTGCTCGGCGAGGATGATGCCGGCGACGAGTTCGGGCTCCAGGTTGTAGCGCGTCGCTGCCGCGCGAATCACGTCGGCGCGCGAGGGAAGTTGGCCGGCGTAGGATTCGGGCATCGTGGTGCTGATGGGTTGCCGCAGGAGCAGTTCCGCCTGCCGCGTGCGCTGCTCGGGCGTGAGCGCGTTGAGGTACTGCTGGAGGTTGCCGAGCGGGTTGGTGTAGCGCCGGACGGTGGCCGCGTCGTTGCGCCAGAGGTTGAACTGGTCGCCCAGCGGGATGCTCAGGGAAGAAGGGTTCGCGCCCGTCGCGCCGACGCCCGTGAAGGCGGCCGTCGGGTCTGAACTCACAAGACTCTGGAACGGCGCGCGGTCGAAGCTCGTCCCCGCGCCGGGCACGCCGAGCCGCGCGAGGTTGTACTGCACCTGCCACTCGCGCCCGAGTGAGTTGACGTGCGGCTCGGCGAGCGCGCGCGTCGCGGCGTCGGGGCTCGCGCCGAAGAGGCGCACCAGCTCGCGCCGCGTCGAGTTCTCGTCCACGCGCCCGAAGAGGTTGCCGAGCCAGCCCGAGCGATTCAACTCGGCGACGGTCGCCGGGAGGTTCG
>JBEVJD010000106.1:0-10045 GCA_040510435.1 Pyrinomonadaceae bacterium | reverse complement strand
CAGCTCCCCGAGGTCTGGCGGCAGTTCCGCTCTCGGCGGCATCCGTGCGCCGTTAAGCAGCAGCGGTATCAGCTTGACCTTCCGCGCGAGCGCGGCGGCTATCTCAAGGCGCACGAAGTCGCCGGGATTTTGCAGGTCGGCGGCCGTCTCCAGCCAACTGGGGCTGATGAGGGCGAGGAATGTGTCGCAGGCGTTGACGGCGTTCAGAATCTTTTGCGGGAAGATGTCGCCGGGCGCGATGTCGTCCACGTCCCTGAAGACCGCGTCGTCGCCGAAGACTCTGGTGAGTTCGAGTCGCAGGAGGCGCGCGGAGGCTCGGTCGAAGCGGCGGCGATAGCTGATGAACACCTTCGGCCCTGCCTGACGTGGCTGCGAGTTTTGGTCGCTGCTGCTCATGCGGATCAGCGGAGGTCTTTCGCGCGAGAGGAGCGTTCGGCCGCGCGGGCCATCGTCCACGAAAGTGAGCGCGCCTGTCAAACTATTTTGTCGGCGGAAAAGAGAGAAGGCGGCGCGCCCTTGTTCGAGAGCGCGCCGCCTTCGGTCGTTGCGGGGTGATGGCAGGTCTTACTTGTCGGCCGTGACCTGAAACTTCTGCGTGGGCGCGAGCGACTGGCCGGAGACCTTGTCGCGGACGCGGACGACGATCTCGTACTCGCCGGGGGCGAGGTTCGAGGTCGGCAGCAACCGCGCCAGGGTCAGGCGCTGGCCGGCGTCGGAGTTGCCGCGCCAGTCCTCGGCCTGCTTGAAGACCTCCTTGCCGTCCTTCTGGAGCACGTACTCCACGTCGATGGCGGGCCGCAGCGTCGTCTGGTCGATGCCGGCGTTGTAGACCTGCATGTAGATGCCCACGTCCTGGCCGCGCTTGTAGACGCCCGAGACGTTCGGCAGCACCTTGTAGGGGCCGATGGCGAACATGCCCGGGAGCTGGTCGTTGAGCGCCTGGAGCTTGATGGCGAGGACGAGCGAGGAGGCGCCGAGCTTCTCGGGCGCGAACTTGGGCACCTCGAAGCCGATGGCCTTGACCGTGGTCGCGCCCGTGTTGATGTCGCGGATGAGCAGGTCGACCTTGTAGTTGCCGGGCGTGAGCGGGAGCACGCGCTGGTAGGCCGACTTGCGCTCCTTGAGCGTGGTCAGCTCCTCGACCGTGGCGGTCGTCGTGACGGGGTCTTCGAAGCTCGTGACGCGGCGGCCCGAGAGGTTCGTGATGCGGCCGTAGATGTTCAGGCGCGCCGTCTGGATGCCGCTGCCGTCCTCCTTGAACTGGAGGTCGTTGTTGTCGGTCTGGATGGTGATGGCCGTCATCACGCGCTCGTCCGAGGCGCGGTAGAAGTCCACCTTCGTCGCCACGTCGAGGGCGGCGGTGTCCTCCGCGCCCGTCGAGGCGGTGGCGAGCAGGTTCTTCTCAAGCACGTCGTTGACCTGCGGCGGCTTCTGCAAGTCCGTGTAGAGGATGAGGCGCGAGAACGGGCTGTCCTGCTCGCGCGCGCCGGGGCCGGTGTAGCCGAAGGCGCCGCGGTTGGCGATGCGGTCGGACTTGTTCGCCAGCCCCAACTGCTCCATCAGCGTCAACCCCGCGCCGGGGATGTTGAGCATGGCGTCCTTCTCGTCGGGCGAGCGCGCGATGCGGTACTCGCCGGTGCCGGTCGGGTCGACGAACTCGATCTCGATGCCGGAGCCGATGCCGGGCAGGTAGCGGTAGAACCAGATTTCGAACGGGTAGGTCGTTGTCGAGCCGCCGCCCTCGTAGGAGGGGCGCTCGTAGGAGCCGCCCGAGGGGTGGGACTCCTTCTCGTGCGGCGCGCCGTACATGATGTAGATGCGGCCGCGGTCGGACTTCCAGCCGGGGATGCCGGAGGCGAAGTGCTGGTTGGCGTAGGCCACGCGCTCGTAGTGCTCTTCGAGGTACTCGTTCAGCTCGGTGTCCGGGTCGGGGTCGCGGCGGCGCCAGAAGGCTTCGATGAACTGCTCGCGCTCGGCGTCGTTGGCGAGCTTCTTCCAGGCCCGCTTCTCCTCGTCGGTGATGATGTAGGCGACATCCTCGTCGATCCACTTCTTGAACATGTTCGAGCGCTCCTTCTTGACGGTGCGCTCGCGCTCGGGCACGTCCTGTGTGTCGCCGGCCTTCTTCTTCTGCGCGAGCGCAGCGGGGGAAGCCGTGACGAGCAGGGACAGGACTAGGGCCAGAGAACGCGTCCTCTGTTGACGGGCCATCGCTTTACAACTCCTGTTGGATTGAGACAAAAATTTTATAGGTTTGACCTTGCGGGCGGTCACGAAAAGGGCGACGCCTGAGAAGCCGCCGGGGCTTGTCCCCGTCCGAGGCTTAAACCCAGTCATCGCCGCCACTTTCGACCAGATTCTAGGCTTCCACGGAGACACAGTCAAGATGCGCCGGGGGATGTCCCGGTTGCCTGTCGGACGCCTGTAAAGTCCCCCGAAATAACCCCCCGGCGCATCTTTCACACCATGATTACCGCGAACGGCGCGGAGGATACGCCCGCCGCACTTTCGCGCCGGGGCGCGCGGCGTGAAAAAGCTTTCGCCCCGCGGGGACATGGGTTAATATCCCGCCCGCGACCGCGGAGTCCGCAATTCACGAACCTTCACGCAGCAGAGAGGACAACACGATGCACGTCAAGCTGGTTCTGCCCGGTCAGGCCGCGCAGAAGCCCGAGCCTCTGGAGCAGGGGCTGGAAGAGTTCCTGACCGTCGAAGTGCTGCGCGAGCAGAAGGTGAGCGCCGCGGGGCGCGGGGCGCCGCAGACGGAGCAGGTGATGGAGACGGCGCTCGACACAGACCTGCTGGAGTTGAGCTGGGCGAACGGCGTCAAGCAGTGGATGAGTGTGGCGCAGCTCCGCGCGGACGCCGGCCGGACGACCGAGCGCGGGGCCTCGGCCGCGGCGGGCGAGGTGCGCGTCCCGCTGACGGCGCGCTTCAGCACGCCCTCGCGCGTGGCGGCCGGGCGCGGGGCGACCGATTGGGTCTTGAAGGGGCTCAAGGTCTTACGCATCAGCCCGGCCGAGATCATCGCGAGCAAGACGGCGAAGGAGGTGGTCGAGTATTTCGAGGGGCGGATGAGCCCGCCCCCGGGGCTCTACTCGCTCGACGAGCAGGTGCGCCCGGCCGCGCCCGCCGGTGGGCTCGACGGCGGCGCGGGCCCGCTCCTCGTCTTCATCCACGGCACGGCGTCGAGCACGACGGGCAGTTTCGGCCGCATGGCCGGCACGGACGAATGGGCGGCGCTGCGCGAGCGCTACCCCGGCAGCGTCTACGGGCTCCAGCACCACACGCTGAGCCTGAGCCCTGTCCAGAACGCCATCGACCTCGCGCGGCTGCTGCCCGAGGGGGCGACCGTCCACCTCGTCACGCACTCGCGCGGCGGGCTCGTCGGCGAGTTGCTCTGCATGGGGCCGCTCTCGGGCGACGACCTCAAGCCCTTCGCCGCGGCCGGGCGCGACCGCGACGTGAAGCTGCTCGAAGAGCTGTCGGCGGTGCTCGCCGAGAAGAGACTCAACGTCGAGCGTTTCGTCCGCGTCGCCTGCCCGGCGCGCGGGACGACACTCGCGTCGAAGCGGCTCGACCTCTACTTCTCCGTCCTCCTCAACCTGATCGGCGCCATCCCGGCGCTCAGCGGCAACCCCATCTACTCCTTCGTCAAGGCCACGCTGCTCGAACTCGCCAAGCGGCGCACGAAGCCGGACGAGCTGCCCGGCCTCGAAGCCATGATGCCCGAGTCGCCGGTCATCCACCTGCTCAACCGCCCAGACCTCTCGACGGCCGCCGACCTCGCGGTCATCGCGGGCGACGTGCAGGGCTCGGGCATCTTCGGCAACATCAAGGTCTTCGCCACCGACCTCTTCTACTGGGAGGATCACGACCTCGTCGTCAACACCTCCTCGATGAGCGGCGGGCTCGGCCGCGCCGAGGGTCGCGCGCGCCTCTTCCTCGACCGCGGGCCCGAGGTGAACCACTTCAGCTACTTCGCCAACCGGAAGACGCGCGAGCAGGTGCTCGCGATGCTGACCGACACGCAGGAGGCGCGCCCGGCCGCCGCCGCCGCCACGCGCGGGCCCGCCGACAGACTGAACGTGCGGGCGACGCGCGCGGGCGACGCAGACCTCCCGGTCGTCTTCCTCGTGCCCGGCATCATGGGCACGCGTCTGAAGGACAGGCGCGGCTCCATCTGGCTCGATTACACCGCGCTCGCGCGCGGCCACATGGAGCGCCTCGGGATCGGCGAGGACGGCATCCAGACCGACGGCCTCATCTCGTCGAGCTACCAGCGCCTGACCGACTACCTACAGAATCGCGGCTACAGGGTCGTCCCGTTCCCCTTCGACTGGCGGCGCCCCATCGAGGACGCGGGGCGCGCGCTCGGCGAGGCCGTCGCGGCGGTCGAGGCCGAGCTGCCAAGACCCGAACGCAGCGTCCGCATCATCGCGCACTCGATGGGCGGCCTCGTCGCCCGGTCGATGATCGCCGACGACCCCGCGCGCTGGGAGCGTCTGTGCAACGAGCGCGCGGCTCGGCTCGTGATGCTCGGCACGCCCAACCTCGGCAGCTACGCCATCCCGCGCCTGCTCCTCGGCCGCGAGAAGATTCTGCGCCAGCTCGCGCTGCTCGACTTCCGCCACCGGCTCGGCGAGCTGGTTGACATCATCCGGCGCTTCCCCGGCATCCTCCAGATGATGCCGCACGAGGACGCGGCCTCCGACTTCTTCGACCCGGCGTGGTGGTCGCGCCTGCCGCCCGGGTTCGCACCGCCCGACCTCTCAGACCTGCGCGCGGCCGACGCGCTGCGCCAGAAGTTGAAGGGGGCGAGCGTCCCGCGCAACTCCTGCTACGTGGCGGGCGTGGCCGACTCGACGCCGTCGGCCGTCCGGCTCGGCGACGACAACGCGCTCGTTCTCGAAGGGACGCCCGACGGTGACGGCCGCGTCCCCTACGCGTTCGGGCCGCTGCCCGGCATGCCGACGTGGTACACGGACGCGCAGCACGGCGACCTCGCCAACCACCCGCCGGCCTTCGCCGCGCTCGTCGAGTTAATCGAGACGGGCAAGACCACGCAGCTCGCCGCCGCGCCGCCGCGTCGGCAGAGGGGCGCGGCCGTGGCGGTGGCCGCCGCTGAGGTCATGCGCGACGACGAGCCGCTGCTCTTCCCGACCGAGGGCGAGCTGGTGCGCGCCGCGCTCGGCGGCGAGCCCGAGGCCGCCGAGGCCAGGGCCGAGGAGCCGCACACGCTGACGGTCTCGGTGGCGCACGGCGACCTGCGGCTGGCGCGCTACCCGCTCGCCGTCGGCCACTACCGCGGCGACACGGTCGTCCACGCCGAGAAGGCGCTCGACCGGCAGCTCGGCGGCCGGCTCACGCACCGCTTCAACCTCTACCTCTACCCGGGCCCCGTGGGCACGACCGAGGTCATCCGCGACACGCTCGCCTCGCCGCCCGGCGCGCTCGTCATCGGGCTGGGCGAGGTGGGCGAGATCACGCCGGCCATCGTCCGGCGCGGCGTGACGAGCGCCGCGCTGCGCAACGCGCTCGCCGTGTTCGACGAGTCGCGGGCGCTCAAGGAGGCGCGCGCCGCGCGCGCCGCGGAGGTGGTCGCCGAGGGCGTCGAGAGCGTCGAGGGCTCCGCCGAGTCGGGCGCGCGGAAGTGGGTCTCGGCCGGCTTCAGCTCGCTGCTGCTCGGCACCTACGGCGGCAACGCGCTCGACATTGGGACCTCGGTCGCGGCCATCGTCGAGGGCGCGATCCAGGCCAACCTGGCGCTGCGCGCGCAGGGGCTCTGGGACGAGGTGCGCGTTGACGAGGTGCAGATCGTCGAGCTGTACGAGGACGTGGCCATCGAGGCCGTCCACGCCGCCGTCAGGCTCGCCGAGCACCCCCCGGCGACGCTGACCGACGGCGACGTGCTGGCGGTCTCGCCGCCGCGCCTGCACCCGCTGGGCGGGGGGCTGCTCCAGCGCCCGCTCAACCCTTACGTGCGCGGCTGGTGGCGGCGCGTGCAGGTCACGGGCGAGGGCGGGAAGCGGGGCGAGCGCGGCCTGCGCTTCCTCGCGCTGACCGACCGCGCGCGCGCCGAGGACACGCTCCAGCACACGCAGCAGAAGTTCATCGACAAGGCGGTCGAGCGCGCCGTCGGCTCGCCGGCCTACGACGATCAGTTGGCCGTGACGCTCTTCAAGCTGCTCATCCCCAACACGCTCAAGGAGCGCGTTGGGGACGAGACCGGCCTCGTCCTCGTGCTCGACCGCGTCTCGGCGCAGTACCCCTGGGAGTTGCTGGCCGAGCGCACCAGCGACGGGGTCGAGCCCTTCGCCGTGCGCTCGGGGCTCATCCGCCAGTTCAAGACCTCCGACTACCGCCCCTCGCCGCAGCCGGCGCGCGAGCGGCGCGCGCTCGTCGTCGGCGTGCCGAAGCTCTCGCCGTCGAGCACGCTGCCCGACCTGCCCGGCGCGCGCGACGAGGCGCTGCGCGTCGCCGAGGTGCTGGCCGCGGCCGAGTACAGGGGCTGGGGCGACGACCGTCTCGTCGCCCTGACCGACGCCGACCCCCTCGAAATCGTGGGCAAGCTCTTCGCGCGCGACTACAAGATTCTGCACCTCGCCGGCCACGGGCTCTACGACCCGCAACGCCCCGACGAGAGCGGGTTGGTGCTCGACGAGGGGATGTACCTGACCTCGAAGGAGCTGTGCAACCTCAACCCCGTCCCCGAGCTGGTCTTCATCAACTGCTGCCACCTCGGGAAGATGGACAAGAACGCCGAGCCGACGGTCGCCACCGACTCGCCGCACCGGCTCGCCGCGAGCATCTCGCAGGAGCTAATTCAGATGGGCGTCAAGGCGGTGGTGGCCGCCGGCTGGGCCGTGGACGATCTGGTGGCGGTCAAATTCGCCGAGACCTTCTACGAGCGGATGCTCCGGGGCGAGAAGTTCGGGACGGCCGTGCGCGAGGCGCGCGCCGTCGCGCACGACTTCGCGCCCGAGTCCAACACCTGGGGCGCGTACCAGTGCTACGGCAACCCCGACTTCGTGCTCCAGACCGTCGGCGGCAGCAGCGAGGGCGAGCGCAAGGTCGCCGAAATGCCGCTCTCCAGGCGCGAGTGTCTACAGAGCCTGATGGACGTGGCCGCCGACGCGACGCGCGCCCGCGGCGAGGAGGAGAAGGCGCAACTGCGCGCGCGCCTCGAACAGCTCGGCGCCGCGCTGCCCGACGAATGGCGCGACGGCGAGGTCTTGAGCGCCTTCGGCGCGGCGTGGGGGGCGCTGGGCGATTACGGGCTCGCTGCGGGCAGTTACGAGCAGGCCATCAACGAGATGGGCGCGCGCGCGCCCTTCAAGGCCGTCGAGCAGTACGCGCTCATGCTCGTGCGCGGCGCCGACAAGCTGCGCGGAGCGGGCCCCGGGGCCGGCGAGCCCGCGGGGATGATCGACCAGGCCGTCGGGCTCCTCGAATGGCTCGGGACGCAGTTGCAGGACTCCACCGAGCGGCTCACGCTGACGGGCGGCTGCTACAAGCGCAAGGCGACGGCCGCGGCGACGGCCGCCGACCGGCGGAAGTGGCTCGGCCAGGCGATGGGCTACTACCGCCGCGCCCACGAGTTGAACGCCGCGGCGCAGAAGCTCGACCCTTACCCGACGCTCAACTGGCTGACCTACAAGGTGCTGCTCGGCGAGCCGCTCGACGACGCCGACATCAAGCTCGTCGTCGAGTGCAGGGAGGCGGGCGTGAAGGCGAAGAAGGGCAGCCCGACCTTCTGGAACCGGGTGGCCGAGCCCGACGCCGAACTGCTCGTCCACCTCTCGCGCCAAGACCTCGGCGCCAACCTCGAAAGCGTAAGGCGGCTCTACCAGAGGGCCTTCGACGCGGGGGCCTCGCAGTTCGAGCGCTCGACCGTCCTCGAACATCTGGACTTCCTGACGGAGATGTCGGAGGCGGCGGCGCCCGTGGCGCAGGGCGCGAAGAAGGGCTCGAAGGGCGGCGCGAAGAAGGGCTCGAAGAAGGGCGCGCGGAAAGGTCAGAAGGAGTCGCCGAACGTCGCCGCGCTCAGGAAGCTGCGCGCGGCGCTCTGCCCGCCCGAATAGGGCGCATTTCATCCGAGAGCAGACGGCGTGAGCTTTCAACACAGAGACACGGAGGTACAGCTTCAAGAGATATAACCCAACAAGCTGTGCCTCCGTGTCTCTGTGTCTCTGTGTTGAATCTCTCTCGGTTACACTCAACTGCTAATTGTAATAGGCCGGACTCACTCCGTCGTGCGGGGTCGGCTGAACAGCCAGGCGACGAGGATGGAGATGAAGTAGAGGACGACCATCGGCGCGGCGAAGAGCATCATGTTGGGCACGTCGCTCGTCGGCGAGAGCACGGCCGCCGCGACCAGGATGACGACCGCCGAGACTTTCCAGTGCGAGATGAGGAAGCGCGCGTCCACGAGTCCGATGCGCGCGAGCACGTAGGTGACGGCCGGCATCTGGAAGACCACGCCCATCGCCAGCAGGACGAGGATGATGAAGTCGAAGTAGTCCGAGGCGTTGAGGAAGAGGCGGAACTCCTGCCCGACCCCCAGCAGGTACGTGATGGCCGGCGGGAACAGGACGTAGTAGGCGAAGGCCGCGCCCGCCACGAAAGACAGACTCGACATCGACACGAAGGGAATCGCCCAGCCGCGCTCGTGCGGGTAGAGCCCCGGCGAGATGAAGGCCCAAATCTGCCACAGCAGGAACGGCACCGAGAGGCAGATCGCCGCGTAGAGCGAGACCTGCAAGTAGAGCGTGAAGGGCTCGGTCGCCGTGCGCACGACCAGCTTGTCGTCCTCACGGGGCAGGCCGCCGTCGGGCGCCTCGAAGTTGACGGGCAGCCGCACGCCCTTCGGGATGACGGACGCCCCGGCGAAGAGCGCCTCGTCGGTGAAGACGCCGAGCTGGCCGTCGGGCCCGCGCGCGACGCGCGCCGCGACGGACGCGCCCGGCGGGACGACGCTCGTCCCGAGCTTCGTCGTCTCCTCGAAGACGTAGCGCCCCGCGTCCCCCTCCTTGACCGTGCTCATCGAGAGAATCTGCTCGCCGCCCGTCAACCCTTGCAGCGGGACTGGGCGCTGCGAAGCTTCGGCGAGCGCGCGGCGCGTGGGGGCCGAAAGAAAGTTGTAGATGGGGCCGGAGACGAACCAGCAGGCGACGAGCGCGACGACGACGAAGATGATGGAGCGGAAGAGGCGTCGGCGCAACTCGTCGAGGTGTTCGAGAAACGACATCTGGCCGCCGAGTTGGCGACCTTCCTGCTGTTCGTCCTCGCCGCTGTCCAGAAGGGTCGAAGCCATCTCGGGAATCGAAGTCTGCTAAAGGCTCGTCCGTAAGAATTGTGCGCGCGCCCCGGCGCGGCGCTTCAGGAGGCGTTGAGTTCGTCGTCGGCGCGCCGCACGTTCGGGAGGCCGGTCGCGACATCCCACGCGTGCTCGTCGGCCGACAACGCCGCCGCGTCGCCCCGCTCGTCGTACTCTTCCGCCGCGCCGCGCGCGACCGTGGGTGCGGGCTCGGCGGGACGGATCGTCTGTCCGTCGAAGTCCCCCGCGCCCACGTCGTAGGCCGGGAGCGCCGCCGCGTCGCCCGCCGCCTCGACCTGCACGGCCGGCGCGGCGCTCTCGACCGCGGGACTGCGCTTCTCGATCTCGACCTCGTACTCCCACGTGCGCTTGAAGTCGTCGGAGGCGCGCTTGAACTCGCCGATGGCCTTGCCGATGGTGCGCCCGATCTCGGGGAGCTTGCGCGGCCCGAACAGGACGAGCGCGACCACCGCGATCACCAGCAGCTCGGTCGTGCCGAGGAACTCGAAGACGAGAAGGGGTGTGTGCATCGTTAGTGGCGTGGTGTGTGTTGATGGTTTTGTGTTATGAATGAATGGTTGGGGTTGGGGGCTTGGTTTGGGGGGTTTTTTTTTTTGTTTTTTTTTTCAAAACAACGCTGTGGGGGGCTTCCTTACTCTTAAACCAAAACCACCAACAAACACCACTACTCTTGTATTCCGGCGGGTAGTAGATGACCTCGACGGC
>JBEVJD010000105.1:0-6539 GCA_040510435.1 Pyrinomonadaceae bacterium | reverse complement strand
ACGCACCTTTCGGACGCCGCAGCCGGCGGCTCGGCGCTCACCCGACAGGCTCCGCACGCCGCAGGCCGGACGCCGCCGGGGCTTCCCTTTTCAAACGCCGGGTCTCATTCGACTCTGCCCCGTAGCACTCCACTGACGTGCGTGCAAGAACGGTGAAGACACACATCAAAGCCGGCGCACACGCCGCCCCGACTTTCTCCCGCTACATGCGCTCGCTCGGCGCGGACAGCCAGCGCCGCACGCTGCTCGGGCTCGCGTTGGCCTTCGCCGTGCTCGGCGCGTGGGGCGCGTGGCTCTTCCTCGCGCGCGTCACGCTCTACGAGGTCACGAGTGAGGCGAGGCTCGAAGCGGAGCAGGCGGGCTACACGGTCGAGGCCGCCGCGGCGGGCCGAGTCGTCAACACGCGGCTCGCGCTCGGGCAGGAGGTGAAGGCCGGCGACGTGCTCGCAGAGTTGGACACGGACGAGCAGCAGCACCGTCTCGAAGAGGAGCGCGCGCGGCTCTCGACGGTCGCGCCTCAGATCGAAGCGCTCGCGCGCGAGGTCGCCTCCGAGCAGCAGGCCGTCGAAGACTCGCGGCAGGCGAACCGCGTCGCGCTCGAAGAGGCGCGCGCGCGCGTGCGCGAGGTGGAGTCGGCCGCGCAGTTCAAAGAAGAGGAGGCGCAGCGCCTCGCAGGACTTTTCAAGGAGGGCGTCATCGCCGAGATGGAAGTCCTCCGCGTCCGCGCCGAGGCACGCAGCCGTCGCGCGGAGGTCGAGAGCCTGCAACACGCCGTCACCAAACTCGAACGCCAGCAACGCACGGACGAGTCCGAGCGCCGCGTCCGCGTGGATAAGCTTCTGCGCGAGAAGACCGAGCTTGAGGGTCAGCGCGCCACGACGGCCGCGACCATCAGCCGCCTGCAAAACGAGATAGAGCGCCGCACGATACGCGCGCCCGCGAGCGGACAGTTGGGCGAGGTCACGACCTCGAAGGCGGGCGCCGTCGTCAGCGCGGGCGACAAGCTCGGGACGGTCGTCCCCGACGGCACGCTCAAGATCGTCGCCGAGTTCCCCCCCTCGGCGCTCGGCCGCGTGCGCGCCGGGCAGGGCGCGCGGATGCGTCTGGCGAGCTTCCCCTGGACGCAGTACGGGAGCCTCAACGCCACCGTCACGCGCATCGCGGGCGAGTCGCGCGACGGCAAGATTCGAGTCGAGTTATCCGTCCGTACCGACGCCCCGTCTTCAATCCCGCTCCAACACGGCCTGCCCGGCGTGGTCGAGATCGAAGTCGAGCGGGTCTCGCCCGCGACGCTGCTGCTACGCACCGTCAAGCTCCTCACGACGCCTTCGACCCAACAAGTACAGGCCGAACGGAGCGCAGGCTGATGCCCTTGAAACTCTTCGGGCGCAGGCGACTCTTCGTGCCTGAGGTCGTGCAGACCTCTTCGATGGACTGCGGCCCGGCGTCGCTGAAGTGCATGCTGGAAGGCTTCGGCATCCCGGCCAGCTACGGCCGTCTGCGCGAGGCTTGCCAGACCGAAGTTGACGGCACGTCCATCGACACGATGGAAGAGGTCGCCGTCCAACTCGGGCTCGAAGCCGAGCAGGTGATGCTGCCCGTTGACCACCTCCTGCTCCCCGGCTCCGAGCCCCTGCCCGCGCTCGTCGTCGTCCGCCGCCCGCCCAACGCCACACACTTCCTCGTCGCGTGGCGGCGCACCGGCCGCTTCATGCAGTTGATGGATCCCGCGACGGGTCGCCGCTGGGCCACGGCTTCGAAGTTTCTCGAAGAGGTCTACGTCCACACGATGCCGGTCGGGGCCGAGGGCTGGCGCGAGTGGGCTTCGTCGCCCTCCTTCACGGACGCCCTGTCGAAGCGTCTGGCGCAGTTGGGCGCGGGCGCGGGACTGACGAAGCGTTTGATTGAAGAGGCCGTCAAGGCCGAGGGCTGGCGTCCGCTCGCCGCGCTCGACGCCGCGACGCGCATGGCTGAGTCAGTCGTGCGCTCGGGCGGCATCAGCCGCGGGCGGCAGGCCGCGGGCGTCGTCGAGCGCTTCGCGGCGCGCGCCGCGGGCGAAGGGACTGAGGACTGGACGGCCATCCCCGCCGACTTCTGGTCTGCGCGCCCGGCCCCGCCCGACGAGGAAGGCGACGAGCAGGTGCTTCTGCGCGGAGCGGTGCTCGTGCACGTGCGGGGGCTGCGCGCGGGCGCGAAGGCCGTTGAACAGGAAACGCCCGCGACGGTCGAAGAGGCTGCTGGCGAAGAACCGCCGGGTAAGACTCAACTGCCGCCCGAACTCGTCGCTGCACTCGAAGAGAAGCCGTCGCGTCCCGGCGTCGAGTTACTGCGCATACTGCGCGCCGACGGGCTGCTGTCGCCGCTCGTTTTGCTCTTCGCGGTCGCGCTGGCGGCGGCGGGCACCGTGGCCGAAGCGCTCATGCTGCGCGGACTGTTCGACGTGGGGCGCGAGCTGAATCTGTCGGGTCAGAGGCTCGGGGCCGTCGGCGCGCTCGTCGTCTTTCTGCTGGCGCTGCTGGTGCTTGAGTTGCCGGTCGTGGGCGCGGTGCTGCGGATGGGGCGACGCCTTGAGACGCGCCTGCGCATGCTCTTCATGGACAAGATTCCGCGGCTCGGCGACCGATACTTCCACAGCCGCCTCACGTCCGACATGACCGAGCGCAGCCACCAGATACACGTCCTGCGCCAGCTCCCCGCGCTCGGCGAACACTTCCTGCGCGCGACCTTCTCGCTCGCGCTGACGACGCTCGGCATCGCGTGGCTCGACCCGGCGAGCGCGCCCGTCGCCTTGCTCGCCGCGGCGCTCGCCGTCGCCGTCCCCGTCGCCGCGCAGCCCGTGCTCGTCGAGCGCAACCTGCGCGTGCGTAACCACGCGGGCGCGCTGAGCCGCTTCTACTTCGACGCCCTTATCGGTCTCTTCGCCGTGCGCGCGCACGGGGCCGAGCGCGCAGTGCGGCGCGAGCACGAGAACCTTCTGATTGACTGGGCGGGCGCGGGGCTCGGGTTGTTGCGCGCGACGGTCGCGGCCGAGGCGGTTCACCTCGTCGCGGGCTTCGGCCTGTCGGCGTGGCTGCTCGTCGGCTACGTCTCGCGCGCGGGCGAGTCGGGGGGACTGCTCCTGTTCGCGTACTGGGTCTTGAATCTGCCCGTGCTCGGGCAGGAGGTGGGGCTCGTCGCGCGTCAGTACCCCGGATTCCGCAACGCCACGCTCCGCATGCTCGAACCGCTCGGCGCGCTCGAAGAGGCTGAGATTGACGACCCCGCCGATGCGCGCCTTGAAGCCGTGACAAAGGCTTATGAAGAAGTCGTCAACGTTGAAGTGACTGAGACTAAGGTTGCCTCAACGACCGACTTGTTAATCCCGAAGGTTGCGGGCACTCATGCGCAAGTCGAGGAGGTGACACTCGCGGCGGAGACATTGACGCTCGACTCCGCCCCGAGGGCGATGAAACCCAACGGCGACGGTCACGCAGCACACGTTTCGACACGAGGGCTGTCAGTCGTCTTCGAGGACGTGACCGTGCGCGCGGCCGGGCACACGATTCTGGACAAGATAAATCTCTCAATCGGCGCGCGCGAGCACGTCGCTGTCGTCGGCTCTTCGGGCGCGGGCAAGTCGAGCCTCGTCGGCATCCTGCTCGGCTGGCACAGGCCGGCCGCCGGTCGAGTCCGCGTCGGCGGCGAAGCGCTCGGCGGGCGCCGGCTCGAACAGTTGCGGCGCGAGACGGCGTGGGTTGACCCGACCGTCCACCTCTGGAACCAGACCTTCATCGAGAACCTGCGTTACGGCTCTGCTACGGCCGACGCGGATTCGATTAACCGCGCTGTCAAGCTCGCAGACCTGATAGACGTGCTCGAAAAACTTCCCGACGGCTTACAGACTCCGCTCGGCGAGGGCGGCGCTCTCGTCTCCGGCGGGCAGGGTCAGCGCGTGCGGCTGGGGCGAGCGATGCTGCGCGAGGACGCGCGACTCGTCATCCTCGACGAGCCCTTCCGCGGACTCGAACGCGACCGCCGTCGGCGGCTGCTCGAACGCGCGCGCGCGTACTGGCGCGGCGCGACGCTCCTCTGCATCACGCACGACGTGGGCGAGACGCTTTCGTTCGAGCGCGTCGTCGTCGTCGAGGGCGGGCGCGTCGTCGAAGACGGTCACCCCGCGCGGCTCGCGGCCGACGCGGGCTCGCGCTACGCCGCGCTGCTCGCCGCCGAGGAAGAGGTGCGCACGGGGATGTGGTCGGGCGGCGAGTGGCGCCGCATAAGGCTTCAAGGTCAACGTCTATCAACCGAGTCAGTACCACCCGCGATAGCGCGTGGGCCTTTATAACCCGATCTGTCGGTTAATGAAGGCGCACCCGCTACTGCGGGTGGTACTGACCTGATTTTCTTATGAATGACCTCTCGCAAATGATTTGGACGGCCGCTTCGTTGGGGCCTGCGCTGGAGGCGCTGGGTCGCAATGGCGGACTCGCGCCGCGTGACGTGGAGCCGGGTGCTCCGCCGCCGGCTGTCGCGCACGACGGCGGCGATGCGCTCGGGCAGTGGGTCGAGTCGGCGGCGCGTTGGCTCGGGCTCGAAGCAGAGCCGCGGCCGCTCCGTTACATTGATGTGGTGCAGCTCGCGCGCGACACCGAAGCACCGACGCTCGTGCGCGTGCCCGGCGCGGGCGAGCCGCGCTTCCTCGCCATCCTGTCCGCGCGAAAGGGTTCGACTGCGCTCGTCTGTCCAGACCTCACCGTGCGCCGCGTGCCCTCTGTCGAGGTCGCCGCGATGTTGTGCCGCACGACGGAGGAGCCTTTGGCCGAAGAGGTCGGGCGGTTGCTCGAAGAGATAGGCGTGCCCCAGCGACGACGTGCGCGCGCGCGTTCGGCGATTCTGGAACAGAGGCTCGGGCCGAAGTGGATCGCGGAGTGTTGGAGCCTGCGAAACCCGCCAGCCGCGAGCCTCTGGCGGCGGGTCAGGCAGGCGCGACTCGTGCCGCGACTCACGATCTTTTTCGTCTCGCACGTCGCGCAGTACGCGCTGTGGCTGCTTTCGTGGTGGGTCATCGGTCAGGCGGCGCTCGGGGGTCGTGCGGACTGGGGTCTGCTCGCGGCGTGGGTGCTGCTGCTCGTCACGACGATTCCGCTGAAGCTGCTCGGGACTTGGTCGGCGGGTCTCTTCTCCATCGGGGCGGGCGGGCTCATCAAGCAACGTCTGCTTCAGGGCTCGCTCAAGTTGGAGCCCGAGGAGACAAGGCACGAGGGCGTCGGCCACCTCCTCGGGCGCGTCTTCGAGGGCGACGCGGTCGAGACGCTCGCGCTGAGCGGCGGACTGCTCGGATTGGTCGCGGCGGTCGAGCTTGCGTTCGGGGCGTGGGTGTTGTGGGCGGGCGCGGGCGGTTGGCTCCACGTCGTGCTGCTGGCGGCGTGGGTCGTGCTGGTCGTCGCGTTGGGTTGGGTCTATTACAAACGCCGCCTCCGTTGGACTGAGTCGCGACTGCGCCTCACGCACAACCTCGTCGAGGTGATGGTCGGGCACCGCACGCGCCTCGCGCAGGAGGCGCGCGAGCGCTGGCACGAAGGCGAGGATCAGTCGCTCGAAAATTATCTGAGGCTATCGGCGCGAATGGACGGGGTGGCGGCGAAGCTCGCGGCGCTCGTGCCGCGCGGGTGGCTCGTGGTCGGCGTGGCCGCGCTCGCCCCGGCATACGCGTCCGGTGCAGCCTCGGCCGCGTCGCTCGCCGTGGGGCTCGGCGGCATCCTGCTCGTCTTCCGCGCGCTCGGCAAGTTGGCCGAGAGCCTCGCGTCTCTGGCGGGCGCAGGTGTCGCATGGCTAAAGGTCTCGCCCCTGTTCGAGGCGGCGGCACGACCTGACGAGGCCGGCGTCCCCTCGTTCGCCATAACCGCGCGGAGAGAAGTGGGAGACGACGCCGCGCCGCTTCAGGCGAACGAGGCGCGGGCCGTGGCCGAGGCTCACGACCTCGTCTTCCGTTACCGAGGGCGCGAGGAGCCAGTGCTGCGCGGCTGTAGCCTGCGCGTTGACGCGGGCGAGCGGCTTCTGCTCGAAGGCCCTTCGGGCGGCGGCAAGTCAACGCTCGCGTCGCTGCTGACGGGGATGCGTAGACCCGACTCGGGGCTGCTGCTGCTCGGCGGTTTAGACCGTCAGACGCTCGGGCTCGACGGTTGGCGACGGCGGGTCGTCTCCGCGCCGCAGTTTCACGAGAACCACGTGCTGACCGAGACCTTCGCCTTCAACCTCCTGATGGGGCGGCGCTGGCCTCCGCGAATCGAAGACCTCGCGGAGGCCGAAGCCGTCTGCCGCGAGCTGGGACTCGGCGAACTGCTCGCGCGGATGCCCGGCGGCTTCGAGCAGATGGTCGGCGAGAGCGGCTGGCAGCTCTCGCACGGCGAGCGCAGCCGCCTCTTCATCGCACGCGCGCTCTTGCAGCGCGCAGACCTCCTCGTCCTCGACGAGAGCTTCGCCGCGCTCGACCCCGAGAACCTGCGCCTCGCGCTCACCTGCGTCCTCAAACGTGCCCCGGCGCTGCTCGTCATCGCCCA
>JBEVJD010000104.1:0-12816 GCA_040510435.1 Pyrinomonadaceae bacterium | reverse complement strand
CGCCTGCCCGATGCCGGACAACTGCCAGCCGCTCGTCAACAAACCCGCCAACCCCTCGCGCCCCTCGCCGAAGGGAAGTTGCCACGTGAAGTTGACGACGAGGTTGTGCTTGGCGTGATAGTCCGAGAGCCCCTTGTTGTAGTTGAGCCCGGGGAACTCGGGGAAGGCCGTCGTCGTCCCGTTCGTCGCGTCGGAGAAGAAGGTCGAAGCCTGCGTCGTGTCGATGTTACGCGCGAAGGTGTAGGAGAGCTGCGCGTTCAAGCCCCGCGTCAGACGCTTGCGCGCCTCGAAGACCAACGCGTTGTACCAGGAGTTGCCGTCCGAGGACTTCAGCTCGATGGTCGTGAACGCGGGGTTCGGCCGCACTTGGCCCAAGGGCCAGAAGGGCGTGCCGTCGGCGCGGATGACGGGCGCGGGGATGTTCACGTCGTTGCTACGCAGCAGGTGCACGCCGCGCGAGCCCGCGTAGCCGATGGTGACGACGGTGTCGAACCAGAGTTCCCTTTGCAGGTTCAGATTCCAGACCTGGAGGTAGGGGTTGTCGAGGTCGGACTGCACGGGGCGGATCGAGAGCGAGCCGGCGAAGACGGGGACGGGGAACGAAGGGTTGTTGATGACGGGGCGCGGCGTGGCCGGCGGGTTCGTCACCGTCACGATCAGGTTCTGCTGGTTGTTCGTGTTGAAGTAGATGCCGTAGCCACCGCGCACCGACGTGCGCCCGTCGCCGAAAACGTCCCACGCGAAGCCGACGCGCGGCGCGAAGTTCTTCAGGGTCGGGTTCTCGTAGAGCGGCCCGATGGTCGGCGTGCGGTCGCTCAGGTTGGGGAGCGACACGTCGCGCCCGCCGAGGTCAACCGGCATCGTCGAGGCTTCGTAACGCAGCCCCGCGCTCAAAGAGAGACGCTGATTCGCGCGCCAAGTGTCCTGCACGTAGAGGCCGAGGAGCGTGAAGCGCCAGTAGCGGTCGAACTGCGCCTCGGGCGTGAGTCCGATGAAGCGTTGCGCGCGGTTCTGTAGAAAGTCTCCGACGGAGGCGAACGTGTAGATGCCGTTGCTGAAGGTCGGGTTGACCATGTTGTCCTGGTAACGCTCGGCGAGCACGCCGGCCTTGACGAGGTGCCGGCCGCGGCTGTGGACGAGGCTGTACTCGCCGCCGTAGACGTTCTGGACGAGGCGCAGGTTGCCCGAGGACTGCGGGCCGAAACGCGGGATGCCGCCGATGTCTATGTCGCCGGTGATGCCGCGCCCGGGGACGAACTCGGGGAGCGGGGAAGCCAGATTCGCCTCGACGTTCTGCCCGACGCGCGTGCGGCTGAAGTTGAGCCGGAAGGTGTTCAGCGTCGAGGCCGAGAGCGTCTGCCGGTACTCGCCCGTGAAGAACTGGTTGCGCGAGAAGAAGGTGCGCGGGAACTGCGGGAAGTCGGTCGGCAACAACTGGTCTGCGTCGTCGAAGGTGTAGCGCGCGAAGAACTGGTCGCGGTCGCTGCGGTTGTAGTCCACGCGGCCTTGCAGGAAGTGCTGGCGCACCGTCTGGTCGAAGCCGAAGGTGTAGGAGGCGAGGTTGCCCGCGACGCGCGACGCTCCGACGTTCGGCAGCGGGAAGGCGTCGAGGAACGGCCGGACGGCGGCGTTGACGCCGACGTTGGTGCGGACGATGTTGGCCTCGGGGCAGGGCTGGCCCGCGGCCGGAGTGATGTTGCAGCGCGTGACGATGCCGGCGCGCGCGTCGAGGTCGGGCGTGACCGTGCGGACGGTGCGGCCGAGGTTCTCGCGCAGAGACTCGTAGCTCGCGAAGAAGAAGAGGCGGTCTGTCTCAATCGGGCCGCCGACGGAGCCGCCGAACTGGTTGCGGCGGAACTCGGGCTTGCGCTCGGGGTCGAAGAAGTTGCGCGCGTCGAGGTTGTCGTTGCGGTGGAATTCGTAGAGCGAGCCGTGGAAGGCGTTCGAGCCCGACTTCGAGACGGCGTTGACCTGCCCGCCGAAGTTGCGGCCGTACTCGGCGCGATAGGCGTTGGTCTCGACGCGGAACTCGCGGATGGACTCAAGGCCGAGCGAGGTGCCGGCGGCGCTCCCCGCCGGGCCGTTCGTGAAGTCGTTCTGCACGGTGCCGTCGAGCAGGTAGACGTTCGAGCGCGGGTCTTGCCCATTGATGCTCATACCGACGCCGTGGGCGACGACCGAGCCCGTGTCGCGGTGCGGGTAGGCGACGACGCCGGGCTGGAGGAAGGCGAGGTCTGTGTAGTTGCGGCCATTCAGGGGCAGCTCGCGCATGGCGCGCTCGCCGACGAGGAAGCTCAGTTCGGGCGTGCGCGTGTTGACGAGCGCGGCCTCGTCCGTGACCGTGACCTGCTCCTCGACGCCCGCGGGCTGCATGCTGATGTCGAGCGTCGCCGTCTCGTTGACCGTGAGGGTGACGCGCTCGAAGACGTTCTGCTTGAAGCCCGTCTTCTCGGCGCGCACCTCGTAAGGGCCGACGGGGAGGCCGGCGAAGGTGTAGCGCCCCTCCCCGTCGGAGGTGGCCGTGTTCGTCCGCCCCGTCTCGATGCTCTTGGCCGTCACGGTCGCGCCGGTGACGGCCGCACCGTTGGCGTCGAGCACGTCGCCCGCGAGCGTGCTCGTCGTCTGAGCGCGGGCGGCCGACGCGGAGAAGAGGAGGGCGAGCGCTAGTAGGACGAGCCTCGCGCCGAGGGGTTGAAGAAGAGAAACGTTTTTCAGCATGTGGACGTATAACTCCGGTTCGATAGCTACCGTCTGGGGCGACCGTTTATACTCCGCATTCTAGCAGGCGGTTTCAGACTTGTAAGGGAAAATCCTTCCGCGCCGCCGCGAAAATGACGGGCGAACGCTCTTTTTACGGCGTCTTTTGCCGCAAAAGCCTTTTTCAGTGATGACGCAAAAAACTGTCGCGCCCGTTGTTTAGAGAGTCTTCAGCCGCGCGAACGATCCCGAGGAGAAATCAGTCTTGAAGTCAAAGCTCCAAGCGCTCGTACTTTTATCCATCTCGCTGTCCGCCGTCTTCAACTCCGCGCCGAGCGTATCAGCGCAGACGCACCGCGCCTCCGTGCGCGGCACCGTCACCGACCCGAACCGCGCCGTCGTCCGCGGGGCCGAGATCAAACTGATTAACCGGGAGACCGGCGAGACGAGGGCGACGACGAGCGGCGAAGACGGAGAGTATACGCTGTCGTCGCTTCGGCCCGGCTCGTACCGCCTGACCTTCGCCGCGACCGGGTTCGCCACGCTCCCGCGGGAGTTCACGCTCAACGTCAATCAAGACCTGCGCGTGGACGCGCCGCTCGAAGTCGCAGGCGTCAACGACCCGTACTACGTCATCGCGCGCCCCGACGATTTGAAGCAGGACTCGGCCTCGCTCGGCGCGGTCATCGAGAACCGGCAGGTCGAGGGCCTCCCGCTCGACGGGCGCAACTTCTACGAGTTGAGCCTGCTCGTCCCCGGCGCGGCGCCGCCCGCGCAAGGGTCGGCCGGCTCGGTGCGCGGCGACTTCGCCTTCTCCGTGAACGGCGCGCGCGAGGACTCGAACAACTTCCTGCTCGACGGCGTCTATAATGTTGACCCCAAGCTCAACACGTTCGGCGTCCGGCCCCCGGTGGACGCCGTCCGCGAGTTCGAGACGCTGACCTCGACTTACGACGCCTCGTTCGGCCGCAGCGCGGGCGCGCAGGTCAACGTGGTGCTGAAGTCGGGCACCAACGAGTTCCACGGCTCGCTCTACGAGTTCCACCGCAACGGAGCGCTCGACGCGCGCAACTTCTTCGCGCCCGCGGGCGAGGCGGCGCCCAAGTACATCCGCAACCAGTTCGGCTTCTCCGTCGGCGGCCCCGTCCGTCAGAACCGCACCTTCTTCTTCGCCGACTACGAGGGCACGCGCTCGCGCGAAGGCATCACGCGCATCGCCAACGTCCCGACGCTCGCCGAACGTGCCGGCGACTTCTCGCACTCGTTCGACTTCTTCGGCCAGCCCGTCTTCGTCCGCGACCATTTCCGCGTTGACCCCGTGACGTTCCAGCCGCTCCCCTGTAACGCGCAGAACCAGAGTGGGTGCTTCCCCGGCAACGTCGTCCCCGTCGGGAGGCAGAGCGCCATCGGCCGCCGGATCGCCGCGCTCTACCCCGCGCCGAACCGCGCGACGCCCTTCGCCAACTTCGTCTCGTCGCCCACGCAGCGCGACCGCAACGACCACTTCGACGCGCGCGTCGATCACGTGCTGAGCGACAGCTCGACGCTCGCCTTCCGCTACAGCTTCGGCGACCGCGCGCTCTACGAGCCGTTCGCGGGGCCGACGTTTTCGGCCGTCCCCGGCTACGGCAACGACGTGGCGCGGCGCGGGCAGAACGCGATGGCCGCGTGGACTAAGATTTTCGGCCCGGCCTTCGTCAACGACGCTCGCGTCGCCTTCAACCGCGTCGCCGCGAGCGTCCTACAGGAGAACCGCGCCGCGTCGGTCAACCAGAGCGTCGGTCTCCCAGACCTCTCGCCGAACCCGCGCGACGCGGGCTTGAGCTTCATCACGGTGACGGGCTTCTCGCCACTGGGTGAGGAGTTCAACAACCCGCAGAACAGCGTCACCAACACGTTCCAGTTCCTCGACACGGCGACCTACACGCGCGGCGCGCACCTCTTCAAGTTCGGCGCCGACCTGCGCGCCGTCCAGCAGAACGCCTTCCGCGACGTGCAGGCGCGCGGCCTCTTGCAGTTCACGCCGTTCGCCTACAGCGGCAACTCGCTCGCAGACCTTTTGCAGGGCCTGCCGACCGTGACGGGCGGCGCGCGCGTGGACAACGCGCAGCACCTGCGCGGCGAGAGCTATCACTTCTTCCTCAACGACCAGATTCGTCTGACGCCGCGCCTGACCCTGTCGGCCGGCCTGCGCTACGAGTACAACTCGCCGCCGGTTGACGCGCAAGACCGCGCGAACGTCTACGACCCGGCGACGCGGACGCTCGTCGCTGTCGGCACAAACGGCGTCCCGCGCTCGGGCTTCCGCCCCGACCGGAACAACTTCGCCCCGCGCGTCGGGCTCGCGTGGACTCTGGGCGCAAGCGGCGAGACTGTCCTGCGCGCGGGCTACGGCGTCTACTACGACCAGTCGCCGCTCGCGCCCGGCGAGGCGCTCTACTTCAACCGCCCCTACTTCGACTTCAACCTCTTCTTCCCGCTGCCGCAGTTCGGGGTGCCGCTCACGCTCGACAACCCGTTCCCGGCGAACTACCCGGTACAGCTTCCCGACTCGGCGCTCGCCATCCAGCGCGACCTGCGCACGCCCTACATGCAGCACTGGAACGCGAACGTGCAGCGGCAACTCTGGACGAGCGGCGTGCTCGAAGTCGCCTACGTCGGGTCGAAGGGGACGAAGCTCCTCTCGGCGCGCGACATCAACCAGCCGCAGCCGAGCGTGCTGCCGCAAAATCTGCCCTTCGTCCCGCGCCCCGTCGCGCAGTTCGACGACATCAACCTCATCGAGTCGCGCGCCTCTTCCACCTACCACAGCATGCAGGCGCGTTTGCAGCAGAGGCTCTCGAAAGGGCTCGCGCTGCTCGGCTCCTACACGTGGTCGAAGTCCATCGACGACGCCTCGAACTTCTTCTCCAGCGCGGGCGACCCGAATTTCCCGCAGAACTCCTACGACCTGAGGGCCGAGCGCGCGCGCTCGAATTTCGACGTGCGCCACCGCCTCTCGGTTAGCTACTCCTACGACCTGCCGTTCGGCCGCGGCCGTTCGCACGTGAACGACGACGGCTTCCTGACGACGCTGCTGACGGGCTGGCAGACTTACGGCATCGTCACCGCGCAGACCGGGCGGCCGTTCACGGTGGCGCTCATACAGGAGTTCGACAACAGCGGCACGGGACGCTCGTCGCTCGGCTTCGGCGCGAACGACCGGCCGAACCTCGTCGGCGACCCGAACTCGGGGCCGCGCACGCCCGAGCAGTGGTTCAACACCTCGGCCTTCTCGTTCCCGGCGCCGGGCACGTTCGGCAACGCGGGGCGCAACATCCTCTCGGGGCCGGGCTACCAGAACGTCAACGCGTCGCTCGTGAAGAACACTGCGCTCGGCGAGCGCGTGAGCCTGCAACTGCGCGCAGAGGTCTTCAACCTCTTCAACCACCCGAACCTGAACCTGCCCGACAACTTCCTCGGCTCGCCCACATTCGGGCAGGTCACGTCGGCGCGCGACCCGCGCCACATACAGTTCGGCGCGAAGCTGCTCTTCTAAATCCATGAGGGTGACTCGGAAATGAGACCGACCAAGTACGGCCGCCGTTTGCTCCTACTGCCCGCGACGACGCTCCTCGCCTTCGCCCTCGCGGCCTGCGCTGCGGGCGCGGACGACCAGCCCGCCTCGCTCGTCGGAGACGCGGGCGCGACGGCCACGCCCACGCCGGAGGCCGCGGCTCCCGCCCTCGCCGACGCGACGCCGACCCCGGCAGTCGTCGAGGGCGCGAACCCGGCGGCGGCCGGCACGGACTTGAAGGCCGGCGCGCCCGCCGTCGCAACGGCCGAGTGGCCGCAGTGGCGCGGGCCGAACCGCGACGGGCTGGCGGCCGGCGTCGCCGCGCCGTCCGCCTGGCCGAAGGATTTGAAGCCGCGCTGGAAGGCGACGGTCGGCATCGGCCACGCGTCGCCGGTCGTGAGCGGCGGCGTCGTCTACCAGCACGCGCGGCAGGGCGAGGAGGAGGTGCTGCTCGCGCTCGACGCCGCGACGGGCAAGGAGCTTTGGCGCGCGGGGGCCACGCCCGCGCCCTACGAGATGAACTCCGCGGCGCGCGACCACGGCAAGGGGCCGAAGTCCACGCCGGTAGTCGCGGGCGGGCGCGTCTACACGCTCGGCATCGCCGGTTTGCTCTCGGCACACGACGCGAAGACGGGGCGCGTCATCTGGCGGAAGGATTTCTCGAAGCAGTTCCCGACGACCTCGCCGCTCTACGGGACGGCGATGTCGCCGGTCGTCGTGGGCGACCTCCTCATCGCGCACGTCGGCGGACAGGACAAGGGGGCTTTGACGGCCTTCGACGCGGCGAGCGGCGCGGTCAAGTGGTCTTACGACGCGGACGGCCCGGCCTACTCCTCGCCCGTCGTGCTTCAGGCCGGGGGCGAGCGGCAGGTCGTCACCTTCACGCAGAAGGAGCTGGTTGCGGTCTCGGCCTCGACGGGTGCGTTGCTGTGGAAGCTCCCGGCGAAGACGGGTTACGACACCAACAGCAACACGCCGGTCGTCTACAGGGACACGGTCGTCGTCTCGTTCGAGGGGGGCGGCATCGTCGCGCTGCGCCCCGCGCGCGAGGGCGGGAAGTGGAAGGCTGTTGAGGTTTGGCGCAACGAGGAGAACGAGCTTTACATGAACACGCCCGTGCTCGTGGGCTCGACGCTCTACGGGCTCTCGGCGCGCAAGAAGGGGCAGTTCTTCGCGTTGGACGCGGCGACGGGCAAAACGATCTGGCAGGGGCCGGGGCGGATGGGCGAGAACGCGGCCATCGTGAACCTCGGCGGGACGCTGCTGGCGCTCACGAACGACGCGGTGCTCTACGTCCTGCCCGCGTCCGCGACCTCCTTCACGCCGTCGGCGCAGTACACCGTCGCCACCTCGCAGACCTGGGCGCACCCGGTCGTGCTCGGCGACCAAATCCTCATCAAAGACGAGACGACACTGTCGTCCCTCTCACTCCGCTGATTGTAGCGGTTTGCGGTCGGATGCGACCGACGCCGCGGACGGCCCGAACAGTACCGCGAGCGGTAGCGAGCAGGTCTGTGTGTCATCAGGCGGCCCGCACCTCTCAGCACGCACCCGCTCGCTACCGCTCGCGGTTCTGTTGGAGTCGCACACGTCTGCCACCCGCTATAATCGAGGGCGGCTGTGGTAAGTCCTGAGCCCTGCGCCTCATTACGGGGCGGCGCAACGCCGTTGCGCCGCCCCGTAATCGTATTGCGCCGCTCGCAATGGCATTACGTCGCGGTGTAATGGCATGCGCGCGCGTGGGAATGCCATTCCCACGCGCGCGCATGCCATTCTCACGCGCGCGCATGCCATTCCCACGCATCGGAACGTTATGCCGACGCGTGGGAATGCCATTCCCACGCATGCGCATGCCATTCCGACGCGTGCGCATGCCATTCCGACGCGTGGGAATGCCATTCTCACGCGTGCGCATTACATGCTGATGCGTGCGCATGCCATTCCCACGCATGGGAATGCCGTTTCCGATGACCGGAACGGCGTTCCCACGCGGGAGAAGTGGCGCGCCTACAGTAGTTTAACCTCGTTCAGTCGGTGAGCTTGTAGCAGGCCATCTGCGTGGCGTTGCGGACGAGGAGGCGTCCGTTTGCGATGGCCGGGACGTTCCAGGTGCGCCCTTCGAGGGCGGGGAAACGCGCGAGTTCCGTGTGGCCGGCGGGGGTGGCGCGCACGAGCGCGATCTCGCCCTCCTCGGTCGTGACGATGAGGTGGCCGCTGGCTAAGACGACCTGCCCGTAGCCGTAGCCGCGCGCCTTCCACTTCTGCTGCCCCGTCTCCACGTCCACGCACGTCAGCATGTTCTCGTCCAGCCCGTAGACGTGCCCCTCGTGCAGCACAGAGCTGTTGAACTTGTTCTTCATCGAAGCGCGCTCCCAGACCGGAGCGGCCGAGAGCTTGCCGCCCGCGCCCGTCAACTCCACCAGCGCCGCGCCCTTCCCGTACCCGGCCGAGACGAAGAAGCGGTTCGGGCCGACCACGATGGGCTGCGAGACGTTGATGCCGATGGAGTTCGCCCAGGGGAAGTCCCACAGCACCGCTCCGTCCTCGGGCGCTAAGCCCGCCACGCGCCGCGCCGTGACGGCGAGAATCTGCCTGCGCCCCCCGAGCGTGACCACCATCGGCGACGTGTAAGAGGCCGAGTCGCCAAGCGCCCCCCACGCGCGCGCGCCCGTCCGCGCGTTGTAGGCGACGACCGACTTGCCGTCCGAGCCGCCCGGGATCACGATCACCTTGTCGTCAACGACGAGCGGCGAGGCCGCCATCCCCCACTGTAGGTTCGACGCGCCGTTCTCCTTCAGAATGTTCTTCGACCAGACGAGCTTGCCGTTGCGCGCGTCGAGGCAGCGCAGCTCGCCCAGCGCGCCGAGCGCATAGAGCCGCCCCTCGTGCCACGTCGGCGTCGCGCGCGGCCCGTCGCCGGTCGAGTCCGTGTAGTGCGCGTCCCACGCGTGCGTCCAAAGCTCGCGCCCGTTCTCGACGTTGTAGGCGGCGACCACCTCCTGCCCGCGCCTCTGCTCGATGGTGTAGGCGATGCCGTCGGCGACGGTGAAGGAGGCGTAGCCGCCGCCCGAGGGCTGCTTCCAGAGTTGTGGCAGCCCGCCCTGCCAGTTCGTCCGAATCGGCTGCTCGTCGTAGCGGCCATCGCGCGCGTGGCCGCGGAAGTTCGTCCAGTAGTTCCTGCGCGCGGGCGCCGCGGGCGCCGCCGCTTGATTCGCGGCGGGAGGCTGCGCCGCGGCCTGCGCGGCGGGGTCGGCGGCGGGCGGCGCGCCCGGCTGCGCGGCTTGCGCGGCGGGGTCTACAGCGGCGGCGGGGCTCGCCTGCGGGTCGGCGGCGGGCGGCGTCCCGGGGTCTGCCGCGGGCGCGGCCTGACCCTGCTGCTCGGCGCGGTGGCGTTCGAGCGCGGCGTAGTGCGCGTCGGTGTTGGGGTCGGACGTGCCCCGCGCGCCGAAGATGAGGTAGGCGTAGGTGGCGCCGAGCACGACGACGAGCACCGAGCCGAGCACCTTGAAGGCGTGCCCCGGCCGCGTGAGCAGCAGCAAGAGCCCGAGCGGCGGCGCGACTACGCAGGCCACGAGCACGACCGGCCACGAGTGATACCACGGCGTCCGTCTCTCGGTCTCTTCGTTCATGACTTTTACTCCCTTGACGTAGAAATCTATTTGCGAACTCAGCGCCCCGGAGGGGCGGGATGTTTATAGCCCGGAGATCATAAATTATTTTGCCAGCCTCGTGAGGGGCGACATGGACATGCCGCTCCTCCGGAGCTTAGCAGATTTAAAAGCGCCTTGAGCTATAAACATCTCGCCCCTCCGGGGCGAAGTCTTCTCAAACAGGCTCTAATTTCTCCAAACACGCTAAAAAACAGAAGGGAGGGCGCGCGAATTCCTGCGCCCTCCCTTTAGACGGATGAGACCCGCCGCGTGTTCCTTTTATCGCGCGGTCATTTCTTGGCCTGCTCGATGGCGTAGAGGTGCTTCTCGCCGCGGATGAAGAGCTTGCCGTCGGCGACCGCGGGCGAGGCGTAGACCGGCTCGCCCACCGAGTTCGTGCGCAGCACCTCGTGCTTCGGGCCGGCCTTGACGACGAAGGTGTCGCCGTCCTCGCTCGTCAGCAGAATCTTGCCGTCGAAGGCGACGGGCGAGGCGGTGAAGGTGGCCGGGACGGGGACGCGCGCGCCCTCGTATTTGACCTCGCCGGTGCGCGCGTCGAGGCACGTCATGATGCCCTTGTCGGTCAGGAGGTACAGGTAGTCGCCGTAGAGAATCGGCGAAGGCACGTAGGCCGTGCCCTTCGCGTAGCGCCACACGATGTCCGCGTCCTTCACCTCGCCCGACGCCCCGAGCTTGATGGCGTAGGCCACCTTCGCGGGGTAGCCCGCCGAGACGACGACCATGTCGTGACCGGCGGTCGCCACGGGCGAGGGGATGGCGTTGCTCTCGACGCCCTTCGAGCGCCAAAGCTCTTTGCCCGTCGCCGGGTCGTAAGAGATGATGGCCTCCGTCCCGCTCGCGATCAGCTCCGTGCGCTTGCCCGTGTTGATGAGCAGCGGCGTGGCCCAACTCGCCTGCACCTTGCGCGGCGAGCGCCAGACCTCCTTGCCCGTCTTCTTGTCGAGCGCGACGATGAAGGAGTCCTTGCCCTCCTCCTCGTCGGCCTGCACGATGACGACGTTGCCGAAGAGCACGGGCGACGTGGCGGCCCCCATGCCGAGCGTGCCCAGGCGGCCGGGCATGAACTTCCACGCGAGCTTGCCGCTTACGTCGTAGGCGTAGAGACCTTCGGTGCCGAAGTAGGCGTAGACCATCCGCCCGTCGGTCGCAGGGGTCGAGGCGGCGTAGGAGCTTTTGCGGTGGCGGTCGTCGTAGGGCGTGCCCTCCCAAGCGGTCTGCTCCCACACAACCTTGCCGGTGTCGCGGTCGAGCGCGATGACCTTGAAGGCGTGCTTGCGGTCGGCTCCGAGGCTGTCGGGGTGTTTCCACTCCTGACCTTCGATCTTGTGCACGGCGGCCTTCGCGCCGGGGACGACCGCGCCCTCGACGGCCGTCGTCACGAAGACGCGCTTGCCCCACACGACGGGGCTCGAATGGCCGCGCCCCGGCACGGGGGTCTTCCAGCGGACGTTCTGCTTCTCGCCCCACTCCTCGGGCAAGCCCTTTTCGGCCGAGACGCCCGACCCGTCGGGCCCGCGCCACTGCGGCCAGTTCGTGTCGCCCGCCGCCGCCGAGGGCGCGGCCGACAGGGCGAGCGTGGACAGGAGAAGTGCTGACAGGATGAAAAAGATTTTGGCTGACGGTTTCACTGTGTAGGTTCCTTGGAGAAAGGGTGTTGGGTGTTAGGTGTTGGTTGTTGGTTGTTAGGTGTTGGGTTCTGGGTTAAAGACGAGTCGCGTTCATCCAGAACCTAAAACTCAACACCCAACACCCAACACCCCTCTTACTTCTCGGCCTTCTTGACGGGCTCGGCCGCCGGGTCGTTGACGGCGAAGACGTGGTTGATGCCGCGGACGATGAGCATGCCGTCGCTGATGGCGGGCGTCGCCATCAGGACTTCGCCCATCGGGTTGACCGAGAGCAGTTCGTGCTTCGGGCCCGCCTTGATGACGAAGATTTCGCCGTCCTCGCTCGAAAGGTAGAGCTTGCCGTCGGAGCCGACGGGCGAGGCGGTGAACGCGCCGCCGCGGTCGGCGAGGCGCTGCTGGTAGACGCGCGTGCCGGCCTTCGCGTCGTAGGCGGCCACGACGCCGTTGTTCGAGAGCGTGTAGAGCAGGTCGCCGTAGATAATCGGCGTCGGCATGTAGGGGCCGCCGCGCTGCTTGCTCCACGCGATGAAGTCGCTCGACTCCTTGCCGTCCTTCAAAGTGATGTCGCCGACCGCGCCCGGCTTGATGGCGTAGATGGGCTGGACGGGGCGGTAGCCGCTGGTGACGTAGATGAGGTCGTGCGCGAAGATGGGCGTCGGCGTCGTGATCTCGGAGTTGGGCGTCAGGCGCCACAGCTCCTTGCCCGTCAGCGGGTCGTAGCCGCGGATGGCCTTCGTGCCGTTGGTGACGAGTTCCGCGCGCGTCTTCCCCTCGTAGACGACGGGCGTGGCCCAGCCGGGCAACTCGCCCTCGCGCATCGTCTTCCAGACCTGCTTGCCGGTCTTGAGGTCGTAGGCGGCGATGAAGGAGCCCTTCTGGATGTCGGCCTGCACGATGACGAGATTCTTCCAGATGACGGGCGAGCTGGCGTACTCCCACTGGTAGTCGGGGTCGTAGAACCAGCCCGCGTCGAGCGTGCCGAGGTCTTGTTTCCAGAGGAGCTTGCCGTTGAGGTCGTAGTTGTAGAGACCCTCGGAGCCGAAGAGGACGACGAGGTGCTTGCCGTCGGTCGCGGGGGTCGAGGCGGCGTGCGAGGACTTCGGGTGGCGTTTGACCTTCGGCAGCCCCTCATAGGCGACGCGCTCCCAGACGACCTTGCCGGTCTTCTTGTCGAGCGCGTAGACCTTCCACGCGTGCTTCGGGTCGTTCTTCACCGGCTCCACGTCGCCGTAGAGGCCGAAGCGCGCCTCGGGCTTCTCCTCGC
>JBEVJD010000103.1:0-4173 GCA_040510435.1 Pyrinomonadaceae bacterium | reverse complement strand
TGACTATGCTGTATCGTTCGACGCAGTGTCGCAGTCGTGCGGGCGCTGCCGTGTAGAAGTTGTCCCACAGTGCCTCCTTAGCGGGTAATAGTAAGCAGGCTACACCATCACACCGTGGGACTGAACAAGTAGTGGATACTGCCTGATCATGGAAATTTCATTTTATGTGCTAAAAGTGTAGGCAATTTTCACTTTATGCGCTAATAAATTTTCACTTTATGGGCAAATGTCTCCCATAAGTTGTTGATTCCCCGTGAGGGGATTTTCAGTTTATGAGCGAACCTACACTCTAAGTCTTCAACCCGCGCACTCACCCAAGCCATCTACTGCGAGAGTATCAGGGCGGTGTAGGCGCCGAGGCTCAGCTCGATGCGGTGGCTCAGGCCGTCGTAGGCGCTGGGGGCGGCGTGCGCGTCGAAGGAGGGGTGGTCGTCGAAGTCGGGGCTGTAGATGCGTGAGTCGCTGTTGAAGCGGACGCGCCAGAGGCCGCCGGAGGGCGCGCCGACGGTGTAGCCCGGCCACGCGCGGTTGGCGAAGTTGAGGACGACGAGCACGTCGTCGCCGGGCCCGCCGCCGTCCCAGCGGTGGAAGGCGACGACTTTGGTCTCGTTGTCGGCGTGGTGCACGTTGACGTGCTGGCCGCGCAGGCCGCGCGTGTGGTCGTACCAGTTCCGGCGCAGGCGGATCAGGTCGCGGTAGAGGGCGAGGATGCCGGCGAACCACTCGGCCTTGCGCCAGTCGATGGGCAGGTCGTCGTGGAACTCCCTGTCCTCGTGGAACTCCTGTCCCTGGAAGATCATGGGGATGCCGGGCGCGGTGAAGACGAGCGCCGCGCCGAGCGTGCTCCGCTTCCGGGCGAACTTGCTGCCCGGGTTCGTCTGGTCGATGTCCACGGGCAGACGCCTCTTGGCGTTGGTGCGCGCCACCTCGTCGTGCGACTCGGTGTAGACGACGCGTTCGAGCGCGTTCGTCCCGTAGCGGTGATAGAGGGCGCGCTCGATCTTGCCCACGTCGCGTTCGCCATCGGAGAACGCACGCAGCACCTCGCGTACGCGATGGACGAACTCCGAGTCCCACTGGGCGTCGAAGCCCGCGCCGCCCTGCGAGGTCTCGCGTGTGAGCCACGCGTCGTTGCGCATGTCCTCGCAGATGGTGATCTTCCACGCCTGCCGCGCCTGCAACTCGTCGTTGAGCCAGCGCAGGAGGTTCCAGCCGTCGGCCAAATCCTCTCTGTCCCCGTAGACGCGCCTGATGTACGAGGTGGCGTCGAAGCGCAGGCCGTCGAGGCGGAACTCCTCCATCCACGTCATCATGTTGTCGCGCAGATACTGGCGCACCTCTGGGCGGCCGTAGTCGGGCCGGTTCTTCGTACCCCAGGGGGTGTCCGCGCGCCAGTCGTTGTAGAAGTAGACGCCGCCCCAGTCGTCGAGGTGCCAGCCGTCGAAGCGCCAGACGCTCTGGCCGAGGTCGTGGCCGGGCCCGAAGTGGTTGTAGACCACGTCGAGGATGACGGCGAGGCCGTGCTCGTGCGCCGCCCTGACGAAGCGCTTCAGGGCGTTCGGCCCGCCGTAGCTGCTTTCGACGGAGAAGATGTTGGTCGCGTTGTAGCCCCACGAGTAGTCGCCGGGGAACTCGGCCGACGGCAGCACCTTGATGGTGTTGACGCCGAGGTCGCGCAGGTATGGAAGCCGCGTGATGACGGCGTCGAAGACTCCGGGCTTGCCGCCGGGGTCGTCGAGGAAGGTGCCGATGTGCATCTGGTAGACGACCATCTCGTGCCAGGCGGGGGCGGAGAACTCGCCCGGGCCCCAGTCGAAGCCCGTGTCCGTGACGATGGCGTTGCCGCTTGAGCTGGTCACCTCCCTGGCGTAAGGGTCGATCTTCCAGAGCGGCTCCTGCCCGGCGCGGAAGACGACGAACCTGTACTGCTGACCCGCGCGCGCGCCCTCCACGTCGCCAGACCAGTAGCCGCCCGCCTCGCGCCCGAGCGCGTCGGCGTGCGCGTCCCACTGGTTGAACTGTCCCGCCACCGAGACGCCGTCGGCGTTCGGGGCCCACACGCGGAAAGTGACGCCTGTGTCGTAGGGGATGGCCCCCATGTCGGGGCGGCTGCTGGGAGTTGCCATGAGATTTTTTTTGAGCCGTGTGCGACGGTGGATGTACGCGGCGGGTCGTTCATTGCGGGGTCGAATCGCGCAGCGTGAGCGGCGGACATTAGCACCCCGAATCGCGGCGGCGCAAGAAAAATTTTTTTATGGCGCGAGAAGAAGAATTGTGTTGACAGTCCCGCACGACGCCATTAATCTGCACGGGTTTTTCCGTCGCAACTCATTTTCTCAAATCCCGCTTCCGCTCCGCCGCGGAAGCCGTCCCGCAACTCAAAGACCCTCCCAACCTTTTTCGGAACCGAGAGGCTCGCGGACATGGCAACCGAATTCATCCTCCCCAAAGACGATCAGTACGTCCTGAACCACTGCGCGCGCTACCTGGCGAGGGAGCAGGGCAGCGAGGCCCGCCACGACTACGGGCAGTTCGGCGGCGACGCCGTGCGCTCGCGCGTCTGCGAGTCGTGGCGCTTCCCCGTCGTTGACAGCTACAGCGACGGCGTTAACTTCGAGGAGAGTTACGCCTTCAACCGCGTGACGTTCGTCTACAACGCCGCGGGCGGGCCCGCGCCGTCGAAGGTCTCCGTTGTCGGCACGTTCGCAAAGCTCTACGAGCCACTGCCGCTCGAAAGGGTCAGGGCGGGCGACGCCGACCTGCCTTACTTCGCATTGACGCTCGTCATCCCGAAGGGCGAGGTGCACACGTACAAGTTCATCGTGGACGGCCAGCCCACGCTCGACCCCATCAACCCGCAGCGCGTGACGCTCTCCAACGGTAAGGAGTGGTCGCGCTTCTTCACGCACCTCTGCACGCTGCCGGTCGTGCTGGAGCGCTGGGAGATATGGATCCTCAACCGCCTCACCGCGCACATCCTCCCGTTCGAGACGCCCGACGCCGAGAACTTCCTTGAGCGCTTCTACGAGTCCTCGGACAAGCAGTCGAAGGAGACGCAGTACGTGCACGCCTACCGGCTCGACCAGCCCGTCGGCGTGGTGAACTTCATCGACAAGCTGCTGGCGAAGGAGGAGAACCATCACCTCATCGACTACCGCATCTGCCTCGACATCGTCGAGCGTTTGTTGCGGAGCCGCAACCCTTACGTCGAGCCCGCCATCATGTCGAAGGAGATGTACCGCGACCTCTATCAACAGATGGCCGACGGCAACGTCCCCGGCTGGGACTACGGGCGCTACGGGAGCCCGCGCTACTTCCTGCAACTGCTCCGCCGCCACACGTTCACGGGCGCCTTCTCGCACCCCAAGTACGGCGGCAACGTGGGCGCCGTCGGGTGGGCCTACCTCGAATCGCGCTACAGCAACGCGGAGGGCAAGACGCTCTTCGACTGGCGCCGCTCCATCGAGAGTCCGCTCGGCAGCGACGCTACCTACCACGGCTAACGGCGGCGCGGGGACGACCTTATGAAAACCAGTTTCGACTTCGTCATCATCGGCAGCGGCGCGGGCGGCTCACCCATCGCGCAGACGCTCGTGCGCGCGGGCAAGTCCGTCCTCATTCTGGAGAAGGGGCCGCTCTTCAAGCCGCAGTATCAGGACGCGCGGGGCTTGAGCGACTGGAAGCGCGACGAGCTGTTCGCCACTGGGCCCGAGAAGCGGATTCAGATCAGCGGCGTGGCCAACAAGGGCGCCTCTTATTATTCGAGCCACGTCGAGCCCGACCTCAACGACGAGCCGCACGTCTACCGCGACCGCGACGGGCAGGATCGCGCGACCATCGAGGGCTACACAGCGCAGGTCGTCGGCGGCGGCACACAGCTCTACGGCGCGGTCTCGCTGCGCTTCCCGCCGCGCGACTTCCGGCTGCGTAGCGCCAACGCGGGGCGCACGGACATCAAGAACGACCCCAACGGCGACGTGCAGCGCGAGGCGCGCGACTGGCCCATCACCTACGACGACCTTGAACCCTTCTACGGCAGAGCCGAGCATCTCGTCGGCATCTGCGGCACGAAGGCCGGGCAGCTCAAGCCCATCAACGGCGACTTCTACCAGAAGCCCCTGCCGCCCAACCCGATCAGCGGCTTCGTCGAGCAGGGCATGGACGCGCTCGGCA
>JBEVJD010000102.1:0-9736 GCA_040510435.1 Pyrinomonadaceae bacterium | reverse complement strand
GCGAGTTGTACATCGGGGGGATGGGCGTCGGGCGTGGGTACTTGAGGAGGCCGGGGTTGACGGCGGAGAAGTTCGTGCCCGACCCGTTCTCGACGGAGGGCGGGGCGCGACTCTACCGCACGGGCGACGTGGCTCGCTTCCGCCCGGACGGCGAGATCGAGTTCCTCGGCCGCTCCGACCATCAGGTGAAGATTAGAGGGTTCCGCATCGAGTTGGGCGAGATAGAGGCGGCGCTGACGGCCCACGCGGCGGTGAGGCAGGCGTTGGTCGTGGCGAGGGCCGGGGCGGGTGGGGCGGCGGCGGCGCAGTTGGTGGCTTACGTGGTCTGCGAGGGGGAGGTCGAGGCGGCCGAGTTGCGGCGGCACGTGCGCGAGCGCTTGCCGGAGTACATGGTGCCGGGGTGGATCGTCATGCTCGACGAGATGCCGCTGACGCCGAACGGCAAGATCGACCGCAGACGCCTGCCCGCGCCGGAACATGATTATGCCGAGCTGGCGAAGACTTACGTCGCTCCGCAGACGGAGCTTGAGCAACACATCGCTCAGGTCTGGCAGCAGCTTCTCGGCATCGAGAAGGTCGGCGTCAACGATAACTTCTTCGACCTCGGCGGCCACTCGTTACTGATAGTCAAAGGGCAGGGCAAGTTGCAGGAGGCGCTCGGCAGAGCCGTCTCTATCGTGGAATTGTTCCAGTACCCGACCGTCAGTTCTTTAGCCAGGCACCTCGGCGAGAACGGCAGCCAGCCCACTTTGGACGAGCGCGGCCAGCACCGCGCCGAAACCCGCAAGGGGTTAACGAAACGCCGAAGACGCGCCAGCTAAGCTCCGGAGGACGTGACGGCATGAGGGAGAGCAGATGAGTGAGAAGGATCAAGTTGAAGGGCCCGAGGAAGTGGCCGTCATCGGCATGAGCGGTCGCTTTCCGGGAGCCGGAAATATCGACGAGTTCTGGCACAACCTGCAACACGGGGTCGAGTCCATCTCTTTCTTTACGGACGCGGAGCTGGAGGCTTCGGGCGTTGACGCGGCGGCGCTGCGCCATCCCAACTACGTCAAGGCGAAGGCGATGCTCGAAGACATCGACCTGCTCGACGCCGCGTTCTTCGGCTTCAACCCGAGGGAGGCCGAGGTCATGGATCCGCAGCACCGGGTCTTCCTCGAATGCGCGGCGGACGCGCTGGGGCACGCCGCGTATAACCCGGAGACGTTCGGGGGAGCCATTGGCGTCTACGCCGGCCTGAGCATGAGTAGTTACTACCTGACGAATCTCGCCTCGAACCGCGACATCGTAAATTCGGTGGGCGCGTTTCAGACGATGCTGGGTAATGACAAAGATTTTCTGCCCACGCGCGTCTCTTACAAACTGAACCTGAGGGGCCCGAGCCTCTCCGTGCAGACGGCCTGCTCGACCTCGCTGGTGGCGGTTCACCTCGCCTGCCAGAGTCTCCTCAACGGCGAATGCGACGTGGCGTTGGCGGGCGGAGTCTCGGTCACCGTCCCGCAGAAGAACGGCTACTTCTATCAGGCGGACGGGATAGGCTCCCCGGACGGACATTGCAGACCCTTCGACGCCGACGCCCGAGGGACGGTCGCGGGCAACGGCGTCGGCATCGTGGTTTTGAAGCGACTGTCGGATGCGCTGGCGGACGGAGACTGCATCCACGCGGTCATTAAAGGGTCGGCGGTCAACAACGACGGCTCGATGAAAGTCGGCTACACGGCGCCCGGCGTAGACGGGCAGGCGGCGGTCATCAGCGAAGCCCTCACGATGGCGGGCGTCGCCGCCGAATCCATCAGTTACATCGAGGCGCACGGGACGGGGACGATTCTCGGAGACCCCATCGAGGTCGCCGCCTTAAAAAAGGTCTTCGGCACGCACACGCAGAAGAAGGGCTTTTGCGCGCTCGGCTCGGTCAAGGGAAACATCGGGCACCTCGATTCGGCCGCGGGCGTCGTTGGACTTATTAAGACCGTCCTCGCGCTCAAAAAAAGAATGCTGCCGCCGAGCATCAACCTCGAAGTGCCGAACCCCGCCCTCGGGCTCGATGACAGCGCGTTCTACGTGAACACGGAGTTGCAGGAGTGGGAACGTGGGGCGACGCCGCGGCGCGCGGGGGTCAGTAGTTTCGGCATCGGCGGGACGAACGCGCACGTCGTCGTCGAGGAGGCGCCGGCCGGCGGCGAGTCGAGCCCGTCCCGCCCGTGGCAGTTGCTCCTGCTCTCGGCCAAAACGGAGGGCGCCCTTGAGAAGAGCAACGCGCAACTGGCCGAACATCTCGGGCGGCACGAAGAACTCAATCTCGCGGACGTGGCGCACACGCTACAGGTCGGCCGCAGGGGCTTCGGTTACAGGCAGGCGTTGGTGTGCCGCGACCTGAAAGATGCGGCCGCGGTGCTCGAAGCGCGCGACGCGAAGCGGCTGGCACGCGCCACGCACGAGGGGCAGGCGCGTAAGGTCGTTTTCATGTTCCCGGGTCAGGGCGCGCAGTTCGCCGACATGGCGAGGGGAGTGTTCGACACCGAGCCGGAGTTCCGCCGGCACGTCGAATACTGCTCGGAACGGCTCGCGCCGCTGCTCAAGCTCGACCTGCTCGACGTTTTGTATCCGACGGCGGCCGGAGCCGAAGAGGCGGCGCAACTACTGAGTCAGACGCAGGTCACGCAGGCGGCGCTGTTCGTCATCGAGTACGGGCTGGCGAAGCTGTGGATGCGTTGGGGCGTGAGGCCTTCGGCGATGATCGGGCACAGCATCGGCGAGTACGTGGCCGCGTGTCTGGCCGGGGTCTTCTTGTTGGAGGACGCTCTGGCGCTGGTCGCCGCCAGAGGCCGTCTGATGGCGCAAATGCCGGCGGGCGTGATGTTGGCGGTCGCGCTGCCGGAGGGTGAAGTCGAGCCTCTGCTGGCCGGCGAGCTTTCGTTGGCGGCGGTCAACGCCCCGCAGTCGTGCGTCGTCTCCGGGGGCGACGAAGCCGTCGGGCGGCTGGAAGCGCGACTCGCCGCGCGCGAGGTCAAGTGCCGGCGCCTGCAAACTTCACACGCCTTTCATTCGGCGATGGTCGAGCCGGTTCTCGGCAAGTTCGTCGAAGAGGTAAGGAAAATAAAGCTGAAGGCCCCCACGCTCCCGTACGTCTCGAACGTGACCGGCACGTGGATCACGGTCGAAGAGGCGACGGACGCGGGCTACTGGGCGCGACACCTGCGTCAGACCGTAAGATTTAGCGACGGCATCCGGCAACTGCAACAAGACTCGGACGCGGTGTGGTTGGAAGTAGGGCCGGGACAGACCCTGAGCACGCTGGCGCGTCAGCAGGTCGGGCGCGAACGGGAACGCGTCGTCGTTTCCTCGCTGGCGCGCGCGCCGGAAGGCGAGTCCGATGTCGCCACCGTGCTGAAGGCGTTGGGTCGCTTGTGGCTCGCGGGCGTCGAGATTGACTGGACCGGATTCGACGGCGACGAGCGGCGCCACCGTCTCGTCTTGCCGACTTACCCGTTCGAAAGAAAGCGCTACTGGGTGGAGGCGCGCAAGGGGGACGAGCCGGGTGGGCGCGAAACGTCATTGAGCCCGAGGGCCGACCCGTCGGAGTGGCTCTACGTTCCTCTGTGGAAACAGACCACCATGCCGCCGCACGCCAGGCCGGACGAACGCGCCGCCGCCGACGCGTGCTGGGTCGTGTTCGCGGACGACTGCGGCGTGGGGGCGAGCATAGTCGAGCGTCTGAAGCGCGACGCGGAACACGTCTTCGCCGTCGAAGCGGGGAATCGCTTCGACAAGTTGGACGGGCGCGCCTACCGGATTAACGCCGCGCAGAGCGTTGATTACGAGATGCTGTTCGACGAGGTGCTCTCGGAAAGTCAGCGTCCTCTGAAAATCGTCTATCTGTGGGGCGTCACCGTACAGGACGCGCGGCAGAAGCAACGACAGGTTTCGTGCGAGCCAACAGACTCGGCTGTCGATGGCCTGCTCCGCATCGCCCGGGCGCTCGCGGGGAGACAGGTCGTCGCGCCGGTTCACATAGAGGTGGTGTCGAACGGCACGCAGCAGTTGACCGACAGCGACGAGTTGTGTCCTGAGAAGACAGCCGTGCTGGGGGCCGCCGAGGTCATCCCGAAAGAATACCCGAACATCACCTGCCGCAGTTTCGATCTGGTGATTTCGCCGGGCGTCAAACGGCCGAAGCCGCAGGCGGTTGACGATCTGGTCGCAGACTTCAATTCGGCGGGCGCGGAAGCCGCCGTCGCTTATCGCGGTAACACACGTTGGGTGCAAGCCTTCGAGCCGCTACGACGCGAGCCGCCGCCCGACGCCTCCGCCGGGCTCAAAGACGGCGGCGTCTACCTCATCACTCACGGGTTGAGGGAGGTCGGTCTCTCGCTGGCGGAATCGTTGGCGGCGGCGGCAACGCGGGTGAAGCTCGTGTTGACGCGCGGCCGATTCTTTCCCGCCAGAGATGAATGGGGGCGGTGGTTGGCGCGCGGCGAGCAGGACGAGGTGAGCCGGCAGATAAGCAGGATCAGGGAACTCGAAACGCAGGGCGCGGAAGTCCTGATTATCGAAGCCGACGCCGCCAACGCGCGACAGATGAAAGAGGCGCTGGCGCGCGCGGCCGGGCGCTTCGGTTCCGTCAACGGCGTGTTCCACGCCGCCGCCGAGGACGGCGGAAACCTTATCGGCGAGCAGAAGCCCGAGGCGCTCGCGGCGGCGTTGGAAGATAGGTTGAAAGAGACTCGGGTGCTCGCCGAATTGGTCAAAGATAACAAGTCGGACTTTCTGCTCCTGTGCTCGCCACAGTCTTCGCTGCTCGGGGAGGCCGGCCGCTTCCTCGGCTGTGCCGAAAGGGCGTTTCTCGACGCTTACGCGCAGCGACACGGCGGCACCGGCGCCTGCCTTACCGTCTCCGTCAACTCGGACGTGTGGCACGACGAAGAGGCGACAACGACAGTCGCCGCGCCGCAGTCCGACCCCGACCTTTTGCAGGCGTCCGGGCGAAGCAGCACGCCCGCCGAGGGCGTTCAAGTCCTGAGGCGAATCCTGTCGGGCAGACTTCCGCGCGTCATCGTCTCGCGGCGAGACCTCCGGGCCGTCGCCGAGCGGCACAGGCTTTTGACGGCGGCGGGACAGAACCCGGAAGCGGAGCCACCGCGCCCCGCCGGCCCGACACACGAGCGACCAGACCTCGCCACCATGTATGTGCCGCCGGGCGACGACGCCGAGCGGGTCATCGTTGACGTTTGGCAAGAGATGCTCGGCTTCGCCCCCATCGGCATCCACGACAACTTCTTCGACCTCGGCGGCCACTCGCTGCTCGCGACGCAACTCACTTCGCGTCTGAGCAGCCACTTCAACGTGGCGCTCCCGCTGCGCGACGTGTTCGAGTCGCCGACGGTCGCGGAGCTGGCCGAAATCATCCGGAGCGGGATGAGCGCCGGACAGGGAACCCCCGACGCCCCGATAAAGCCTATTGAGCGCGAAGGTGAGTTGCCGCTCTCCTTCGCGCAGCATCGCCTCTGGTTCCTCGACCAGATGGAGACGGGCGGCGCGGTCGGCTACTCCATGCCGGAGGCACTGCGCATGCGCGGCGACCTGCGCCCGGCGGTGATGCGCGCCGCGCTCACCGAGATCGTTCGTCGTCACGAGGTGCTGCGCTCGCACTTCACGACCCGGGGCGGTCAGCCGCGTCTCGACTTCAGCCCCCCGTCCGAGGTGGCTTTGCCGTTCGTTGACCTCTCGGCGCTACCCGCCGCGCCCCGCGCTGTCGAGGCGGAGCGACTGGCGCGCGCCGAGGCCGCACGCCCCTTCGACCTGACGCGCGACCTGCTTCTACGCGCCACGCTCGTGCGGCTCGGCACGGACGACCACATCGGCCTGTTCACCATTCACCACATCGCCAGCGACGCGTGGTCGCTCAACGTGCTGGTGCGAGAGTTGACGGCCCTCTACACGGCCTTCCACGCGGGCGCGCCTTCGCCGCTCGACGCGCTCCCGATTCAGTACGTCGATTACGCCGAGTGGCAGCGGCAGTTAATGGACGGGCCGGCGCTCGAAGAGCAGTTGGCGTACTGGCGGCGGCAACTGGGCGGGCGGCCGCCGGTGCTCGAAATCCCGGGCGACTACGCGCGGCCGGCGGTGCAGGCGGCGTGCGGCGCGCGACTGCGATTCGCGGTGCGCCCGGAGGTGGCCGCGGAGTTGCGCGCGCTGTCGCAGCGCGAGGGCGTGACGTTGTTCATGACGCTGCTGGCGGCCTTCCAGGTGTTGCTCTACCGGCTGAGCGGCAAGGCGGATGTGCTGGTCGGGACGGCCGTCTCGGGTCGGCCGCGCGCCGAGACGGAAGGACTCATCGGCTTCTTCGTCAACACCGTGGTGCTGCGCAGCGACCTCTCCGACCAGCCGCGTTTCCGAGACCTTCTGGCGCGCGTGCGCGAGACGTGCCTGAGCGCCTACGCGCATCAGGCCGTGCCGTTCGAGCGGGTGGTGGAACACCTGCGGCCGGAGCGCGACGCCGGACACATGCCGGTGTGCCAGGTGGCGTTCGGCTTGTTGAACGGCGCGACGAGGGAGGTGCAACTGCCCGGCGTCGAGATGAAGCCGGAGGACTTCGGCGTCGGGACGGCGCGCTTCGACCTGACGCTGTGGATGAGTGAGGACGGAGACGAGTTGAGCGGTTCGTGGAGCTACCGGACGGATCTGTACAAGGAGGAGCGCGTGGCGGGTTGGGGGCGGCAATACGCGCGCGTGCTGGAAGCGGTGTGCGCGGACGCCGGGGCGCGGGTGGGCCGGCAGGAGGTGGCGACCGCCGAGGAGCGCGAGCGGCAGCGGGAGGTCGAGCGCGAGTGGGGGGAGGCGGCGGCGGGGCAACTGCTGACGCGCCGCCGCAAACTCGTCAGCGTCGTGAACGACGCGGGCGGGCACGTGCAGTAAGAGACACGTTCAATAAAGGAGCGTTGAATTATGAGTGGTGTAGAACGCGCGGATTCAGACTTCGCAAAATTTCGGGCGACCAAACGCAGCCCCCTCAAGCTGTCGGAGGGAGCACTGGTTAAAAAAAGCTCGCTCGACGGCGGCGGCGAACTTCCGCTGCTGATGGAGCCCTCCGGCGATGACGTAAACCTGCCGAGCTGGGTGAAGAACAATCTACCTCTCGTCGACGCGGAGCTGGCGAAGCACGGCGCGATAATGTTTCGCGGCTTTAACACGGATTCGGCCTCGAAACTGGAACAGCTCATCAAGTCAGTCTCGGGCGAGCCGCTTGAGTATACGGAGCGTTCCTCGCCGCGCAGCCAGGTGAGCGGCAACGTCTACACGTCGACCGACTACCCTCCCGACAAGAGCATCTTTCCGCACAACGAGCAGTCATATAACTTGAACTTCATCATGAAAATCTTCTTCTGCTGCGTGCAGCGGTCGGAGCAGGGCGGCGAGACGCCGGTCGTCGATTGCCGGAAAGTCTTCGCCCGCATCGACCCGAAGATCAGAGAGCGTTTCGCGGAAAAGAAATACATGTACGTCCGCAACTTCCGCGAGAATTTCGGCCTGTCGTGGCAGACCGCCTTCCAGACCACCGACCGCGCGCGGGTCGAAGTCTACTGTCGTGGGAACGAGATTGAATTCGAATGGATGGAGGACGACCGCCTGAGGACGCGGCAGGTGCGCGAGCCGGTCGCCATCCACCCGCGGACGGGCGAGCCGGTCTGGTTCAATCACCTGACCTTCTTCCACGTCTCGACGCTGGAGCCGGAGGTTCGGGACATGCTGCTGTCACAGTTCGAGGCCGATGAAATGCCGAACAACACTTTCTACGGCGACGGCTCTGCGATAGAGCCGTCCGTCCTCGAAGAGTTGCGCGGCGCTTACCTGTCGGAGAAGGTCGTCTTCCCCTGGCAGGAAGGCGACGTGATGATGTTGGACAACATGCTTACGGCACACGCGCGCGAGCCGTTCGTTGGGGCGCGACAAGTCATCGTCGGAATGGCCGAACCTTTCAGTTGGAAGAACATCTCGGTTTAAGAATCCGGAGAAATGGGGACGTAGACATGCAGAACGCCACGCTGGAAGGGTATCGGCTTTCGCCGCAGCAACGCAGGGTTTGGGGGCTGCTCGGCGGCGCGCCCTCGTCGCGCCCGCACGCGCAGTGCGCCGTCTCGGTCTCGGGGCACGTCACGGCCGGGGCGCTGCGCCGTGCGGTCGAGCGCTTAGTCAGCCGCCACGAGGTGCTGCGCACGGAGTTCCAACGCCTGCCCGGCATGGAGTTCCCCATCCAGGTCATCGGCGAGGGTACGCCGGTGCGTTGGCGTGAGGTAGACCTGCGCGGAGTGGTCGAGGGCGGCGAGCAGGGCCGCCGGCAGGCGTTGGCCGGGTTGATGAAGCTGGAACGTGCGGCGGGCGTTGAGGCCGAGCCGGAGGCGGGCGGGGTGGCGGAAGAGGAGGCCGGCGGCGTGGTGAGGGCGTGCCTGGCGGTGTTCGACGACGAGGAGCGGGTGGTGGTCTTGAGCGTGTCTGGGATGGCTGGCGACAGCCGGTCGATGATGAACATGGTGAGGGAGTTGGGCGAGTGCTATGCGGCGGCGGAGGGCGCCGACGGCGCGGAGGTGGTGCAGTACGCGGATTATTCGGAGTGGCAGAACGAGCTGACGGAGGGCGCGGGGGAGGCCGCAGAAGAGGCCCGCGCGTTCTGGCGGGACGTGCATGCGGGCAGCGCGCAGGAGATATCACTGCCGCTCGAATCTACTTCGAAGCTCGACGAAGAGGCGGAGTCGTGTGAGGTCGAGGGACGTGCGGAGCCTTACGGCGCGGGTCTGGAAGAGTTGGAGGTGAAGATAGACGAGCGGGTGGCACGGGAGGTGGCGGCGCAGGCCGGCAGATTCGGTGTGACCGAGGAGGTTCTGCTATTGGCCTCCTGGCAACTCCTGCTCTGGCATCTCACAAGGCAGCCGGAGATAGGTGTCGCCACCCTCTACGATGGGAGAAAGTTCGAGGGCTTGGATAAGGCTCTCGGGCCGTTCTCGAAATATCTTTCCGTCCAGACTCATTATCAAGAGAGTTACACTTTTCCTGACGTGTTGAGATACGTCAACGAGAACTGGTCGAAGGCCGACGAGTGGCAGGAATATTTCTCAACCGAAGCCGCCGGCCGCCGAGGCGAAGATGAAGCCGCCCCGTCATCAACGTTAGCGTTCGAATACCAACAGTGGCCTGCGGAGTACAGCGCCGCCGGCCTCCGCTTCTCGCTCCTTTACCTCTCGGCCTCGGCCGAGCCCTTCTCGCTCCGGCTGCGCCTCTCCCGCTCGGTCGCCTCCCTGCGCGCACGCTTCTACTTCGACCTCGCCCGCTTCTCCCGCGCCGCGATTGAGCTACTAGCCGACCAGTTCCTCACCCTCCTCGCCTCCGCCTGCGCTCACCCCGACCTTGCCATCTCCGACCTCGATGCGCTCGGCCACCGCGAGCGCCTTGACCTGCTCTCACAACCTGCTCGCCAGTCACGTCCCTACCCGACCTCCCCGCTGCTGCCGGCGCTGTTCGAGGCGCAGGCCGCACAGACACCCGACGCGAGTGCGGTCGAGTGCGGCGAGGAGCGACTCTCGTTCGCGGAGTTGAACGCGGCGGCCAACCGCCTGGCCCGGCTCCTGCGCGGGATGGGCGCGGGGCGCGGCGGGCGCGTCGTGCTGCTCCTGGAGCGCTCGGCCTGGCAGGTCGTGGGCGTGCTCGCGGCGTGGAAGGCCGGCGCGGCGTACGTGCCCGTCGA
>JBEVJD010000101.1:0-3565 GCA_040510435.1 Pyrinomonadaceae bacterium | reverse complement strand
CAGCAGGTTGAGCCGGGGTTCGACCCGCGCGGCGTCATCTCGATGCGCCTGTCGGTCACGGGCACGCCCCACGCGGGCGAGCGGAGCACGGAGTTCTACCGGCAGACGCTGGAGCGGGCGCGCGCGCTGCCCGGCGTCGAGTCGGCGGGCGCGGCCTCCATCCTCCCGCTCGGCGGGGGCATCGGCTGGGGGAGCATCACGATAGAAGGCTACGTGCCGACGACGGGGCAGGAGGCCATCCAGGCCGACATGCGCATCGCCGGGGCGGGCTACTTCGAGACGATGCGGGTGCCGCTCGTCGCCGGCCGCCACTTCGACGAGCGCGACGCCGCGAAGGACGCGCCGAAGGTGGTCATCATCGACGAGAAGATGGCGCGTACCTACTGGCCGGGGCAGGAGGCCGTGGGCAAGCGGCTCCGCCCGGGCGGCCCCGACTCCGACTCGCCCTGGCGGACGGTCGTCGGCGTCGTGGGCGGCGTCAAGCAGTACGCGCTCGACACGGACTCGCGCGTCACCCTCTACATGCCGCACGGGCAGAACCCTTCGGGCACGATGTACGTGGTGGCGCGCACCTCGGGCGACCCCGCGGGGCTGGCGCAGGCGCTGGCGCGGGAGGCGCGCGCCATCGAGCCGAACGTGCCCGTCTACGACGTGAAGACGATGGACGAGCGCCTGTCGGACTCGCTCGCGCGGCGGCGCTTTGCGATGACGGCGTTGGGTCTGTTCGCGCTGGTGGCGCTGCTGCTCGCGGCCGTCGGCATCTACGGCGTGATGAGCTACTCGGTGGCGCAACGGACGCGCGAGATCGGCGTGCGCGTCGCGCTGGGCGCGAGCCGGCGGGACGTGCTCGGCCTCGTCCTCAGGCGGGGACTGCTGCTGGCGGCGCTCGGCATCGGCGCGGGGCTCGCGGGCGCCGTCCCGCTGGCGCGCGTCATGTCGAGCCTGCTCTACGGCGTCACGGCGTCCGATCCGCTGACCTACGTCGCCATCTCCTTCCTCCTCGCGCTCGCCGCCCTGCTCGCCTGCTACGTCCCCGCGCGCCGCGCGACGAAGGTCGACCCGATGGTGGCGCTTCGATACGAGTGATAAGTGATGAGTGATAAGTGATGAGGAGGAGAAGAGGGGCTTTGTTCTCTCTTATCACTCATCACTCATCACTCATCACTCTCCAAGGAGTGTGCAAGATGACTCTCTGGCGGGATTTAGGGTTCGCGGCGCGGATGCTGTGGAAGAACCCGGGGTTCACGGCCGTGGCGGTGCTGGCCGTGGCGCTGGGCGTGGGCGCGAACACCACCATCTTCTCGGTCGTGAACGCGCTGCTGCTGCGGCCGTTCGCGTACGAGACGACGCCGAGGGTCGTGATGGTCTGGGAGCGCGGCATCGACCAGACCAACAACCGCAACTCGGTGGCGCCCGCCAACTACATGGACTGGCGCGACCAGACCAAGGTCTTCGAGGAGTTGGCCGCCTACGGCACGCAGCACTTCAGCCTCAACGAGGGCGAGCAGCCCGAGCGCGTCCCCGGCGCGCGCGTCACGCCCTCGCTCTTCCGCGTGCTCGCCGCGCGCGCCGAGCGCGGCCGCACCTTCACGGAGGAAGAGGGTCAGCCCGGCGCCGAAGAGGTCGTCCTCATCAATCACAACCTCTGGCGCGAGCGCTTCGGCGCAGACCCCGACATCGTCGGCAAGAGCGTCCGCATCGACAACCGCCCGCGCACGGTCGTCGGCGTCCTGCCCGCCGACTTCAACTTCCCGCTCAACGCCTGCGAGGTCTGGGCGCCGCTCGTCTTCGAACCGAATGACGCGCAGAGCCGCGGGAACCACTACCTGCAAGTCGTGGGACTCATGCGCCCCGGCGTCACCGTCGAGCAGGCCGACGCCGAGGTGCGCGGCGTGGCCGAGCGCGCGCGGCAGCTCTACCCCGATACGAACGGCGGGCGCACGGCCTTCGCCGAATCGCTCACGGACTCCTTCACGCGCGGCCCCAAGCCCTACCTCATGGTGCTGCTCGGCGCGGTCGGGTTCGTCCTGCTCATCGCGTGCGCCAACGTCGCCAACCTCCTGCTCGTGCGCGCCTCGTCGCGCCAGCGCGAGCTGGCCGTCCGCACCGCGCTCGGCGCGAGCCGCTGGCGGCTCGTCCGGCAGCTTCTGACCGAGAGCCTGCTGCTCGCGCTCGTCGGCGGCGCGGCGGGTCTGCTCTTCTCCGTGTGGGGCGTCGAGTTCATCGCGAAGGGGATGCCGCCGACGTTCACGAAGTTCATCCCCGGCTGGCGTCACATGGGCATCGACACGACCGTGCTCGTCTTCACGCTCGGCGCGTCGGTGCTGACGGGGGTCGTGTTCGGCATCGTGCCGGCGCTCCAGGCGGCGCGGACGAACCTCAACGAGTCGCTGAAGGAGGGCGGGCAGAAGGGCGCGAGCGGCGGCGTGCGGCGCAACCTGATGCGGAGCATTCTGGTCGTCTTCGAGGTAGCGCTCTCGCTCATGCTGCTCGTCGGCGCCGGCCTGATGGTGCGCAGCTTCTACGAGATGATGCGCGCCGACCTGGGTCTGAAGCCCGACGGCGTGCTCGTCCTCCAGATGTCGCTGCCGCGCGCGGGCTACCCCGAGGAGGCGCAGCGCCGGAGCTTCTACGAGCGGCTCGTCGAGCGCGTCGGCGCGCTGCCCGGCGTCGATTCGGCCGCGGCCATCAACTTCGTCCCGATGAGCCGCGAGGGCAACATGAGCTCCAACTTCCACGTCGAGGGCGAGCCCGCTCCGCCGCCCGACCGCCGCCCCCACGCCAACTACAACGTCATCACGCCCGGCTACTTCGAGACCGCCGGCACGCGCCTGCTCGGCGGGCGCGTCTTCACCGACGCCGACGACGAGCGGGCGCCGAAGGTCTGCATCGTCAACGACTCGCTCGCGCGCCGCTTCTTCCCGCGGGGCGACGCCGTGGGGCGGCGCCTCGTCATCTCGGATGAAGAGGGCCCGTGGGAGATCGTCGGCGTCGCGGCCGACGTGAAGAACGAGGACATGGACACGGAGGCGGAGTTGGCCTTCTACCGCCCCTTGCGGCAAGACCCGTGGTACACGATGGCGCTCGTCGTGCGCGCGGTCGAGGGCGCGAGCGCGGCGGGGCTGGCGCCCTCGGTGCGCGGCGAGGTGAAGGCCCTCGACGCGGGGCTCCCCATCTACGACGTGCGGCCGCTGCGCGACGTGGTGGACGAGGCGGTCTCGCCGAAGCGCCTGACGATGTTCCTGATGGCCTTCTTCGCCGTGGGCGCGCTGCTGCTCGCGGCCGTCGGGCTCTACGCGGTGATGTCTTACGTCGTGGCGCAGCGGCGGCACGAGATCGGCATCCGGCTCGCGCTCGGCGCGCAGGGGGGAGACATCCTGCGGCTCGTCCTCTCGCAGGGGCTCGTGCTCACGTTCGTCGGGCTCGCGCTCGGGCTCGCGGGCGCGCTCATGCTGACGCGCGTGATGGCGAGTATCCTCTACGGCGTCTCGGCCACAGACCCGCTGGTCTTCGGCGGCGTCGCGCTCGTGCTCGCTTGCGCCGCGCTGCTCGCCTGCTTCATCCC
>JBEVJD010000100.1:0-10302 GCA_040510435.1 Pyrinomonadaceae bacterium | reverse complement strand
GACATCGTGCAGCGCTCCGTGACGACCGTCGAGCACGGCGGCAAGCGCGTGCACATCCTCGCCATCGTCAGCCCCGAACAGATGCGCGGGCTTCTGGAGCGCGTCTGGGACCCGGAAGAGTTCCGCTCCGACTACGGGCTGCGCAGCCTCTCGAAGTGGCACGAGCGCCACCCGTTCCAGTACGGCGGCGCGCAGGTCGGCTACGAGCCGGCCGAGAGCCGGGAGATGCTCAAGGGCGGCAACTCCAACTGGCGCGGCCCCGTCTGGTTGCCCACCACCTTCATGATGATCGAATCCCTGCGTAAACTCGGCAAGGCTTACGGCCAACAGTTCGCCGTCGAGAGCCCCGTCCCCGGCGAGCCGCCCGTCAAGCTCGACGAGATGGCGCAGGGCTTCGCCGACCGCCTCATCAGCCTCTTCACGCGCGACGGTGACGGCCGGCGCCCCGCACACGGCTGGTACGAAAAATTCCAGCGCGACCCGCACTGGCGCGACCTCGTGCTCTTCTACGAATACTTCCACGGCGACACGGGGATGGGGCTCGGCGCCTCGCACCAGACGGGCTGGTCGGGGCTCGTCGCGTCCCTCATTGACGAGTGGCGCAGGTGACAAGGCGGAAAAGCCCGACCGTGAGGGAGGGCTCCTCAACTCCCTGAGCGCGCAACAGTGAAACAATTAAACTCTCACTCACGGTCAGGCTTCCGCCTCATTTGCCGTTTTAGGTCGCAACTCACAGCTATTCAATAGCTTAGCGGTACAACCCACGTCTTTGGCAGGGCGTCTAATCAATCTTGACAAAAAAATCAGGTATGTCTAGTATGGGTCAGCGTCAACGTTTTTGCGGTCGGTTTTCGGGTGCTTTATGAAGGTCTCGGCACAGGAAGAGTACGGGCTGCGGTGCCTTTTGCAACTGGCGCGGCTGGACGGGGGCGAGTTTCTGACGCTCGGGCAGATGGCCGAGCGCGAGGGCATCTCGCAGGCCAACGCCGGGAAGGTTTTGTGGCTTTTGAACAAGGCGGGGCTTGTCACTTCGACCCGCGGGACGAAGGGCGGCTACACGCTCGCACGTCCCGCCGCGGAGATTCGCCTGAGCGAGATTATCAAGGTGCTGGACGAGGGGCAGGTGGAAGGCCACTGCAAGACCTACCCGGGCGTGCTCGACTCGTGCGTGCACACGGGCGACTGTGGCATCCGCTCGGTCATCGTCAATGTCCACGAGGCGGTCGAGCGCGCCCTCTCCGCCATCACGCTCGCGCAGTTAATCGGAGACGAGCGAACCGTGGACACGATGCTCCACCAGATTCAGGGCGTACGCCCTTCGCCCGCGGCGCTCGGCGAAAGCGCGCAGTAAGTTTTTCATAAATTCAGACCAGAGAATTCTGTAGGGAAGTGACCATCAGATGAGCACAATCGAGCTGCTGACAAACAAGGAATACAAGTACGGCTTCGTCACCGACATCGAGTCGGACATGATCCCGAGGGGTCTGGGCGAAGAGACCGTCCGCCTCATCTCCGCGAAGAAGGGCGAGCCGGAGTGGATGCTCGAATTCCGCCTCAAGGCGTACCGCCAGTGGCTGAAGATGACCGAGCCGAAGCACTGGCCGAACATCAAATACCCCGAGGTCGATTACCAGGACATCATCTACTACAGCGCGCCGAAGCAGAAGGAGGCGAAGGCGAGCCTCGACGAGGTTGACCCCGAGCTGCTGCGCACGTTCGAGAAGCTCGGCATCCCCCTGAACGAGCAGAAGCAGCTCGCTAACGTCGCCGTGGACGCCGTCTTCGACTCGGTCTCGGTGGCGACGACCTACAAGGAGAAGTTGAAGAAGCACGGCGTCGTCTTCTGCTCCTTCACCGACGCCATCCGCGACTACCCCGAGCTGATCAAGAAGTACCTCGGCTCGGTCGTGCCCGTCGGCGACAACTACTTCGCGGCGCTCAACAGCGCGGTCTTCTCCGACGGCTCGTTCGTCTTCGTGCCGAAGGGCGTCCGCTGCCCGATGGAGCTTTCGACCTACTTCCGCATCAACAACCAGGAGTCGGGGCAGTTCGAGCGTACGCTCATCATCGCGGAGGAGGGCGCGTACGTCTCCTACCTCGAAGGCTGCACCGCGCCGAAGTTCGACAAGAACCAGTTGCACGCGGCCGTCGTGGAGCTGATCGCGCTCGACGACGCCGAGATCAAATACTCGACGGTGCAGAACTGGTACGCGGGCGACGAGGAGGGCGTGGGCGGCATTTACAACTTCGTGACGAAGCGCGGCGCGTGCCGCGGCCGCAACTCGAAGATTTCGTGGACGCAGGTCGAGACCGGCTCGGCGATTACGTGGAAGTACCCTTCGTGCATCCTCCAGGGCGACAACTCCATCGGCGAGTTCTACTCGGTGGCCTTAACGAACCACGCGCAGCAGGCCGACACCGGCACGAAGATGATCCACATCGGGAAGAACACGCGCTCGACGATCATCTCGAAGGGCATCTCGGCGGGCAAGTCGAACAACTCGTACCGCGGCCTCGTCAAGGTTTTGCCCGGGGCGGAGGGCGCGCGCAACTACACGCAGTGCGACTCGATGCTCATCGGCGGGCGCTCGGGCGCGAACACGTTCCCCTACATCGAGGTGATGAACAACACGGCGCGCGTCGAGCACGAGGCGACGACCTCGCGCATCAGCGAGGAGCAGTTGTTCTACCTACAGCAGCGCGGCATCTCGCAGGAGGACGCCGTCTCGCTCATCATCAACGGCTTCTGCAAAGACGTTTTTAGAGAACTGCCGATGGAGTTCGCCGTCGAGGCGCAGCGCCTGCTCGGCATGAAGCTTGAGAATAGCGTGGGCTAAGTTAAGGCCGTAAACCGTAAACCGTAAACCGTGACAAGAAGGGGCGGTTTTAAACTTGTCACGGTTTACGGTTCACTGTTCACGGCTCTCCGAAGGAGAGCGTAGTGTTAGAGATTCGAGATTTGCACGCGACGGTTGAAGGCAAGGAGATTTTGCGCGGCATCGACCTGTCGGTGAAGAAGGGCGAGATTCACGCCATCATGGGGCCGAACGGGTCGGGGAAGTCGACGCTGGCGAAGATTCTCGCCGGCCACCCGGCCTACGTGGTGACGAAGGGCGAGGTGCTGTTCGAGGGGCGCAACCTGCTGGCGCTGGCGCCGGACGAGCGCGCGCGCGAGGGCGTCTTCCTCGCGTTCCAGTACCCGGTCGAGGTGCCCGGCGTCTCGAACGCGCAGTTCCTCCGCCTCGCCTACAACGAGAAGCAGAAGCACCTCGGCGCGGAGGAGCTTGACCCGCTGGAGTTCAAAGACCTTCTGGCCGAGCGCGCGAAGGTCGTCGAGATGGACGCGGGGCTGATGTCGCGCTCGGTCAACGAGGGCTTCTCCGGCGGCGAGAAGAAGCGCAACGAGATTTTGCAGATGGCCGTGCTGGAGCCGAAGCTCGCCGTGCTCGACGAGACCGACTCGGGGCTCGACATCGACGCGCTGCGCATCGTCTCCGAGGGCGTCAACAAGCTGCGCACGCCCGAGAACGCCGTCGTCCTCGTCACGCACTACCAGCGGCTCCTCAACTACATCGTCCCCGACCACGTTCACGTCCTCTACAAGGGGCGCATCGTGCGCACGGGCGGCAAGGAGCTGGCGCTCGAACTGGAAGAGAAGGGCTACGACTGGCTTAAGGAAGCCGTCGCCAGCGCTTAGAACAAGAGTCAAAATTGATGTCACAGGCGGTCAAGGAAAAGAGCATTTACGCGGACGCTTTCCGCGAGTTCGCGGGCGCGCGCGAGGGCGAGCCCTCGTGGATGGAGAGGCTGCGCGAGGGCGCGTTCGGGCGCTTCGAGGAGCTGGGTTTCCCGACGACGGACGAAGAGGACTGGAAGTATACGAACGTCGCGCCGCTCGCGCGGAAGGCGTTCCGGCCGGCGTCGCAGGGGAACGTCGAGCTTGAGAGCGTTGCTGTCGAGACGTTCGTCTCGGCGGAGGCGCGCCGGAGCCGCCTCGTCTTCGTCAACGGCGTCTACAGCACAGAGCACTCTTCGCTCGAAGCGCTCCCGTCGCAGGTCTCCGTGGAGCAAATCGGCGCTGCGCTCGCGGGCGAGCATGCCGAAGTTCTGTGGGAACACCTCGGCCGTCTGTCGGGCGAGGGGAGCGATGCGTTCTCGGCGCTCAACACGGCCTTCCTCGACGGCGGCGTGCTCCTGCTCGTCCCGAAGGGCGTCGTGGTGGAGTCGCCCGTGCAACTGCTCTTCCTGACCGCGCCGGGCGGTGAGGAGTCTACGTCCTTCCCGCGCGCGCTGGTCGTGGCGGAGCGCGACAGCCGGCTCGACCTCATCGAGACGTACGCGGCCGTCGGCGACGCAGAGTATTTCACCGACGCGGTCGTGGAGGTCTTCGTCGGCGAGGGCGCGCGCGTGACGCACTACAAGGTGCAGGACGAGGCCGACAGCGCTTACCACATCGCCTCGACCCGCGCGGAGGTCTCGAAGGACGGCGCTTACGACCTGACGACGGTGACGCTGGGCGCGCGCCTGTCGCGGCACGAAATCTCGGTTGCGCTGACGAGTCAGGGCGCGTCGTGCCACGTGGATGGGCTCTACATCGTCGGCGACGGGCAGCACTCGGACACGCACTCGCTCATCGAACACCGCGAGCCGAACTGCGCGAGCCGGCAGAATTACAAGGGCATCCTCGACGGCAAGTCGCGCGCCGTCTTCAACGGCCGCGTCTACGTCCACGAGGGCGCGAGCGGGACGGATGCCCAGCAGAGCAACAAGAACCTTCTGCTCTCTTCGGAGGCGCGCGTGGACACGAAGCCGCAGCTCGAAATCTTCAACGACGACGTGAAGTGCTCGCACGGCGCGACCGTCGGCCAGCTCGAAGAGGAGGAGCTGTTCTACCTGCTGAGCCGCGGCCTGCACCCCGACCTCGCGCGCAACCTCCTGACTTACGGCTTCGCCGAGGAGATCGTCGCGAGCATCAAGTTCGAGTCCATCCGCGCGCAGTTGGACGAGGCTATTCTGAACCGCCTGCACGCACGACTTGAGGCATAGAAAGATGATCGCGACAGAGAAGACAGTCGAAGAGAAGGGCACGGCCGTCGAGCCGGGCGCGGGCTGGGACGTGGGACGCATCCGCGAGGACTTCCCCGTGCTCGGGCAGACGGTGAACGGGAAGCCTTTGGTCTACCTCGACAACGCGGCGTCGGCGCAGGTACCGCGCATCGTCATCGAGCGGGGCGCGAAGTATTTGCGCGAGGAGCACTCGAACATCCACCGCGGCGTTCATTATCTGAGCCAGAAGGCGACCTCGGCCTTCGAGGGCGCGCGCGAGAAGGTGCGCCGCTTCATCAACGCGCGCGAGGCGCGCGAGTGCATCTTCGTGCGCGGCGTCACCGAGGGCGTCAACCTCGTCATGCACGGCTACGGGCGCAAGTTCGTGGGCGAGGGCGACGAGATCGTCGTCTCCGAGATGGAGCACCACTCGAACCTCGTCCCGTGGCAGATGCTCTGCGAGGAGAAGGGCGCGCGCCTGCGCGTCATCCCGATGAACGACGCGGGCGAGTTAATCATGGACGAGTTCGACGCGCTCCTGAACGAGCGGACGAAGCTCGTCTGCGTCGGCCACGTCTCGAACTCGCTCGGCACCGTCAACCCGGTCAAGGAGATTGTGGCGCGCGCGCACAAGGTGGGCGTGCCCGTGCTCGTGGACGGGGCGCAGGGCGCGCCGCACCTCGCGGTTGACGTGCAGGATTTGGACTGCGATTTCTACGCCATCTCCGGCCACAAGATGTTTGCGCCGACGGGCAGCGGCATCCTCTACGGCAAGGCCGAGTGGCTGGAGAAGATGAACCCGTTCCTCGGCGGCGGCTCGATGATCCGCACCGTCACGTTCGAGCGGAGCACCTACGCCGCCATCCCCGACAAGTTCGAGGCCGGCACGCCCGCCATCGCCTCGGCCATCGGGCTCGGGGCGGCGATTGATTATCTCAACAGCATCGACCGCGCCGCGGCGCAGGCGCACGAGCAGGAGCTTTTGGACTACGCCACGGAAAAGCTCTCCAGCATCGAGGGCGTCCGCATCATCGGCACGGCGCGCGAGAAGGCGAGCGTAGTCGCCTTCGTCATCGACGAGGTGCACCCGCACGATGTGGGCACCATCCTCGACCAGGAGGGCATCGCCATCCGCGCCGGGCACCACTGTGCTCAGCCCGTGATGCAGCACTTCGGTGTGCCCGCCACCGCCCGCGCCTCCTTCGCCTTCTACAACACGAAGGAGGAGGTGGACAGTCTCGTCGCCGCCGTCCAGAAAGTGATTGAGGTCTTTGCCTGAAAAAGTAGTCAGTAGTCAGCATAAAATCTTTTCTACTGACTACTGACTACTGACTACTTCTTTTATGTCAGAACTGAGCGAGCTGTATCAGCAGGTCATACTCGACCACAACAAGAAGCCGCGGAACTTCCAGAAGTTGGAAGGCGCGAACCGCGTCTCTGAGGGCTTCAACCCTCTGTGCGGCGACCAACTCACCGTCTACATGCTGATGGACGAGGGGCTCGTGCGCGACCTGAGCTTCGTCGGGACGGGCTGCGCCATCTCGAAGGCGGCGGCGAGCATGATGACGCAGGCCGTCAAGGGCAAGACGCGCGAGGAGGCGCAAGTCCTCTTCGACGAGTTCCACCGGATGGTGACGGGCGAGCTGGACGAGGAGTCGGAAGAGAACCACCTCGGCCGCCTGACAATCTTCGCGGGCGTGCGCGACTACCCCGCGCGCGTCAAGTGCGCCAGCCTCCCCTGGCACACCATGCACGCGGCGCTCGAAGGCGAGGGCGCGGTCTCGACCGAGCATCTCGGCCCGGACATCACGCAGGCTGTCGCCTCGGAGTAGAGGGTGTTGGGTGCTGGGTTTTAGGTGTTGGGTAAAACGGCTGTTCCTACCCAATACCTAAAACCCAACACCCAACACCCTCTCTTTTTGAGTTTGCCCCGCAGTCGCGTTAATATCCACTTCATCATCCGCACTTCGGAGCCTGAGCCCGCATGAACATCCGCACAATCGAGTTGCGCGAGATACGCCTGCGCCTCGTACACTTCTTCGAGACGAGTTTCGGCCGCACCGTCGAGCGCCGCATCATGCTCGTCCGCGCCGTGGACGCGGACGGCGCCGAGGGGTGGGGCGAGTGCACGGCGGGCGAGGGGCCCTTCTACAGCGAGGAGTGGATAGACTCTGCGTGGGAGGCGACGCGCCTCTTCCTCGCGCCGATGGTGCTGGGTCAGGAGGTCGAGGGCGCGGCCGGCGTCGATGGGCTCATGCGTCGCGCGCGCGGCAACCGGATGGCGAAGGCTTCCGTCGAGACGGCCTGTTGGGACATTGAGTCTAAGCGCCTGGGCGTCCCGCTCTGGCGGCACCTCGGCGGCGTCCGGGCCGAGATTCCCTGCGGCGTCTCCATCGGCATCCAGGACACGCCCGAGGCGCTGCTTGAGAAGATCGAGCAGGAGTTGGCCGCCGGCTACCAGCGCATCAAGATTAAGATCAAGCCCGGCTGGGACAGGGAAGTCGTCGAGAAGGTTCGAGAGCGCTTCCCCGACATTCAACTGATGGTTGACGCTAACTCGGCCTACACGCTCGCGGACGCGCCGCTGCTGCGCGCGCTCGACGAGTTCGGGCTGATGATGATCGAGCAGCCGCTCGCTTACGACGACCGCGAAGACCACGCCAGGTTGCAGTGCCTGATTAAGACCCCCGTCTGTCTCGACGAGTCGGTGCGCTCGGCCGAGGATGCGCGCAAGGCGATTGAGCTGGGCGCGTGCCGCATCGTCAACGTCAAGCTCGGCCGCGTCGGCGGACACACGGAGGCCGCGCGCGTCGAGGCCATCTGCCGCGAGGCGAACGTCCCCGTCTGGTGCGGCGGGATGCTTGAGTCGGGCATCGGCCGCGCGCATAACATCGCGATGGCGACGCTGCGTGGCTTCACGCTGCCCGGCGATGTGTCCGCGAGTTCGCGCTACTGGGCGGAGGACATCATCGAACCGCCCGTCAACGTCACGCCCCAGGGAACAATCGCCGCGCCCGACCGCCCCGGCATCGGCTTCGAGATTAAACGAGACCTCATCGAGCGACTGACCGTGCGCACCGAAACGCTCAACGCGAACTGAGAAACCCGGATGACCTTCGAGCCGAACAGTTCCGACGCCGCGCGTCTGCGACGCCACTTCGAGGAGCGGCGCGACGAGATTTTGTCGCTGGCGCGTTCGCTCTGCGAGATAGAGTCGCCCTCGGGCGACGGCGAGGGGAGCGCGGCGGTCGTCAGCCTTCTCGCTCAGGTGGCGAAGTCGGTCGAAGGCGTCACCTCGGTCGAGCGGTTCAACGCACCCGACGGTTACGGCGAGCACATCGTCATCCGCGCCTTCGACCAGACTTCATCCGACGAGCGGCCTCTGTTGCTGCTCGGTCACACAGACACCGTCCACCCGCGCGGTTCGCTCGCCGCGCGGCCGTGGCGCGAGACGGAGGGGCGCATCCACGCGCCCGGCGTCTACGACATGAAGGCCGCCTGCGCCGTCGCGCTCGAAGCCGTCCGTGCGTGCGGCGATTTAAAGATGCGGCCCCGGCGGCCCGTTGTGCTGCTGCTGACGTGCGACGAGGAGTCCGGGAGCTTCAGCGGGCGCGAACTGGTCGAGCGCGAGTCGAGGCGCGCGGAGTACGTGCTGGTGCTCGAACCTCCCGCACCCGGTGGTCGCGCCAAGACGGCGCGGAAGGGGACTGGGCTCTTCACGCTCGAAGTTGAGGGCCGAGCCGCGCACGCGGGGCTCGAACCTGAGAAGGGCGTCAACGCCGTCCTCGAAATCGCGCGCCAGATCGAACGCGTGTCGGCGTTAGCCAGACCGGAGGTCGGAACCACCATCAACGTCGGCACCGTCTCGGGCGGCACGCACGCCAACGTCGTTCCCGCCGAGGCGCGCGCCGAGATAGACGTGCGCTTCAGCACGTCAGCCGAGGCGCTTCGCGTCGAAGAGTCCGTCCGAGGTTTAGAGCCGTTCGACGGGCGAGCGCGGCTCAAGGTCGGCGGCGGCATCAACCGCCCGCCGATGGAGCGCACCGCGGCCGTGGCCGCGCTCTTCGAGAAGGCGCGGCGTGTGGCCGCGTCGCTCGACATTGAGTTGGGTGAGGCGAGCGTGGGCGGTGCTTCGGACGGGAACTTCGCCGCGGCGTGCGGCGCGACCGTGCTCGACGGCCTGGGCGTGGACGGCGACGGGGCGCACGCCGCGCACGAGCACATACAGGCCGACGCGGTCGCGCGCCGCGGGGCCTTTCTGGCCGCGCTCGTCGCGAGCCTCTGAGGTGCGGACGTGAGACTGATTCGCGTGGAGACGGACGGACAGGTCGAGCAGGCGCGCACACTCTTCAAGGAGTACGAAGCCTCGACCGGCGTTGACCTCTGCTTCCAGAACTTCGGGCAGGAACTGGCCTCGCTCCCCGGCGACTACGCGCCGCCCGCGGGTCGTTTGATAATCGTCTACGAGGGCGAAGAGGCCGCGGGCTGCGTCGCTCTGCGCAAGGTTGAAGACGGCGTCTGCGAGATGAAGCGCCTGTACGTGCGGCCGGCCTTCCGCGGCACCGGGCTCGGCCGCACGCTCGCGGAACACGTCGTCACCGAAGCGCGCGCCAACGGCTACGAGCGCATGCGACTCGACACGCTCCCCTCGATGCGCTCGGCCATCGCGCTCTACCGCTCGCTCGGCTTCAAAGAGATCGAGCCGTACCGGTTCAACCCCGTCGAGGGAACTTTGTACATGGAACTTGAGTTACGCTGAAGAAGTCTTCGCCCCGTAGGGGCGACATGTTTATAGCCTGGGTTTGAAGTCAATTGTCCAAGCTCCGGAGGAGCGGCATGTTCCATGTCGCCCCTGACGGGGCTGGTGAGATTATTATTCGTGTGATGCTATATACATAGCGCCTCTACGGGGCGTCTCAAGCAATTTCAAAACGGACTGCCAATGATAAGTGAGATTCCGACCATGACCGACAGACTCGTTGTCGTCCGACTGCTTCTCGTCCTCGTCTTCTTCGTTTCGCCCGCGGCGCCTCTGCTTCAAGTCGGCGGAGGCGGCGCCGCGCGCGCGGCCTCGCGCCCGCCCGTGCGCGCGCGCCGCGGCATGGTTGCCTCGACCGACCGGCTCGCATCGCAGGCGGGCGTGGACGTTCTCAAGCGGGGCGGCAACGCCGTGGACGCGGCCATCGCGGTCGCGTTCGCGCTGACCGTGACCTACCCCGCGGCGGGCAACATCGGCGGCGGCGGCTTCATGATGAT
>JBEVJD010000099.1:0-6846 GCA_040510435.1 Pyrinomonadaceae bacterium | reverse complement strand
ACGAACGGGCTGGTGCGGCAGTACTTCCCCAAGCGGGCAGACTTCGCCACGATCACGCAGGCGGAGGTCGCGCGGGTGACGGAGCGGCTCAACGAGCGGCCGCGCAAGACGCTCGGCTACCGGACGCCGAACGGGGTCTTCTACAAACGACAGTCTGTTGCACTTCAAAGTTGAATCCAAGAATTGCAATAGAGGCGGGCTGAGCCCGCTTCTAAACGGTCACACTCAAGTGCCAACCGCTCTAAACATGGCGAGGCCGCGTGTGTGCCCATACACACGCGGCCCCTGCGCCCCGCGCGGTGAGGTCGGGGCTGGCGGCACGGCCCTCCCTTCGGGTGTGCCGGCATTAAGAGACGAGGATACCCATGTGCTAATCTCCCTTTCGCTTTAGTCTTTGAAAATAAGGCAACGGGTCTGATGCGAAGCGTAGCTCACCCTCAGAGATGAGCATCGCCGTTGAGCAAGAGAGGTCTCTACTCACGGCGAATCAGTTACGCAAAGACATTTTAGTCACATTCGTGACTAAAAGTAAAGAGGGTGTGCGAGGCACAGCCTTGTCAGGAGGAAACTTCTGATGGGTGGTGCTGCGCGAGAGCGACCCGAGAGGCTCGCCGAAAAGCTTCTTCAGATACGGAACACCCTCGGCCTGTCGCAGGGCGAAATGCTCAACCGCATCGGGATGGGCGAGAGCGGTTACCGGCACTACATCTCTCATTTCGAGACCGGGAAGCGCGAGCCGTCACTACTCATCCTCTTACAATATGCCCGCATTGCGAACGTCTACGTCGAGGCTTTGATTGACGACGAGCTAGACCTGCCCAACAAACTGCCGAGCGCCAGGAAGCACGAGGGCGTGAGGCGTCGCGCCCGCTGAGAAAGAGTCTTCTACTTTCTGCCCTTGCCCTTCTTTTTGTAGTTGTCCGGGTCGAAGTCGGCGAGGTCTATCTTGCCGAAGTCCTTCGGCGGCGTGAAGACACGGCGCTTCATCTTGTCCGGGTCGGAGGTGTGGTAGCTGATCTCTTCCGTGAGGACGAGCTGCCACGTCTTATCGATGCGCGAGTAGTTGAACTTGTAGGCGTACTTCCAGCGCCAGTTGCTGCCGCCGTAGTGGTGGACGGTGAAGGTGTTGCGGCCGGCCTCGACGGCCTCGAAGGGGTCGCCGAAGACGCCGCCGCATCGTGAGCACATGACGACGCGCTCGTTGCGTTTCGCCGCGGACAGTTTGCCGTCGCCGCCGCGCAGGAGGATTAAGAGCGGGCGCTGGTTCACGGGAAAGTCGTCCGCGTCCTTCGACGGGTTCTCCCTCTCCAGCACGAGCACGAAGTCCGCGCGGCCGTCGCCGTTCAAGTCCGCCGCTTCGAGCGCGATGGCCTTCGTCCCCGCCTCCACGAACGGCTGCACCTCGGCCGGAACCCGCAAATCTTCGCTCTGGGCGGCGGCCGTCGGCGCGGCGCACAACAGCGCGAGTGCCAAAAGGGTCGTTCGCATTCTGCTCATCCTCTAGTGATTCGCGGGCGCGGCCACCCCCGCCGGGTGCACGTCCGGGAGGAAGTAGAAGAGTATGGCGAGCACCGCGTAGACCGAGAGGAGTTGAAGCCCCTCGATCCAGTTGCTCTCGCCGTCGCTGCTGATCTGCTCGACGATGATGATGGAGGCGACGACCGCGACTACCTCCGGCACGGTGAACTCCAAATCCATCGGCGTGCCGAAGAGGTACGAGGCGAAGACGAGCAGCGGCGCGACGAAGAGCGCGATCTGGAGGCTGGAGCCGACGGCGATGCCGATGCTGATGTCCATCTTGTTCCGCATCGCCATCAGGATGGCCGAGGAGTGCTCGGCGGCGTTGCCGATGATGGCGACGACGATGACGCCGACGAAGACCTCGGTCAGCCCCAGAGACCCGCGGGCGCTCTCGATGGCGCCGACCAGGAACTCCGAGATGAGCGCGACGAAGGCCGTCGCCCCGAGGAGGACGCCGACCGCCTTGCGTACCGACCAGGGCGCGTGCCCGCCCTCCTCGGCCTCCATCTTCGTCAGCTCCGCGCCGGCCTCGCACGCCACGTCCTTCGACTCGTCGGCGCCGAACAGCTCCCGGTGCGTGATGAGCGAGAAGACGAGCGTCAGCGCGTAGGTCAGGAAGAGCACCACGGAGATGGCGAGCGAGAGACCCTGCTCCTTCCCCTGCGTCCAGCCGCCCTGCGCCACGGGCACGGCCGCCGCCGCCTGGTGGAAGACCGTCGGGATGATGAGCGCGATGGCGGCGAGCGTGAGCGCCGTGGCCGAGACGCCCGCGGCCACGCGGTTGAACTCCTGCTTGCGGAACTTGAAGCCGCCCGCGAGGAACGAGAGCCCGAGCACGAGCAGGATGTTGCCGATGATCGAGCCGGTGATGGACGCCTTGACGACGCCCGTCAGCCCCTTCGAGAGGGCGAAGAGCGCGATGATGAGTTCGGCCGCGTTGCCGAACGTGGCGTTGAGGAGCCCGCCCACGCCCTGACCCAGATGCTCGGCGAGGTGCTCGGTGGCGCGCCCCATCCACCCGGCCAGCGGGATGATCGCGAGGCACGACACGACGAAGAGCGCCGTCGGGTTCTCAAACGACGGCACGAACCTGAGGGCGATGGCGATTGGCACGAACACCAGGAGCCAGTCGAGTCTCGGCCTCAACCATGAGCGGCGGCGCGGCGTCCGGGCGGAGGTGTGGCCCGAATCGGGCGGGGCTGAAGGTGTCGTCATGAAGTCTATTTACCACATCTCCGGCCTCGTCTTATCTTTTTTTCGTTGACACCCGCGCCCCCAGCGCATAATTTTTCACTGTCCCGAAGCCCCACCCCGCAAACTTCCACCTCTTGAGGAGGCTACCGATGTCGTTTCGTCAACTCTTCGGAATCGGACTGGTCGCGCTCGCCTTCGCCGCCTGCGGGGGCGGCGCACCGCCGGAGCCGCCTTCGGCCGGCGAGCCGAGGGATTTCGCGTCGGTGTGCGACAAGGCCAACGAGGGCAAGCGGGTCGCGGTCGCCGGCTACCCGCGCTTCCCCGAGAAGTTCACGGGCACGCAGAGCGTCCTGCTCCGGCTCTACGAAGGGGCCGACTACGCCGGGGCGCCCCTCGGCGTCCAGACCCCCATCGGCCGGCAGGCCAACCAGGCCGAGCTGGCGCCCAAGCAGTACACGGACAAAGACCTCAAGGTGCACACCTCCGACGGGCAGGTGGCCGGCTACGGGACGAAGGTGAGGGTCTCGGGCAAGGTCTACTTCCCTCTGGTCGGACAGGACTTCAAGTGCGCTCTGGAGAATCCACTCATCGAGTCGGCGCGCTAGAAGGTTAACCACACAGACGCAGCGACACGGCTCAACGCCTTACAGCCGTGTCGCTGCGTCTCTGTGGTTAACGCCCTTCATCTTCGCTCAAGGGACAAAGGCTTTAGAGTGTCCCGTGCGTCTCGTCCCCGCCACAGGGCTGTTCGTCACATTTTGGTGGCTAAATATCCATGCGCGCTCTATGACTGTCGGGTTATACCGAGGAGACCGACGTGCGCGCCGTCGCGTCAGGCGACGACGCAAGGGTTCCATAGATGAGGCACACAAATCTCACGAGACGACTGTTGGGCAGCATGTTAACTGCCCTCGCCGTCACGTTCGCGGGCCTCCCGCGCGCCGACGCAAGACAGACGAAGCCGTTTGACTTCACCGAACTCCATAAAGCGGTCGAGGCCGAACTCAAGGCCGGGCACACCCCGGGCGCGGCCGTGGCCGTCGTCAGCGGCGACAGGGTCGTCTACGCCCGTGGCTTCGGCGTGACGAGCGCGGAAGAGGGCGGGGCGGCCGTCACCCCGGACACACTCTTCAGGATGGGCTCGACGACGAAGATGTTGACGGCCGCCGCCCTCGTCACGCTCGCGTCCGAAGGCAAGATTCGACTCGACGCGCCCATCGGCAACTTCGTCAAGAACCTCCCGCCCAGAGTCGCCGCGCTCACTGCTCACCAACTGCTGAGCCAGTCTTCGGGGCTGCGCGACTTCGCGCCCGCCGTCACCTCCGACGACGACGCGGCGCTCGCGAAAAACATCCGCGCGTGGAACGACGACGTGTTCTTCACTGAGCCGAACAAAATCTACTCCTACTCCAGCCCGAACTACTGGCTGGCGGGCTTCGTCGTCGAAGAGCTGACGGGCAAGGTCTACGCGGACGCCATGCGCGACCTCGTCTTCAAACCGCTCGGGATGGGGCGCACGACGCTCAGGCCGCTCGAAGCGATGACCCACCCGCTCGCGCTGGGCCACAACGTCCAGCAGGGGAGCGCCGTCGTCATTCGCCCCATCTCCAACAACGTGGCGAAGTACCCGGGCGGCTCGGTCTATTCGAGCGTCAGCGAGCTGGCGCGTTTCGCCGTCGCCATGATGAACGGCGGGCGGCTCGAAGGCCGGCCGGCGCTCCCGCCGCTCGTCGTCGAAGAGCTGCCGAAGCCCCAGTTCTACCTCCCGGGCGAGGAGCGTGCGTTCTACGGCTACGGGCTGCTCGGCTTCGAGTCGGGCGGCGTCAAGACCGTCTCGCACGGCGGGGTGTCGAGCGGCTACGGCTCGACCATCATGTTCGCGCCGGAACACAAGCTCGCCGTCATCGTCCTCACGAACCGGAACGGCGAGACGCTGCCCCGCACGCGCCAGCTCGCCATGCGGCTCGCCCTCCCGCTCAAGCCCGACCCGGCCGAGCAGCCCAAGCCCCAAGCCCCCGGCGCCGACGAGCTGAAGCGTTACACCGGCAAGTACGCGCACGCCCCGCAGACGTGGGAGGTCTTCGTCAAAGAAGGAAAGCTCTTTCTGAAAGAGGACGGGAAGGAGTTCGAGCTGACGAAACTCGGCCGCGACCGCTACGGCTACGAGCAGGGCGAGGTGCTCTTCGTGCCCGACGAGAGGGGCGCCATCGGGCACATCTTCATGGGACTCTACGCCGCCAAACGTTCCCCCTAGAGCGGTTTGGCTTTGAGTTTACCGATCAACGTTTAGAGGCGGGCTCTGCCTGCCTCTAAACATTTGGTAAAGAGATACGCGTACCGCTCTAAGTGAAAACTGCTTTAGTGCAGCCGGCAGCCTACTCTTCTACGGGCGCTAGGCCGCTGATGGCCGGGCCGTTGAGGACGTGGCCGTCGGTGGGGTCGAAGCGGGAGCCGTGGCAGGGGCAGTCCCAGCTCTTCTCCTTGTCATTGAAGGCGACGACGCAGCCGAGGTGGGTGCAGACGGCGGAGAACTCGTGGAGCGCGCCGGTGTCTTCGCGGTAGAGCGCCACCTTCGACAGGCCGCGCCGCATGATGGCGCCCGAGCCGGGGGCGACCTCTTCGGCCGAGTCCACCTCGCCGCCGGTGAGGTGGTCGGCGTACTGCACCGCGACGTTGAGGTTCTCTCGCGCGTACTCGCCGCCCGCGCGCAGCGAGATGCGCGAAGGGTCGTAGACCGTCTCCCAGGCGTTATCGCGCCCGAGGATTAAATCCCTGATGAGCATCCCGGCGATGGTGCCGTGCGTCATGCCGTTGCCGGAGTCGCCCGTCGCGACGTAGACGTTCTTCGCGTCGCCCGGGTTGCGGCCGATGTAGGCGAGCCCGTCCACCGGCTCCATTACCTGACCCGACCAGCGGTACTCGAACGCCTCGACCGCGGGGAAGCGCTCGCGCGTCCACTCTTCGAGCCGACGGAAGCGCTCGTCGAAGTCCTCGGCCTGACCCGTCTTGTGATCCTCGCCGCCGACGATGAGCACGTCGTGACCTTCTTCAACCGACTGCAAGCGCACGTAGTGGTACGGGTCTTCCGTGTCCCACAGGAGCATCCGGGGCACGGAGCCGCGCGGCACGCGCGCGCCGACGACGTAGGTGCGATAGGGCGCCTGCTTGGTGTGGATGGAGACGAGGTCGTTGACCGGCGTGTTGGTGGCGACGACCACCGCGCCCGCCGTGACGACGTGACCCTCGGAGGTAGTGACGCGCGCCGTCTCACCGTCGCCCTCTATCTTGTCAGCGTGCGTGTTCGTGTGCAGGCGCCCGCCGAGGCCCGTGAAGGCGCGCGCGAGCCCGGACATGTATTTGAGGATGTGGAACTGCCCCTGGTAGGGGAAGTGGAGCGCGGCGCCGAAGTCGAAAGCCTCGTACGGGAGCCGCTCGACGTACTTGATCTCGGTCAGCCCGCAGCGGTGCGCGGCGCGCAACTCCTCGCCGAGCTGTTCGGTGGACTGACCCGGGCCGACGCAGAGGTAACCGTCCAGGCGCTGGAAGTCGCAGTCAATGCCTTCGCGCTCGATTATCTCTTCGATCTGGTCTACGGCCGCGGTGTGGCTCTCGGCGGCGAGGCGCGCGCCGCGCTCGCCGTGCAGGCGTTCGAGGTCGTAGTAACGGTCGTCGAGCGCGTTGACGAGGTGCGCGGTCGTGCGCGCCGTCTCGCCGCCCGCGACCGCGCCGTCGTCAATCACGACGACCGAGCGCCCCTCGCGCGCGAGCAGGTAGGCGGTCGTCAGCCCCGCTATCCCCGCCCCCACGACGCACACGTCCGCGCTCGCCTCGTGCGCGAGCGCCCCGAACTCGGGCACGTCGCCCGTCGCCATCCACACCGAAGTCGTCCGCCCCGAATCGCTCTCCATATCTCCCCCTTTGAACGTGCCTCAAGTGCCTCGACCCTCGCGCCATCGACGCCGCCGGGCGGGATGGGCTCGGGCTCGTTTAAGTGCAGCTAAAGCGTCGTCTCTCGTGTCAGAAAGTTTGAGTAGAAGTTAGCACCGGCGACGTGCGCGCGCAAACACTTTCCGCGGCGGTTAACGAATTTGTTGGGCGGGCGAATTTTTACGCCGCTACGTCAACGCCGAG
>JBEVJD010000098.1:0-7934 GCA_040510435.1 Pyrinomonadaceae bacterium | reverse complement strand
CAGTCGCGCCTCGGCATCGACCGTGACCGAGTCCCCTTCCTCGACGAGCGCGAGCGGGCCGCCCACGGCCGCCTCCGGCGCGACGTGGCCGACGACCATGCCGTAGGTGCCGCCCGAGAAGCGGCCGTCCGTGATGAGCGCCACCGCGTCGCCTAAACCAGCGCCGATGATGGCCGAGGTCGGCGCCAGCATCTCGCGCATGCCGGGGCCCCCGCGCGGCCCCTCGTATCGTATGACGAGCACGTCGCCGGGTCTTATCGAACCGTCGAGGACGGCGGCGAGGCACGCCTCCTCAGAATCGAACACGCGCGCGGGCCCGGTCAGCCGCCGCGTCTTCACGCCGCTGATCTTCGCGACGGAGCCCTCGGGCGCGAGGTTGCCCCTGAGCACGGCCAGATGCCCCTCGGCGTAGACGGGACGGTCAAAGGGTCGTATCACGTCCTGGTCTCGGCGCGGCGTGTCGGGCACTTCGGCGAGGACTTCCGCGATGGTCTGCCCCGTCACCGTCAGCGCGTCGCCGTGGAGGAGACCGTGCGCCAGCAACATCTTCATCACCTGCGGCACGCCGCCCGCCGTGTGCAGGTCGGTCGCGACGTACCGGCCCGAAGGCTTCAGGTCGCACAGGACGGGCGTGCGCGCGCGTATCGCCTCGAAGTCTTCGAGCGCGAGCGGCACGCGCGCCGCGTGCGCGATGGCAAGCAGATGGAGCACGGCGTTGGTCGAGCCGCCCACGGCCATCACGACCGCAATCGCGTTCTCGAAAGCCTTCCGCGTCAGGATGTCGCGCGGAAGAATCTGACGGCGCACGGCCTCCGCCAGCACTTCCGCCGAGCGCGCGGCGCTCTCGGCCTTCTCCTCGTCCTCCGCAGCCATCGTGGATGAGTGGGGCAGGCTCAAGCCCATCGCCTCGATGGCCGAAGACATCGTGTTGGCCGTGTACATCCCCCCGCACGAGCCCGCGCCGGGGCACGCACGCCGCTCGACTTCGAGCAGGTCTGACTCCTTCATCCGCCCCGCGCAGAAGCTCCCGACCGCCTCGAACGCGCTGACGACCGTCAGGTCTTCGCCGCGGTAATGCCCCGCCCTGATCGTGCCGCCGTAGACGAAGACCGAGGGGATGTTCATACGCGCGATGGCGATCAACGCGCCCGGCATGTTCTTGTCGCACCCGCCGACGGCCAGCACGCCGTCCAGACTTTGCGCCTGACACACGGTCTCGATGGAGTCGGCGATGACCTCGCGCGAGACGAGCGAGTACTTCATCCCCTCCGTCCCCATCGAGATGCCGTCGCTCACCGTGATGGTGCCAAAGACCTGCGGCATCGCGCCCGCCGCGCGCAACGCCTCGACCGCGCGTTCGGCCAAAACGTTCAGCCCCGCGTTGCACGGCGTCACGGTGCTGTACCCGTTCGCCACGCCCACGATGGGCTTCTCGAAGTCTTCGTCCCGAAAGCCCACCGCCCGCAGCATCGCCCGGTTCGGCGTCCGCTCAACCCCCTGCGTGACGGTTCTGCTTCTGAAGTTATCGCTCATAAAAATAGTAGGCAGATGGCAGTAGGCAGTTAAAGGCGTCTTGGGAAGCCCCGGAGGGGCGGCATGTTTATAGCCGCGTCTTCACTAACCACGAGCCCCGTCAGGGGCGACATGTTACATGCCGCTCCTCCGGAGCTTTGAAGATTAATTTCAGCCTTGAGCTATAAACATTACGCCCCTCCGGGGCTCCGAACTGCCTACTGCCATCTGCCTACTGCCATCTGCTTTTCAGTTCTTCGCCCTATCGACCAGACGCCCGCCGCTGAGCCAGGGCATCATCTCGCGGAGGTTGCGGCCGACCTGCTCGATGGGGTGGTCTTCGGTCTGGCGTTCGAGGTGGCGGAAGCGCTCCTTGCCGTTGCGGTTCTCGCGCATCCACTCTCGCGCGAAGGCGCCCGACTGTATCTCCGCGAGGAGCGCGCGCATGCGCCGCTTCGTCTCGTCGTTGACGACGACGGGGCCGCGCGTCATGTCGCCGTACTGCGCCGTGTTCGAGATCGAGTAGCGCATCTCCGAGATGCCGCCCTCGTATAACAGATCGACGATGAGCTTCATCTCGTGCAGGCACTCGAAGTAGGCCATCTCGGGCGCGTAGCCCGCCTCGGTCAGCGTCTCGAAGCCGGCCTTGATGAGTGCGGTCAGGCCGCCGCACAGCACGGCCTGCTCGCCGAAGAGGTCGGTCTCGGTCTCCTCGCGGAAAGAGGTTTCAATAATTCCCGCGCGCCCGCCGCCGACGGCCGAGGCGTAGGCGAGCCCGAGGTCGCGCGTGTCGCCCGTCGGGTCTTGATGCACCGCGAGCAGGCACGGCACGCCCGCGCCGCGCGCGTACTCGGAGCGAACGAGGTGGCCGGGACCTTTGGGCGCGACCATGAAGACGTTCACGTCCTCGGGCGGCTTGATGAAGCCGTAGTGGATCGAGAAGCCGTGCGAGAAGGAGAGGTACTTGCCGGGCGTCATCGACTCGGCCACCTCGCGCGCGTACACGTCGGCGGCCTGCTCGTCGGGGACGAGCATCATGACGATGTCGGCCTCGGCCGCGGCCTGCGCGACCGGCAGGACTTTGAGCCCCGCGGCCTCCGCCTTCGCCCGCGAAGGACTGTCGGCCTTCAAGCCCACCGTCACGTCAACGCCTGATTCCTTCAGGTTGTTCGACTGCGCGAACCCCTGGCTCCCGTACCCGATGACCGCGACGCGCCGCTCGCGCAGCGCCCCCACGTTCGCATCACTGTCGTAATAAACTTTCATCACTCAGTTCCTTTGTCTGTTATGCGTGGGAGTCAGGAGTCAGGAGTCAGGAGTCGGAATGAAGAGGCGGCGACCGCTTTTCAATTCTGACTTCCGACTCCTGACTCCTGACCACTTTCCTCGTTAGACACGCGGTTGATGGCGATGTAGCCGGAGCGCGTCATGTCGTTGATGCCGAGGGGGCGGAGCATCTCGATGAAGGCGTCCACCTTCTCGCGGTTGCCCGACGCCTCGATGAGCATGCGCGTGTGCGAGATGTCCACGACCTTGGCGCGGAAGACCGAGACCAAACTCAAGACCTCCTGGCGCGCCGCGCCGGGCGTGGCCGACACGTCGATCAGGGCCATCTCGCGCTCGACGTGCGGCTGGCTCGTCACGTCGCGCACCTCGCGCACGCGGGCGAGGCGCTCGCACTGCTTGACGATCTGCTCGACCGTGCGGTCGTCGCCCGTCGTCACCACCGTCACGCGCGACCACTCCGGGTCGAGCGTCGAGCCGACCGACAGCGTCTCGATGTTGAACCCGCGCGCGCTGAACAGCCCCACGATGCGCGACAACTCGCCCGGCTGGTCGGCGACGATGATGGAGAGCGTGTGACGCATAAAAACCGTGAACCGTAAACCGTCAACCGTGACAAGAAGGCGTGAACCGTGAACCGTCAACCGTGACAAGATAAAACCAGTTCTTACTTGTCACGGTTGACGGTTCACGGTTCACGGCTCTTGAACAATCATGTCCCGCGAATTCGCCCCCGCGGGGACGATGGGGAAGACGTTCTCCTCTTTGGAGACGAGGACTTCGATGACGGCGACGCCGGGGTGCGCGAGCCCCGCGGCGAGCGTGTCCGCGAGTTCGCCGGGGCTGGTGGCGCGGAAGGCCGCGGCGCCGTAGGCTTCGGCGAGCTTGACGAAGTCGGGCGCGACCGAGATGTCCACCTCCGAGTAGGTGCGCTCGTAGAACATCTCCTGCCACTGGCGCACCATGCCGAGGTAGCCGTTATTCATGACGACGACCTTCACGTCGATGCCGTACTGCACGGCCGTCGCCAGCTCCTGATTCGTCATCTGGAAGCCGCCGTCGCCGACGATGGCGACGACCAGTTGGTCGGGGCGCGCGAGCTTCGCGCCGATGGCCGACGGCAGGCCGAAGCCCATCGTGCCCAACCCCCCGCTCGTGATCCACTGGCGCTCGCCGTCGAACGGGTAGAACTGCGCGGCCCACATCTGGTGTTGACCCACGTCCGTGGTGATGACGGCGCGCCCCGCGGTCTGCCGGTGCAACTCGCGGATGACGGCCTGCGGCTTGATCTTGTCGGAAGAGCCCGCGTAGCGGAGCGGCTGCTCGCGCTGCCAACCGCCGATGCGCTCCCACCAGACGGCGCGGCGCGCGATGCACGCCTCCACCTCGCCAGCGCCCGCGGCCTGCGCCGTGGCCGCGCGCGACTCGACCTCTGCGCTCAGGGCGCGCAGAGCCTCGCCCGCGTCGGCGGCGATGGAGAGCGTGGGCGCGACGTTCTTGCCGATGTTGGCGGGGTCGATGTCGATGTGTATGACGCGCGCGCGGGGCGCGAAGGTGGCGAGCTTGCCCGTGACGCGGTCGTCGAAGCGCACGCCGACGGCGACGAGCAGGTCGCTCTCGGCCACGGCCATGTTGGCGGCGTAGGTGCCGTGCATCCCGAGCATCCCCATGCAGAGCGGGTGCGCCGAGGGGAAGCCGCCGAGACCCATGAGGGTCGGCGTGACGGGAATGTGCAGGCGCTCGGCCACGGCGAGCAACGCCTCCGACGCGCCCGAGTTGACGATGCCGCCGCCGACGTAGAGCACGGGTCGCTCCGACTTAATAATCTCTTCGGCGGCTTGCGCGACGCGCGCCGGGTCGGGCTCGCCCTTCTTCTCGCGGAAGGGGAAGGCGACGTGGTCGAGGCGCGAGTAGGCACAGCGCGCGGCCGAAACGTCCTTCGGGATGTCGATGACGACGGGCCCCGGTCTTCCGGTGCGCGCGAGGAAGAAGGCTTCGCGGACGACGCCCGCGAGGTCGCGCACGTCGCGCACGAGGTAGTTGTGCTTGACGCACGGGCGCGTGATGCCGACCGTGTCCACCTCCTGGAAGGCGTCAGTGCCGATGAGCGGGAGCGGCACCTGCCCCGTGATGACGACGATGGGCGTCGAGTCCATGTAGGCGTTGGCGATGCCTGTGACGGCGTTCGTCGCGCCCGGGCCCGAGGTGACGAGCGCCACGCCGACTCTTCCGCTCGCGCGCGCGTAGCCTTCGGCCATGTGCACCGCGCCCTGCTCGTGGCGGACGAGGTAGTGCGTGACCTGCTCGCGGTAGCGCCACAGCTCGTCGTAGATGTGCAGCACCGCGCCGCCCGGCTAGCCGAAGATCGTGTCCACGCCCTCGTTGACGAGCGCGTGCAACAGAATGTCCGCGCCCCTCGGCAGGGTTTCGTCCGGCGTGGCCGCGATGGGCGGAGCCGGTTTCGCCTTCGTGATTAGCTGTTCTGCAATCATGGGAGTTTAGAGTTCAGAAGCTGTTCCGCTCCGGAGGAGCGGGATGTTTATAGCTACCAGCTTCTTCAATCTTTCAAGCTCCGGAGGAGCGGCATGTCACATGTCGCCCCTGACGGGGCTCGGGTCAGTTAAATCTCATGGCTATAAACATCCCGCCCCTCCGGGGCTTCTCAGGCCGCCAGTAGCCGCGCTACTTCTTCGGGACTACTTTGACGAATCTCTCGCGCCAGTCTTCGGCGAGGCGTGCGATCTCTTCGGCTTCCGCGTGCTGCAAGGCTTCGGCGAGGGCCTCGCGGTAGTGGCCGAGCAGTTCGCGTAGAGAGGTTTCGTCGCCGTCGCCGACGGGCTCAATCGAGACCCGCGCTCCGGCGGCGAGGCGTCGGCGGAAGGCTTCTTCGTCGAGCCCGAGTTCCCTTTCCAAAAGGAGGTAGACGACGCCGCCCGTCATGCCCGAGCAGAGCCACGGGCCGGGGTCGCCGAGCACGAGGCCGCGCCCGGAGGTCATGTACTCGAAGGCGAAGCCCTTGAGGTTGGCGCGCGCGGCGATGTTGCCCAGCTCGTCGCGCAAGGCCGAGCGGAGGCGGCCGCCGAAGATGATGTCGGCGCCCGACAGGCGAATGCCCGCGCGCGAGTCGGCGTCGCCCTGCACGACCAGCAGGCCGGCCTGCGCGCCATAGGCGAAGCACTTCCCGACCGAGCCGTCCACGGCCGCGCCGTCGTGGTTGATGCCCTTCAGGATACGCACACTCCCGCCCGACGCGCCCTTCGCCGCGCCGTCCTGCACGCCGCCGTGGACGACGATGTCCACGCCGTCCGAGTTGAACGCGCCGAGGCCGTTGCCCGGCACCGAGCCTTCGAGGAAGTTGAGAAAAACCTGCTTGAGCCCGAGCGCCGAGGCCGTCCCGTTGCCGTTGGCGTGACCGTTGCCATTGCTCTCAAGAAGTCGACTCAGCTTCGCGCGCATCAACTTGCCCGCGAGGTGCGTGCCGAGCGCGCGGTCGCCGCTGGAGACGTTCGAGTCGTCGTAGTAGACGACCTCCTTGCCGGCCTCGGCCAGCTCCGTAATCGAGCGCGAGATGACGCGCGTCAGCGACGTGAGCGAGCGGCGCGCGCGCCCCACGGTCGGCTCCTGCGCAGACACGCAGAGCGCGCACGGCTCCTCGGGCTCCAACATCCGCGCGAGGTCGAGCCGTTCGTGCCCGCGCACCTGTTCGAGCAGCTCGACGCGCCCGACCAGCTCGCGCGTGCTCGACAAACCGGCGCGCGCCGTCTCGCGCGCGATCTCGTCTTTGACTTCGTTGAAGAAGCGGACGAGGTGGTCGACGGCGAGTTCGTACTCGCGCGGCTTGAAGTGCTTCTGCCCGGCGGCGAGCGCTTCCGCGGAACTCTTCAACTGGCTCGTGATGCCGACGTGGCACGTGCCCGTGTTGCACTCGCGGCAGCTCGTGCACCCAATCGCCGCCATCGCCATCGTCGCGAAGCCCACGCGGTCTGCGCCCAGAAGCATCAGGCGCACCACGTCGCGCCCAGACTTCACGCCGCCGTCGGCCCAAAGCTCGACCCTCTTCCTTAACCCCGCGCGGACGAGCGCGCGGTGCGCCTCGCGCAAGCCTATCTCGACGGGGAGCCCCGTGTGGCGCAAGGAGTGTTTGCGCGCGGCGCCCGTGCCGCCGTCGTAGCCCGAGACGGCGATGATGTCGGCGCGCGCCTTCGCAATGCCTGTGGCGATGGGGCCGAGGTGTGAGATGGCGGGAATCTTGACCGAAATCTTCGCGCGCGGGTTGACGGTCTTCAGCTCCTCGATGACCTGCGCGAGGTCTTCGATGGAGTAGATGTCGTGGTTGTTCGAGGGCGAGATGAGGTCAATGCCCGCGGGCGTGTGGCGCGTCTCGGCGATGCGCGCCGTCACCTTGAAGCCGGGCAGCAGTCCGCCCTCGCCGGGCTTCGCGCCCTGACCGATTTTTATCTCAAGCAGGTCGCAAGAGTTCAGCAGACTGGCGTTGACGCCGAAGCGACCCGACGCGACCTGCTGCCCGCGGTGCTCGCGGTAGTGCCCGAGCATGTCTGGAATCTCGCCGCCCTCGCCGTTGACGCAGATGATGTCGAGCCGTTTGGCGCCTTCGGCGTAAGCGCGGAAAGAGGTCTCGCCCTGCGAGCCGAAACTTATCGCCGAGAAGTAGAACGGCGCGGCGTGCCGGCCCGCGCGCGTGTCTACTTCCACGCCGCGTGGAGAGCTTAAGTCGTCATGTTCTGAAGTACGGATGTCGAGCAGTTGACGGAGCGCGACCGGCTTCGTCTCTTCGATGTCTTGCAGGCGCGCGGCGAACTCCGCGTAAGACTTCTCGCCGCGCGCGACGCGACCCGCGACGTTCCAGAGCGACGGCTGCTCGCGGAACTCGCCGGGGAGAGACGCGGGGCGCTTCTTCGCGCGCTCCGCTTCCGACTCGCCGCGCGCGAGCGCGAGACGTTCGCGCGCGTCGCGCTCAAGGTCTGTGAGCGAGAGGCCGGCGAAGGCCGAGCCGCAGTAGTTGGCGACGCCGAAGTACTCCTCAAGGTCGGGCGCTAAGCCCACCGACGCGAAGAGCCGCCCGTAGCCGTCCAGCTCGTGGATGCCCATCGTCGAGAGCACCTTCTCGACGCCGACCG
>JBEVJD010000097.1:0-12836 GCA_040510435.1 Pyrinomonadaceae bacterium | reverse complement strand
TGCACGCTCTTGGCGACGCCGTAGGTCGAGCCGCCGACCGTGCCCGCGACGTGCGTGCCGTGGCCGTTGCAGTCCTGCCCGTTGCGGCCGTCGCCGACGGCATCGAAGGAGACCGTCGCGCGCCCGCCGAACTGCGTGTGCGCGGTGCGGATGCCGGTGTCGATGATGTAGGCGCGGACGCCCGAGCCCGTCCAGTTGTAGGTGTAAGTGCCACTCAGGGGGCGGGCGCGCTGGTCGATGCGGTCGAGACCCCAGGTCGCGCCGGTCTGCGTGGCGTTGAGGGTGACGATGGTGTCCTCCTCGACGAACTGGACGCGCGGGTCTTCGCTCAGAGCCAGCGCCTCCTCCTCGGTCATCTCGGCGGAGTAGCCGTTCAGGGCGGCCTTGTAGAGGTGCTTGACCTTGCCGCCGTAGGCCGACACGAGCACGTCGGTCAACTGGCCGGCCTGCGAGAAGGCGCCGGGTTCGCCTGCGGCCGTGTCGTCGAGGACGACGATGTAGTTACCGGGGATGGCCTTCGCCTTCTTGTGGAGCTTCTGCCCCTTAACCTTCGGCGCGGGGCTGGCCGAGGTGCGTGCACCGGGCGAGCCGGACGAGATCAAAGCGGTGAGACACAGGGCGAGCGTGGCGAGCAGTAAGAGAGTCTTTCTCATTGTCCCTCCAAAATTCTGGCAGAAAGGTTGAGGCCGAACGGCGGGCGCGAGACCCGCCTTGAGGTCTTCAAACAAATGGGAGGTAAAGGGGCTCTCACGCGGCGCGGCGGACGAACCCGACGGCGGACGCGCGCACGACTACACCTAGAGGTTGGGGGAAAGGGCGACCTGTCTTTAGGGCAAGAAGAGGGCGTGTAGAACCGCCGACTCAGTTACAGTTTCAAGTCTACTGGTGAGTGCCGTGCAATATAGCAGTTTTTCGGCAGGGCGCAAGAACTTTTTTATCGGCGTGGTTTACGGCCTACTTGAACGTCAGGAAACGTACGTTTGAAGCAGACGCACGGAGAGGGCGCGGGGTCGATTTAAGAATTCCAAATCGACCCCGCGCCCTCTCCGTGCCCTCCGCGCCTCACCCGAAAGGAGCGCCCCAAACACCCCGGGCGGGTCGAGCGCAGTTGAAGTTCTCCGGCGTTGCTCCCCTTAAGCCCTCACGGCCTCGACGATGCTGAAGGGCGAGCGGGTCGGGATGATGCGCGAGAGCCGGAGGCCGGCCGCGTCGAGCAGCGCGGCGTACTCTCCGGCCGTGCGCTCGATGCCGCCGGGCGAGGTGAGCATCTCCAGGTCGAGCACCTTGCTGTAGTGCGGCTCGTTCCCCTCGGGGACGATGCTCTCGACGATGAGGACGCGACCCGCAGGCTCCATCGCCTCGTTGATGTTGCGGAGGATGAGGGCGGCGCGCTCGTCGTCCCAGTCGTGGATGATGTGCTTCATGATGTAGGCGTCGGCGCGCGGCACGTCCCGGAAGAAGTCGCCCGCGACGCGCTCGACGCGCTCCGAGACTCCCTCGCGCTTGAGCAGCGAAGCCGCGCCCTCGACGACCGGCGCCACGTCGAAGAGGATGCCCGACAGGCTCGGGTTGGCCTTCAGAATCTGCGCGAGGAGGTAGCCGTGGCCGCCCGCGATGTCGGCGAGCGTGCCGAAGCTGCTGAAGTCGTAAGCCTCGACGACCGCGGGCGCGGTGCCGACGCTCATGTCGGTCATGGCGCCGTTAAAGATTTCGGCGTGCTCGGGGTTGACGGCGAAGTACTCGAAGACCTCGGCGCCGTGCGTCTGACCCCAGGCGGGCGCGCCCGTCCGGACGCTGTGCATCATGTTCGACCAGACGTTGAAGTGCCACTCCTCGCCCATGAAGATTACGCCGTTGCGCATCGAGCCGGGCGCGTCGGCGCGCAGGAGTTCGGCCAACGGCGTCAGGCCGAAGGTCTTCGGCGCGACCTCCGCGAAGACGCCCGCGCCCGCCAGCGACCGCAGGACGCGGTAGAGAGAGCGCTCGTGCGTCTCGGTCTCCGCGGCCAGCTCCGCGACGGGGCGCGGCCCCGCGGCGAGCAGGTCGGCGATGCCGAGCCGTGCGGCGACGTAGAGCCCCTGCGTCAACAGCGCGCCGAAGGCCATCTGCGTCAGGACGACCGCGGGCGGCGGGCCTTGCGGCTCGGCCGCCGGGTCAGGGGTTTGAACCTTGATGGGAAGCGTCGGGGAAGTCTCGGGTCGAATCTGCGTGCTCATTTCGGTCTTTCATCCTCCGGGGAAAAGAAGCCTCTTCAAATCCGCGTTCAAGATACGCGCACACTCCGGGGCGCTGAATCTGCGCGCCCGCTCTATTACGCGCGAGGCGCGCGGAAAAAGGATCAGCGCGGACGCGCGCGCGACTAAAGTTCCCAACGCCGGGTCGCCGCTGTATAATCCGCGTCGTCTCGCAACGCATCTCCAACACAGCAGAAAGTCGGCCCCGAGTTTCGCCTTACGTCTTGCCTTATGCCCACTGACCCGACCCAGACGCCCGCGCCGGATAAGGACGACGAGAAGGAAAGCCGTTCTCTCTTGTCACGGTTCACGGTTTACGGTTCACGGCCTTTCGGAGGAGTCTCGGATGGATGAGGTGATGTTGAAGCGTTTCGAGCGTCCCGACGAGACGCGCGAGTTCGAGCTGGGCAGGTTCGAGGTCGTACGTATCGGCGGGCTCACCGTCGGGCGCGCCACCTATCAGCCCGGCTGGAAGTGGTCGGAACACGTCCGGCCGCTCGCGGGCACGCCCTTCTGCGAGGTCGAGCACGTCGGCCTCGTCGTCTCGGGCCGGGCCGTCGCCGCGATGGTCGGCGGGGAGGTGTTCGAACTCACGCCCGGAACGCTCTTCCACGTCCCCTCGACGCCGCACGACAGTTGGGTCGTCGGCGACGAGCCATACGTCTCGCTCCACTTCCTCGGGGCCGACAGCTACACGAAGTGAGAGGCGCACAGGGGACAGACGGAGCCGCACGGGGTCGCGGCGAACCGGAAGGCCGCGGGTTCGTCGCGCCCGGCTCGGTCGTGCGGAAGATTTGGGCCGACCCGGATGTCGTCATGCTCATCTTCGCCGGCTCGGCCGCGGAGTTCGCGCTGAACAAGGCCGTGGACTGGCTCTTCTTCACCGGCAAAATTCCCAACGACCCCGTGGGCCGTCTCTTCTCGACGGTGCGCTACGCGCGCGAGATCGTGTTCGCGGACGAGGAGACGGCGCGCGTCACGCTGCGGCGCATCAACGCGGCGCACGCGGGCGTAGAGGCGATGCGCGGGCAGACCATCCCCGAGTGGGCGTTCCGCGACGTGCTCTACATGCTCGTGGACTACTCCGAGCGCGCGCACCGTCTGCTCTACGGCGCGCTGACGGGGCCCGAGCGCGAGGAGCTGTACGCGGTCTTCAGGCGCGTTGGGGCGGGGCTTAACGTAAAAGAACTGCCCGAAGATTTCGGGCGCTGGCAGGCAGACCGCCGGGCACACATGGAGCGCGATCTGGCGCGCGGCCGGCACACGGCGCTCCTGTATGGCAGCTACCGCCGGCACCTGGGCGAGTGGCGTTACCGTCTGCTGCTGGAGGTTCAAGCGCTGCTCGTGCCGGAGCGCGTGCGCGGTCTGCTGCGGCTCCGGCGGCGCGCGCTCTTCTCGGCGGCGGTGGACGTGTACGCGTCGCTGCCGTTGCCGGGACTGCGCCCGCTGCTGCGCCGCCTCCTGTTGCAGCCGCGCTACTGGGGCGAGGTCGCGGAGATCGAGCGCACGCCTTCCCTCTGAGCCCGGCCGTCGTTCTTGTCATCCGCGCCGAGTTATGTTTAGCTGGCCGCGTTAAGGCGACTACAGAAATGATTCATACGGAGAGCGCGGGCGGCGTGGTCGTCAACCCGGAGGGGCGCGTGCTGGTGGTCAGTCAGCACGGGACGAGCTGGTCTCTGCCGAAGGGGCACATCGAAGGGGACGAGACGCCGCTTGAGGCCGCGCGGAGGGAGATTCGAGAGGAGTCCGGCGTCACACGCCTGGAGTTGGTCAGGCCGCTCGGCAGCTACACGAGGCACCGCCTCGGCCCCGATGGCGGCGTGGACGACTCGGAGCTGAAGACGATTCACCTCTTCCTCTTCCGAACCGACGCGACGGAACTGGCGCCGCTCGACGCCGACAACCCCGAGGCGCGTTGGGTCGAGCCGGAACGGGTCGCCGGCCTGCTGACCCACGCGAAGGACAGGGAGTTCTTCGCGTCAATCCTCGACACCATCTAACCTTTACGCGCCGCGGGGCGGCTCCTGAGAACACGAGCGTGGGTGACAAAACGTTAAAGCGGGCGCTCGCCTGCCTCTTCGTCCTCCTCTACGTCCCATACCTCTACCAGCAGGGCTACCAGCGGGCCGGCCAGTTGCCCGGCGACTTCCCGACGCTCTACTGGGGCGCCAAGATGGTCTTCGAGGACGGGCGCTCGCCCTACGTCAACGGCGCGTTCGACGAGATCGCACAGCGCGAGCAGCGGCGCATCTTCCCGTACCTCTACCCGCCGCCCTCGCTGCTCGCCTTCTACCCCTTCGCCGTCGTCCCCTACGACGCGGCGAAGGTGCGGCTGCTGGTCTTGAGTCATCTCTGCCTGCTCCTCATCCTCTATCTCCTCTTCCTGCGTATCGCGCCGTTCGACCCGCCGCCCGCGTGGCGGCCGTTCGCCTTCGCGCTGATGATTGTTTACGTGCTGAACTACTACCCCGTGGTTGATAACTTCGCCTGGGGGCAGATCAACCTGATAGTGCTGGCGCTCGTCCTGCTGGCGTGGCTCGCCCTCAAGCGGAACTGGCACGCCCTGGGCGTCGCGGTGCCGCTGTCGCTCGCGATTCTGTTGAAGACGTACCCGGTGCTGCTGCTGCCGCTCCTCGTGCTGCGGAAGAGGTACGCGGCGGCGGCTTGGTTGGTGGGACTGCTGTTGGTCTACGGGCTGGTCTCGTGGTGGGTGCTGCCGTCGGGGCTTTGGAAGGACTGGCTGACGAACGTGGCGCCGACGGGCGGCTACGGTCTGCGGCCGTTCAATTTGTTCCTGCCGGCCGAGCCTTGGAACCACAGCATCAACGGCTTCATGATCTTCGTGCAGGATCGCACGCAGGAAGTCTTCGGCGTCCCCGTGCGCCTGGTGACGAGGCCGCTCACGTACCTGCTCGCGGGCGCGGTCGGGGCGGCGACCGCGGGGCTCGCGCTGCTGTCGGCGCGCAGGGGGCAGGGGGAGCGGACGCTCGACGCGGACGTTTCGCTCTTCCTTCTGATGATGTATCTGGTGGCGCCGCTCTCGTGGGAGCACCACCTCGTCTACGCGCTGCCGGCGGCGCTCTTCGCCATCAACTTTCTGCTGAAGGGGCCGGCGCGCCCGGCGGCGGCGCTCGGCGCGCTCGCGGCGCTTCTCGTCCTCGCGTGGGACTTCCCGCGCGACGACATGTTCCATATAAAGGGCGTACTGGCCGTCTCCAACGCCGTCAAATTCTTCGCCGCCTTCGGCCTGTGGGTGTTTGTGGCGAAGAGGATGTGGGACGGGTTGAAGGAAAGCAGTAGTCAGGAGACAGTAGTCAGGAGTCAGTAGGCTCCGCTTCGAGGTAGTTGAAGATGAGAACCGCACGGTTCGAGCGACGAAAGGGTTTTTCTACTGGCTACTGACTACTGGCTCCTGTCTACTGCCCTTTCGGCATTTCGCGCATCTTCGGGGCTCGTGTTAGAGTCTGTGGCTTCGGTTTTTTTATCTCCCCAACGGAAGGTCGAAACGGAATTTGTTAACGAGCGTCGTCGTCGCCTCACGGGCGGTCACAGTCGAGCCAGCCACTTCCCACGTCAACCTCGGCGTCGTCTGCCCGATGGCGAACGAGCGCGACTCGGCCGAGCGCTTCGTCCGCGAAGTGCTGGCCGCCTGCGAGCCCTTCCGGTTCAAGTCACTGACCTTCTTCGCCGTCCTCGACCGCGTCAGCCGCGACGGGACGCTCGACCTTTTGCGTGAGTTGGAGGCGACCGTCCCGCACCTGCGCGTCGTCTGGGCGCCCGAGAATCGCTGCGTGGTGGACGCCTACCTGCGCGGCTACCGCGAGGCGCTCGACGCGGGCTGCGACTGGGTGCTGGAGATCGACGCCGGCTACAGCCACCAGCCGTCAGACATCCCCGCCTTCTTCGAGAAGATGCTCGAAGGCAACGACTGCGTCTTCGGCAGCCGCTTCTGCCACGGCGGGCGCATCACGGAGAGCGCCCTCAAGCGCCAGGTCATCAGCCGCGGCGGGACGTTCTTGACGAACCTGCTGCTCGGCACCCGGCTGACCGACATGACGAGCGGCTTCGAGCTGTTCTCGCGCGCCGCGCTCCAGGAGGTCTTGCGCCGCGGGGTCAACTCGCGCGGCCACTTCTTCCAGACCGAGATCAAGGCGCACTGCCAATCCTTGCGCTTTACGGAAGTCCCCATCCACTACCGCGCGGCCAGCGACAGCGTTAACAACAACGTACTCAAGGACGCTTTCGTCAACCTCTGGCGGCTCTTCCGCGCGCGCTTCTCGGGCGGGCGCGCCGTCGCCATCGAACAGGACGAAGCGGCATGACGGAGAGGGTCGCGCTCGTCGTCACCTCGATCTCCGGCCCCAACCACGTGCTGAGCGCCCTGGCCGAAGGCTCGCGCGAGCGGGGGCGACAGTTCGTCGTCATCGGCGACGAGGCGAGCCCCGCCGACTTTCAACTTGAGGGCTGCGACTTCTACGGGCTCGACGCGCAGTACGAGTCGGGCTTCCGCTTCGCGCGCCTCTGCCCCACGCGCCACTACGCGCGCAAGAACCTCGGTTACCTCATCGCCATCCGCGGGGGCGCCCAAGTCCTCGCCGAGACCGACGACGACAACATCCCGCGCGAAGAGTTCTGGGGCGAGAGGCGGCGCAACGTCTCGGCGCCCGCGGTCGAGGGCGCGGGCTGGGTCAACGTCTACCGCTACTTCTCGGATGTAAACATCTGGCCGCGCGGCCTCCCTTTGGAGCGCGTGCGCGAGGGCGTGCCCGACTTCGATTCTTTACAAGTCAAAGACGCCGACTGTCCCATCCAGCAGGGGCTCGCCGACGAGAACCCGGACGTGGACGCCATCTACCGCCTCGTCGAGGAGTTGCCGCAGTCGTTCCGCCGCGACCGGCGCGTCGTGTTAGGCGGCGGCTCGTGGTGCCCCTTCAACAGCCAGAACACGACGTGGTGGTCGGACGCCTTCCCGCTGCTTTATCTGCCGGCCTACTGCTCGTTCCGCATGACCGACATCTGGCGCAGCTTCGTCGCGCAGCGCCTCGCGTGGGAGCAGGGCTGGGGCGTGCTCTTCCACGAGCCCACGGTCTGGCAGGAGCGCAACGAGCACAACCTGATGCGCGACTTCCGCGACGAGGTACCGGGCTACCTCAACAACGCCTCGATCTGCGAGGCGCTCGCGGGGCTCAAGCTCGCGCCCGGCGTCGAGCGTCTCGGCGAGAATCTGATGGCGTGCTACGAGCGTCTGGTCGAGATGTCCCTGGTCGGGCGCGAGGAGTTGCCGCTGCTCGCGGCGTGGCTCGAAGACCTCGCCGCGGCGCGCGTCGCCGCTTGAACGAGAGTTATGGAGAACTTCCTTCAGGGCAAGAGGATTGCGGTCACGGGGGGCGGCGGCTTCCTCGGCGGCGTGGTGGTGGACAAGCTCCGCGAGCGCGGGTGCGTTGATGTCTTCGTCGTCCGCAAGCGCGATTACGATCTGGTCAAGAGTGAAGATGTCGCACGGCTCTACGCGGAAGCGCGCCCCGAAGTCGTCATCCACCTCGCGGCCGTCGTCGGCGGCATCGGCGCCAACCGCGAGAACCCCGGCCTCTACTTCTACGAGAACATCATGATGGGCGTCCAGCTCATCGAGGGCGCGCGCCTGAGCGGCGTCGAGAAGTTCGTCCAGGTTGGGACGATCTGCGCCTATCCGAAATTCACGCCCGTTCCGTTTAAGGAAGACAACTTGTGGGACGGCTACCCCGAGGAGACGAACGCGCCGTACGGGGTGGCGAAGAAGGCGCTGCTCGTGCAGTGTCAGGCGTACCGCGACCAGTACGGCTTCAACGGCATCTACCTCCTGCCCGTCAACCTCTACGGCCCGAACGATAACTTCAACCCGAACACGTCGCACGTCATCCCGGCGCTCATCAAGAAGTTCGTGGACGCGTCAGAGCGGGGCGAGCCCGCGGTCGAGGTGTGGGGGACGGGCGCGGCCACGCGCGAATTCCTCTACGTGGACGACGCGGCCGAAGGGATCGTGCGCGCCGCGGAGAAGTACAACGGGAGCGAGCCGGTCAACCTCGGGTCGGGGATGGAGATCAGCATCAGAGACCTCGCCGAGCTGATAGCGAAAGAGACCGGCTACGGCGGCCGGCTCGTCTGGGACGCGTCGAAGCCCGACGGGCAGCCGCGCCGCGCGCTCGACGTGACGCGCGCGGAGGAGTTGTTCGGGTTCCGCGCCCGCGTGGATTTCGTCGAAGGACTGCGCCGCACCATCGAGTGGTACCGCTCGACGCTCGGCGCGAAAGCGTAAACCGGGCGGGTTCCGACACGGCCGCCGTCCCGTCACAAATTAATCTTGCCTTCTCACTTTTTTTACATATAATTGCGCGTCCTTTCCAAGCGCTCTAAAGCTTTAAGCCGATCTCTTACAGTACGTTCTCCAGCCCGTGAGGGCGGCCCCGCTAGTGACCGCCCCGAGGCCGCCGAAGCAAAGCGGCTCGCAACACACGTCAGACCTTATGACAAACCACGGATGGCACGGCACCACGCTGTCGTCGCTGCTGCGCGACCGGAGGGTCGCGCTCGGCGTGACGGCGGTGGCGGCCATACAGGTCGTGGGCGTGGCGTCCGGGGTCGGGGGCTGGCCCTGCCCTCTGAAGTCGGGGCTGGGCATTCCGTGTCCGGGGTGCGGGCTCACGCGCGCGACCGTGGCCCTGCTGCGGGGCGACTTCGCGGCCGCCTTCGGCGCGCACGCCTTCGCGCCGTTGCTGCTGTTGGGGCTGGCGGCCTTCGCCGTCGCGGGGCTGCTGCCCGCGGCGCGGCGCGAGGCGCTCGTGGGTCTCGTCGGGCGCGTCGAGCGCCGCACGGGGGCCGCTTACGTCGTGCTCGGGGCGTTGCTCCTGTACTGGTCGGTTCGCCTGCTGTTCCTGCCGGGTGCGTTCAACCGGTGAACGTCGCGGTCAAGTCTTTTCTGCTCTGAAAAAATCGAAGGAGGATGTTGGGATGAGTATTGTACTGCTGTTACTTACGCTGGGAATGGTCGTGTGCTGGATCATGGTGCTGATCAGGATGTTCAAGGATGCCGGCGTGGTGCACGGCATCATCGGCATTCTGTGCAGCCTCTACGCCTTCATCTGGGGCTGGATGAACTCAAGCAAGCTCGGCCTCCGAAACATCATGATCGCCTGGACGCTGCTGCTTGTCCTCTACATCATCCTCGCGGCGATGTTCGGGGGCTTCAACTACAGCTACGGCGTCAACCCCGCGGGCGTCACCCCCTAACCCCGCGGCGCGCGGGCGCACGAACACAGACGGCGGGCGCGTCTTTCGCCGAGCCCCTGACGGCGGAGGGCTCGCCCGCCGTCTCTTGCCTGACAGGGAGTGAATGAATGAGACGATTTCTAGCGGCGGTGTTTCTGTTGACGATGGTCGCCTCGGCCGCGGCGGCCGTCCCGGCAGCGCAGTCGAGACGGAGGACGCGCGAGGTCAAGGTCTTCCTCGTCGCGCCCGACGACAAGGGGCGGCGCGGCCGTCGCATCGGCTGCGACGACAGCCTCGTCGCCGTCACGCGCACGGTGCCGGCGACGGGCACGCCGTTGAAGGCCGCGGTCGAAGAGCTTCTGTCACTCCCGCGCGAATTCGAGGGCGGCTTGGGCAACTACTGGGCGGGCGAGGGGCTGCGCGTGCAGAGCGCGGTCATCAGCCGCGGCGTGGCGACCATCCGCATACGCGGCACACTTCCCGTCGCGGGCGTCTGCGACCAGCCGCGCATCGAGGAGCAGATTAAGGCGACGGCGCGTCAGTTCCGCGGCGTCCGCAGCGTCCGCGTCTTCCTCAACGGAGAGAGCCTCGCCAACGCCATCCGCTGACGCCGCCGAGCGCCATGCGAAGCCCCGCGCCCCCGTGATATTTTAGGGGCGTGGAATCAGAACAAGCGGGCAGGCAGGGGAAGTCGGGCGAGGCCGCGGGCAGAGAGTCCCACGCGCCCGACTCCGCCCGCGCGCAGGGCGTCGGCTCACCCCACACATCCCCTAACGTAAGCGGCAAACCTCCCGCCGCCTCTTCATCCCAGAAGCACTCGCTGCTCATACGCTGGCTCCCGCTCGCGATTCTCGTGTGCGGCGCGGTCGCGGCCCCGTTCGTCTACAACAGGAACAGGCAGGCCGTCATCGGCGGCCTCAAGACCGGCGCAGAGCAGGTGAGGGACATCCTGACCGGCGCGCCCCCGCCCGACCCCTACGCCGAGGCCGTTCTGAAGATGGAGGAAGACCGCGGCGAGCCCACCGGCCGCAAGGCCGTCGATGTCGAAATCCCGCAGGAGCTGAGGCAGTACAGCGAGGCGCGCCGCTTCCTCGCCATCCAGGGCGCGGCCGCCGCGGAGGCCGGAGTCAGCCCGCCGCACGACTTCGCCGAGCTGGCCGAAATGATCGCGGGCGGGCGCGAACTGGTCGAGGTGCCGCGACTGGGCCGCGGCTTCGTGCTCTACGGTGTGGGGCTGACGGCGACGGGCGCGCTCACGCACTACGACACGAAGGCGCGGAAGGTCGTCCCGCTCTACGCGAACGTCGAGGAGTTGGAGGCGGCGGAGCGCGGGCTCGTCGAGGAGCGCGAGCGACTCGCGAACGGGCTGCACGAGATAGAGGTGCGGCTCAAGGAACTCGGCCGCAAGGAGCGGGAGGCGCGCGCGCGCCTGCTGGCGGACGCCGCCGCGCGCAGGAAAGAGCTGACGGCCGTCGCGGACAAGGAGAAGCTGCTCGCAGCCTACTACGGCAAGCCCGGCGCGAAGACGCGCGCGAAGTCGGGCGAACGTCTCTTCGCGGAGTACGCCGCGATGGAACGGCTCGCGCGCGACTTCGGCGGGCGCCCGTACGACCTGCGCGACCCGGCCGCGTCGAGGGAGTTTCAGGCGCGCATGCTCAGCCACGTCCGGCCCTCGACGCTCGCGCTCATCGAAGAGCTGGGCACGATCTACGAGTCGAAGTTCGGGCGGCGTCTGCCCATCACCTCGCTCGTCAGGACGGACGAATACCAGCGGCTCCTTCGTGAGTCCGGCAACCCGAACGCCGCCGACGTGGCGCCGCCGCCGCACACGACCGGCTTCGCCTTCGACGTTTATTACCGCTACATGACGGCCGAAGAGCAGGAGTTCGTCATGGGTGAGATTGCCCGCCTCGAACGTGAGGGGCGCGTCGAAGCGCTCCGCGAGCTGCGCGACCACTACCACGTCTTCGTCTTCGCCGAAGGCCGCGCGCCCTCGGCCGAGTCGGTGGATAAGGTTCTGGGCAAGCGCACGAAGCAGGCGCAGGCGGCCCAGCCCGAGAAGCCGAAGGCGGCGGAGAAGAAGTCGGCGGAGAAGAAGGCGAAGCCGCAGCCGAAGCCGGCGGTTAAGAAGACGCGCAAGCGCTGAACGTCGTGTCGCGGCTCAGATTCGGAGCAGCAGCGGTGCCGCCTCCGACGCGGCCGCCGCCGCGCCCGCGAAAGGCAGGAGCGCCCCGACCGCGGCGCCGCTTCCCGTCAGGGCTTGCTCCCGCGGCGGCGGCGTGAACTTCACCCAGCGGATGCGGAAGCCCTGCGCCCGCTCGACCTGGAAGAGCGCGCCGCGGTATTCGACGCTGTCGCCCGCCGCCAGCACGCGCCCGGCCTGCGCCATCAGGAACCCGGCCAGCGTCGTGTAGCCGGCGTCCTCGGGCAGGTCGAGCTCGAACTGCCGGCTGGCGTCGCGCACGGCCATCATGCCGTCGAGCAGGTAAGTTCCGTCCGGCTGCACGACGCACTGCGAGCGCGTCTCCTCGTCGTACTCGTCGTTAATCTCGCCGACTATCTCTTCGAGCAGGTCTTCAATCGTCAGAATCCCTTCGAGCCCGCCGTGCTCGTCGAGCACGAAGATGAAGTGCACGCGCGTGGCCTGCATCTGCTTGAGCGCGTCGCCCAGCGAGGCCGTGGCCGGGATGAAGACCGGTTGCCGCACGATCCTCTCCAGGTCGAATGTTTCGGCGCGCGCCTGCCCCATGTCCAAGTCCTTCCTGAACAGAATGCCGACGATGTCGTCGAGCCGTTCGCGGTAGACGGGCAGGCGCGAGTAGCCGGTCGAGAGGAAGGCGGCCCTCACCTCTTCGAGCGTGGCGGTCACGTGCAGCGCCTCGACCTGCGTGCGCGGCACCATCGCCTCGCGCACTTCCGCGTCGCCGAACTCGAAGACGCGGTCGAGCAGTTGTTGCTCCGCGGCCTTGATGTGGCCGCTCTTCTGCGAGACGCCGATGAGGTGGCGCAGCTCGTCCTCCGTGTAGACGGAGGCGTGGTCGTTCGACGGGTGCAGGCCGAAGAGCCGCACGGTGCGCGTGCCCGCCCAATCGAGGACGCGGATGGGCCAACTGAAGATTTTGTAGAAGGCCAGCAGCGGCCACGAGATGGCGAGCGCCACGCGCTCGGCCATCTCCAGCGCCATCGTCTTCGGCGCCAGCTCGCCGAGCACGATGTGCAGGAAAGTGATGATGGTGAAGGCGACCGCGAACGAGACGGTGTGGAGCGCCGTCTCGGAGAGGTAGGGCTTGAGCGGCTCTTCGAGGATGTGCGCGACGACGGGCTCGCCGATCCAGCCGAGGGCGAGCGAAGCCATCG
>JBEVJD010000096.1:0-17807 GCA_040510435.1 Pyrinomonadaceae bacterium | reverse complement strand
TGCGCCGGCTCCGCGTCGCGCCGGCAGGTCGTGGCGGCCGAGGCGCCGCCGCCCGCCGCCGCGCCTCCGTCGGCCGAGTCGGCCGTGACGCCCGAGTCGGCCGCCACCCCCGCGCGCGAGCTGCCCCCGCCCGACGCCGCGGAAGTCGGCGGCGCCGTCGAGCGCATCTTCAAGGGCTCGCTGACCGTCGGCCCCGCGCGCGCGCCCTCCTTCGCCGTCGGCGACTTCAACGGCGACGATTCGCAAGACCTCGCCATCGCGGTGGCGGTCGCGCCCGGCAGGCTCGAAGAGATTAATGACGAGCTGGCCAACTGGATCGTCAAAGACCCGTTTGCGACCGCGGCCGCCTCTTACGGCGAGGCGAAGCGGCGCGTCCTCGTCGAAGAGTCGGACGCGCTGCTCGCGGTCATCCACGGTTACGGGTCCGAAGGGTGGCGCGACCCGCGCGCGACGCAGACCTACGTGCTGAAGGACGCCGCGGGCGAGCGCCTAAGAGCGCGCGCGCGGAACGCCGCGCTCGCCGCGGGCGAGGGCGGGAGGCTGCCGCGTCTGCTCGGCGACGTGATAGACGAGACGGTCGCGGGGCGCGCGGGCTTCCTCTACTACAACGGCGCGCACTACCTCTGGTACGACCCGCGCGGGTACGAGCCGCAGCCGCCCGCGCGCGTCGTGCACGGCGGCGCGGTCAGGGCCGTGCAGCAGTGAAGAGGCTTTTGAAGGAGATGACGAGAATGAGACTCAAACACTCAAGCGCGCTCGCGTGCGCGCTCGTCGCCGCGTGGGCGGCGACCTTCGGACTCGGCGCCGCGCCCGCGGGCGCGCAGGGCGGGGTGGAACTCAAGGCCGCCGAGTTTGTCTCCGCCGCCGAGTTGAAGGAGAAGCTGACGGGGGGACGGCCCGTGACGTTGATTGACCTGCGCTCGGCCGACGCCTACGCGTCGAGCGACGGCAAAGTCTCGGGCGCGATCCACATCAAGGAGCGAAGGCTCCGCGCGCGGCTGGCGCTGCCGCCGCTGCGCGACCTCGCGCGCGACGCGGAGGTCGTCACCTACTGCGCCTGCCCCGACGACGAGGCCGCCGTCCGCGCCGCGCAGACGCTCACATCTGCGGGCTTCAAACGCGTCCGGGTCTTAAAGGGCGGCTGGCGCGCCTGGCTCGACGCGCGCGGCCCCGTCGAGGCGAAGCCGCGGGGGATGTGAGGTGAAGCAGTAGTCAGTAGTCAGTAGTCAGTAGCGCTCCGCGTTGCGGACGTTGAGGATGACAATCGTAGGGTTCGGGCGCCGAATGGTTTTCTACTGACTACTTGCCTTTGCGTGCTGTGATGCGGAAGAAGGTCTGGCTACAGAAGAAGTGGCCGCGGCGGTCGCGCTCGCGGAGGTCTTCGACCCAGCGCGCGGCCTCTTCGGCGGTCAGCGTGCCGGCCGCCACGGCGTTCTCGACGAAGGAGCGCAGGCAGACTTCGTAGAGGGCGCCGAACTGCGTGACGGGCACGCCGACGGGCGCGACGCTCACGTCCGTCAGCCCCAACTCCTTACACCACGCCGGGAGCTGGCGCCCGACCCAGCCGTTCGTCTCTACGTCGGAGGCGTGGTGCAGAACCTTGCGCGTCACCTCGCGGTCTGAAGAGTCGATGGCCCAGGCGTCCATGTCGGGGCCGTTGATGACGAGGCGCCCGCCCGGCCGCAGCACGCGCGCCATCTCGGCGAGCGCCCGGCGCGGCTCGCCGATGATCTCGAAGACGCGCAGCGAGAAGGCCGCGTCGAACGAGTCGTCGGGGAAGGGCAGCGCGTGCGCGTCGCCGAGGACGAACTCGACCGCCGCCGCCGCCCCCGCGCCGGTGCGCGCGCGCGCCTCCGCGAGCATCGTCTCGCTCAAGTCAACGCCGACGACGCGCGCGACGCCGGGGAAGCTCGTAGCCAGCGCGCGCACGGCGCCGCCCGTCCCGCAACCCACGTCGAGGACGTGCTCGCCCTCGACCGAGCCGAGCGCTTCAAAGAGGTTGCGGTACTGGGCGTGGTCGTCCTCGCGCCCGCCGCGCGCGATGTCCGCCAGACGGATGTAGTGCCGCGGGTCGGCGTCGCGATCCACCGCCATCCAACCGTCCTTGAAAGCCTTCACCGTCATGTTGAGCTTTCGGCGTGCGGGCCGTAGTCCCGCGACTTCAAGAGCCGTCGGTCACGGTGAACTTGATGTCGCGGGCGCTCTCGGCCAGCTTCTGGTCGGAGCCGTTGTAGGCTTCGAGCTGGATGCGGTACTCGCCCTTCGGGAGCGGCTTGTCGGCGGGGAAGGTCGTCGCCTCGACGCGGTGGCCGATGTAGGGCGACGTGACGGAAGAGTCCGACGGGTAGAGGCTGAGCTTGTAGTAGGCCGCGTCGGGGTACTCCTGCCACTTCAGCTCCAGCCCCTGCGCGCTCACCTTCGAGCCCGCCTTCGGGTTGAGCAGCTTCAGGTCTGACCTGAAGAGGTGCGACGGCCGCACGAAGAGCGTCTTGTCGGGCGCGACCTCGTACTTGGCCGAGCTGAGTCCGGCGAGCCCGGTGGTGGCGAAGACGTAGCTGTCCGTGTCGAAGACGCGCACCGTCAGCCCCTCGTAGGTCATCGGCGGGACGTTCGCGATGACGTACTCGCCCGCGGCGTCACTCTTCGCCGTGTAGGTCTGGCCCGAGCAGCCGCCGCCGAACCGGTTGAACTTCTCGCACAGCGTGGCCTCGATGCCCTCGACGGGCTTGCCGTTATACATGACCTTGCCCTGCACGTTGCCGGTGCCGGGCGCGGGCTTGACCTTCTCGACGCCGGTCTCGGGCGCGGCCGTCCCCGCAGAGTTGGCGGCGGGCGTGGCGCTCGCGCGCGAAGCGTTGCCGGCCGCGGCGTTCGACGCGGGCGCGTTCCCGCCCGTTCCGCCGCCGCAGCCCGCGAGCGCCAGTGCCGCCGCGGCGCAGACGCAGGCCAATAGTTTTACACTCGGTCTCATCGTCGTCGTTTGCCTCTCTTTAATTAACCGCCGGGGGTTTTGGGGCGGCGTTTGATGAAGGCTCTCGTCGTCAGCGCGCGCGCGCCTTCAGGCGTCGCGGTGGACGGTGTCGGGCGAGAAGGCGGGCAGGCAGACGGCGACGTACTCGGCGCCCTCCTCCTCGGGGGTGCTGTACTGCACCCACTCGCCGCGCCGCGTGATGACGGCCTGCCCGGCGCGCACGTCGAACGTCTCGCCCTCCGTCTTCACGCGCAGCATGCCGCGCAGCACGACGGTGTACTCGTCGAACTCGGGCCGCTGCCCCGGCTCCTCCCAGCCGCCAGGGCTGCGCATCCGCGCGACGCTCAAGTCGCCGCCGCCGGTGTTCACGCGGCCGACGTACTCCTCGATGATCTTCGGCTTGTTACCGACGGCCTCGACGACCGACGGGGCTTCGATGAACTCGGGCACTGACTCTCTCTCCTCCTACTTATATGTCTCCGCCGCAGCGCGGCGAGTTATTCACACACTTCATTTAACGATGAAGGTCAGGCGCTCGGCGGTCGTGGCCTTCGACGCGCGGTCGCTGACCGTGACGCGCAACGAGTAGCGGCCGGGCGGCAGACCGTCGAGCGGGACTTCCGCCGCGTAGGCGAGGCGCGCGGGGTCTTGGCCCTCCGCCTTGACGCGCGCGGGCGGCGCGTTGACGACCGGTTGCCTGCCGCGGAAGACCTGCGTCTGCAAGGTCACGTCGGGCACGGCGCCGCCGCGCGCAGCGTTGTAGATGTAGACGAGGTAGCGCAGCGACGAGGAGCGTTCGAAGCGGCGGTCGACGCTGATCTCGGCGGCGACCGGCTCAAGGAGCGCCGCGGCCTTCGTCGCGGCGGCGGGGTCGGTCAGGCGGCCCGCGGTGTCCGTGCGCGCCTCGGCCACGATCAGGCTGCTCAGCGCGAGCTTGCGCGCCGAGACGTTGGGCACCTCGACCCACTGCGTGGCGCTGCCCACCCGGCCCGTCTTCACGTCGCGCGTCGCCACGCGCATCTGGTGGAGCCCCGGCGCGAGCTTCGTCTCGTAGTTGTAGAAGACGTTCGGCGTCCCTTGGCCCTCGAAGCGCGACGCCGGGGCGTTGAGCGACAGACGGCTGCTGAAGGTCGCCTCCGCCTTGCCCTTCGAGTCGTAGACGACGCCGACCACGTCCACCTCGGCCTTCACCTTGTCGCCCTCGCGCGTGAAGTTGACGGCCGAGCCCTCGACGCGCACCGACGCCGTGAGCAGGGGGCCGGCGTCGCCCTCGAAGTAGTTGAGCGCCAGCGCGGTCGGCAGCCCCGTCTGCGGCACGGGCGAGTTGATGGCCGCGCGCAACTGCTCCTGCACGGGGTCGGGCGGCGGGGCGGTGGCCGCGCCCGCCTTCAGGTTCTTCGCCCCGCCCTTCTCGGCCTTCGCCGGCTCCTTCTCGGGCTTCGGCACCTCCTCCAGGTAGCCGTTCTGCAAGCGCACGGACAGCTCGGGCCGCCCCTTCACCTTCACTTCGATGCGGCGGAACTTGTCCTTGCCGCGCGCCTCGGGGTCGGGGCGCCATGCGAGCAGGTAGTAGCGCGAAGCCTCGGCCAGCGCCCGCTCGATGTCGGGGCGCATGTCGTTCTTGTTCCTGACGAGGCGCCCGCCCGTCTGCTCGGCGATGGAGGCGAGCGGCTCCTGCATGTAGAAGCGCTCGTCCGACTTCACGCGGAAGCCGGCGGCCGTCCAGCTCTTGGGCGACGTGGCGTCCAGCCCCTTCGCGTCGAAGGTGTAGACGACGGCGTTGGCGCGCGCGGCCGCGTCGGTCACGCGCCGCAGGCGCTGCGACGAGTCGGTGTTGGAGGGGTCGAGGAGGAAGCCGTCCGAGATGAGGATGACGATCTTGCGCCCCGGTATCTGCGCCGAGCGGCGCAGGGTCTGCTCCAACGTCGAGTAGGTGTTGCGCGCGAGGGTGCCGGCCAACTGGAGGACGTTGCGCGCGCGCGAGCGCGCTTGCAGGGTGGCGTCCTCCATGTCCCATGCCAGTCCCGCGGCGATGATGGCGGCGGCGAACTGCTCCGTCACCTGCGGGTCTCTGCGGTCGATGAGCAGCGCCTCGGTCTCGGACATCGGCGGGTGCAGGCGGTCGCCCTCCTCCCGGCTCTTGTCGTCGCCGAGGCGGTTCGCCGCCTCGCGCAGCACGGCGGGGTTGTCCGTGAACTGTTGCAGGAAGCCGATTCGGCCGCTGCTCGACACGACGGCGGCCGTGTCCTCGTCCGTCATCTCCGCCTCAATCAAGTGCTTGATGAGGTCGCGCGCGCGGTGGCGCGACTCGAAACTGAGGTGTCGGTCGTCGGCAAAGAAGATGACCGTGCGCGGCGCGCCCGCGGCCCGCTCGACGCTCGGAGCCCGCTCGACGCTCGGGGCCGTGCCCTTCGCGCTGCGCCCGCCCGTCGGCGCGGGCGACGACGGCTGCGGCACGGTGGCGACGCGCTCGAAGAAGGAGACCGGCCTCGCGCTGCCTTCGACCGTCAACTCGAAATCGTCCTGCTTGAGTCCATCGACGAAGCGCCCCTGCTTGTCGAAGACCATCACGCCGGTCTGTATCAACTCCGTCTCGATGCGGATGGTCTCGTCCTCGTCGTCCTGCGCGGCCGCCGCGTCCTGCCGTGCCGGCTCCTGGCGGCCGAGCGCCGCGGGCGCGGGCAGAAGGCCGCCCGCGAGGGCGCACGCGAGGAGCAGCGATTTGAACAAACGTCTCAGTTTCTGTGGCATACATTTCAGTAAGGTCGGGCGACAAAGACGCAAGGGAAACGGCGCAGAGATTATCACGAAAGGCGCGCGCGCCGCAGCGCTTTTTCGTCAGGCCGCGTGGGCGGGCGCGGGCGCCGCGCCGCGCAGAACCTCGCCGTAGTATTCGAGCAGCGCGGGGATCGTCCGCTCCGGCGCGAACTCCGACACCTTGAGCCGCGCCGCCTCGCCCATCCGTTCGAGGCCGGGGTGCGACCACGCGCGCGCGAGGGCTTCGGCCAACGCGCCCGCGTCGTCCGGCGGGACGAGGAAGCCCGTCTCGCCCTCCGTAAGCAACTCGTCGAGGCTCGTGCCTGCCGTCCCGACCACGGGCCTGCCGAGTCCCATCGCCTCAAGACAGGCATTCGGGAAGTTGTCCACGAGCGACGGCATGACGACGACGCGCGCGCCCGCGATGACCGGGTAGAGTTGCGCGTGCGGCAGGCTGTCCACGAAGACGAGGCGGTCGGCCGTCGCGCCGCAGCGCGCGCGCGCGTAGTCGGCCATCGAGGGGGCGAGCGGGGTCTGCGTGTCGCGCCCGACGAGCGCCGCGTGCGCGTCGGGGAAGCGTTCGAGGAAGCGCGGCAGCGCGTCGGCCAGCGTGTGAAAGCCCTTGTGCAACTGGAAGTGGCCGAAGAAGAGCAGGTACTTCTTGCCGCGCAGGAAGCGCTCGTAGGCAGAGTCGTCCAGTTCGCCGGTCTCGACGTAGAACGGCGAGCGAATGACGCGCGCGCGGTCCAGCCCTGCGCGCTCCGCCAGCACCTTTTGCAGCGTGTGGCTCGGGGCGTAGACGTGCGGGCTCAGGCGGAACTGCAACGCCTCAAGCAACTCGACCGCGCGCGAGTCCAGCGACGGCTTGATCCTCCCGACTTCGTTCAGGGTGGGCTGGTAGGACGAGGCGCGCAGGACGTGCGGCACGCCGAAGCGGCGCAGCATCGAGACGAGGCCGCAGAGCGAGTAGGTGGGGAACTGAAACAGTTGGAACGGCTCCCGCGCGTGGAGCCTGCGTAGCTCGCGGTGGACTTTGAAACTCAGGCCGAGGAAACGCGCGGTGACGCCGAGCCGGTGGCGCGTCAGGCCGTTGAAGCGCGCGAGGAGGCGGCCTCCCCTGACGCGATGAATCTTGACGCCTTCGTGCTCGAACTCCGCGTCGTCGATCTCGGAGAGCGTCACGACGTGCACGTCGTGACCCAGTCCGGCCAAAGCCTTAGCGACGCGGTGCGTGTAGTGTGCGAGCCCGCCGTAGAAGTACTTCTCCGTGACGTACTCGCACGTCGCAAACGCGATGCGGAGGGGGTTGGTCTTCATCGGGGCTCAGGCGTCTTCGCGGCGCGCGGCCGCGTGCTTGCGCAGGGTGAAGACCGTGCCGCCGCCCTCGCGCCGCGACCAGCCGGCCTCGGCCTCGATGAGCGAGGCGCGCGCGCGGATGCCGGCGAGACCCCGGCCTTTGAGCGCGCGCTTGTTGTCGGCGTCGAAGCCGCGGCCGTCGTCGGAGAGTTTGAGGACGAAGTCGCCCGCGTCGTCGAGGTGCACGCGCAGCGAGACGTGCCCGGCCCCCGCGTGGCGGCAGACGTTGCTGACGGCCTCCTGCACGATGCGGTAGACCTGCATCTGCACGCCGGCCGCGAGCGCCAAACGCTCTTCGAGGTCTTCGTCGCAGACGAAGTCGTAGGCGAACCTGTGCGCGGCGGGCTGCTGCGCGCAGGCCGAGGTCACGGCCCATTCGAGCGCGGCGGCGAACCCGACGTTCTCAAGCACCGACGGCGAGAGGTCTTCGCAGATGCGGCGCACCTCCTGCGAGATGGATTCGATCTCGGCGCGCAGCCGCGGCGCGTCCGCGACCGTCGTCCCCGTCGTCCCCGTCGTTCCTGTTGTCGAAGCGACGAGCGAGCCCGCGGTCGCCGCCGTCCCCGTCTGCTGCATCTCGTCGGTGAGCAGGAGCAGCCGGCGCAGGTCTGCGAGCGTCTGGTCGTGCAGGTCGCGCGCGATGCGGCGGCGCTCGGCCTCGGCCTCGCTGGCGAGTTGCAGGCGCGCGGCGGCGAGCTGGTGGTTGGCCTCGCGCAGCTCCTCGCGGCTGCGCACGACGCTCCGGTGTTGCAGGACGGCCCAGACGAGCGCGACGAGCGCGATGGCGAGCAGCACCGAGAGCGCGACGATGGTGCGCGGGAACGGCGCGCGCGCCACCTCGAAGTTGAGCACCAGCGTGTCCGAAGGGATGAGGTCGAGCGTGTAGGCGCGCGCCGTGACGGTGTAGGCGCCGGCCGCAAGCGACTCGGCCTGGAACTGCGAGTCGCGCGAGAGTTTCTGCTTGACGACCTGCCCCTTCGCGTCGCGCAGCGTGAAGGCGTAGAAGAACTGCTCGGGGAAGGTGCGGCTGGCCGAGGCCGCCACGTCGAGCGCGAGCCCGTTCTGCGGGTACTGAAGTCTGAGCCCGCCGCCCTGCAACTCTTCGGGCTGGATGGCGCGCGACGAGGTGACGCGCACGAGCCTTAAGACAGGCGCGAGCGTCCCCGGCTCGTAGCGCGCGAGCCCGCGCGTCGTGCCGACGAGGAGCGTCGGGTCGGCCTCGCTTCGCGCGCGCAGCACCGCGAAGGCGTTGTCGGTCGGCAGTCCCTGCTCTGTGCCGAGGCGCGACGCGATGGCGCCGAACTGCTCGTCCACCACGACGCGCAGCAGCCCGATGCCCGCCGTCACGCACCACGCCTGCGGCGCGCCGCCCCCTTCGGTCGCGACGACGGCGCGCGCGTCAACGCCGCCCGCGACCTCGACGAATCTGCCGCCCGGCCCCAGCGCGTAGAGGCCGCGCGAGGTGGCGAGCCAGAGCCAGCCCTCCGCCGACGAGACGCCCCAGACCGTGGTGCGCTCTATCGGCGCGAGCGCGGGCTCAGGTCGTACGGTCGAGCCGTCGAAGTAGAAGACGCCCGCGTTCGCCGTCCCGACCCAGAGGCGGCCGCTCGACTCTTCGGCGTAGAGGCTGACGACCTCGCGCCCGCGCTCGTCCTGACCCGCGCGCGGCCAGACCAGCTCGCGCCTTCCGGGGCCCAGGAATCGTTCGAGCCCGCGCCCGTACGAGGCGACGTAGACGCCGCCCGCGAAGCGCGCGATGGCGCGCACGCTGCCGCTCAGCGCGGGCTCCGCGGCCTTCTTCGCCTGCACCGCGTCCGCGCCCTTCTCCTCCGCGGCCGCCGCCTCTGCGCCCTTCGCCGCGCCCTCGTCCGTCTCGGTATTACCCGCCTCGCCGGCCGGCTTCTCGTTCTCGACAGCGGCCTTCTCATCGACGCCCGGAGGCTTCTTCCCCCCGTCTCCCCCGCGCCCCGTCTCCCCCTCAACGTCCGCCTCGGCCTTCGCCTTCTCCTCCGGCGCGAGACGCACGGCCGCCTTCTCTTTGAGACCGTCGGTCTGCAAGCCGACGAAGAGGCCCGCGTTCGTGCCGACGAGCAGGAGCCCGCGGCTGTCCTCCGCGACCGCGTAGACGGTCTTGCCCGCGACCTCCGCCACCTCGCGCCACGCGCCGCCCCCGCCGTCGTCGCGCGCGAAGAGCCCGCGGCTCGTCCCCGCCAGCAGCCGCCCCGACGCCGTGCGGTAGAGCGTGCGGATGAAGTTCGACTCCGACACCTCCGACAACTGTTCGACGCGCACGCCCCGCGGGTCGTAGCGGCAGACGCCGCGCGGCGTGCCGAACCACACGACGCCCTCGCGGTCGACGAAGACGGCGTTGACCGTGTCGGAGCGCAGGCCGCCGGCCGTCCCCGCGAACGTGAAGCGCTCGACGACGCGCCCGTTCTTCAGACGGAAGACGCCGCGCGCCTCCGTGCCCGCGTACATCTCGGCGTCCGGCCCGGCCGCGAGCGCCGTCACCTTGCCCGTCGCCACGCCCGCGACCTTCGACGGCCGCAGAGAGACCTCAGACTTCTCACTCCCGACCTCGACCTTGAAGATGCCGCTGTCCGCGCCCGAGGTCTTCGCTCCGAAGAAGAGCGCGCCCGCGGAGTCGCGCGCCAGCGCTTCGACGTAGAAGGCGCGCGGCCTCGCCGCCGACTCCTTCGCCTCGCCCCGCAGCCCGCTCATGTCCCCCTCGATAGTCATGAGGCCGCGGCCGCGCGTGCCGACGACGACGGCCTCGTCCAGCAGCAAGACGCTCGACACCTCAATCGGCTGCGTCTTACCCGTCGCGGCGGTCAGTTGCATGGCGACCGGACTGGCAGACAGCAGGCCGTTCGGTTCGAGCACGCAGCCGTAGACGAGCCCGTCGGCGGTCGAGAAGAGCGCGCGGCCGGGTCTGGGCGCGACGACCGCGAGCACGGACTTGCCGCGCGTCTCCTCGACGCGGCGGAACTCCTGCGAGCCGGGCGGGCGCACGTAGGCGCCGCCGTCGGCGCCGACCCACAGTGCGCCGTCCGGGCCCACGGCGAGCGCGCGCACGCGCGGCCCGGCCAGCCCTTCGGTCGTCACCGACTGCACGCGGCGGCCGTCGTAGCGCGCCAGCCCCGCGTCGGTGCCGAACCACATCACGCCCTCGGCGTCCTGCGCCACGGCGCGCACCTGATCCGAGGGCAGCCCGTGGAAGAGCGTCACCGCGCCCCAGCGGTGGAGCGTCGGGGCCAGCTCGTTCTGCTGTCGGGAGTGGGCGGGGGGGAGTAAAGCAGTAGACAGTAGGCAGTAGGCAGTAGACAGTAGACAAAAAGCAGACAGGAGACCGAGCCGCGCGGCCCCCTGTCTGCTGACTAACACTTTTCGCTTTCTACGCGCTCCCATCTTAACTACTGACTACTGACTACTGATTTCACTTGTGTTCGTCGAGGAAGCGTTTGCAGTCGCGCTCGATCCAGTGGTCGAGGTCGGCGGCGGCCTTCTCGAGTTCGTCGGAGTTGATGAGGCCGCGGCGCAGCGCCTCGAAGAAGGCGCGCGTGCGCATGTTGTAGGCGAGCTTGTCGTAAGCCTCGTGCGGCGTGCCCTCGGGGATGGAGACGAAGAGTTTTTCGTAGAGCGTCGCCAGACGGCTCTCGACGCCGCGCAGGGAGAGGGCGCACTTGCGCGCGATAGCCCAGTTCGAGAGCCCGAGCGCGAGGTAGTAGAGCGCCTCGGCCTCGAACTCGGTGAGGAGCGGTCGCTTGAACGAGTCCTTGAAGGCCGGGTCGATCATGTCCGCGCCGTCTTCGAGCACGGCGGCGACGAAGCGCAGGAAGCGACTCTCGGGGTTGTTCTTGTGGATGAAGCCGTAGGCGGGCTGCGGCTCGACGGAGCGCACGATCTTGCGCAGCTCGTTGATGTAGACCTCGTGCGCGAACTGCGTCCAGAAGATGATGCGCGCCGAGGGGAAGTCGCGCCAGACGGCGCGCGCCGCCTTGACGCCGGAGAGGCGCGGCATCTGGATGTCGAAGACGCACAACTCGGGGCGGTCTTTGAGGGCGGCGCGGACGGCCTCCTCGCCGTCGGCGGCCTCGATGACGGGGGCGTGCGCGGCGAACTCGCGCTCCAACAGCTCTCTCAGGTAGCGCCGCTGCGCGACGTTGTCTTCGGCGATCAGGATGGACATCTTCTTTCGTTCACCTTCCGGCGGCCTGCCTGTACATGAAGCGGTAGACGGGTTGCGACGAGGTCACGCGCGAGGCGCAGGCGGGATGACAGAGGGCGGCCAGCAGCAGCAGGAGGCCGAGGCGCGCGGCGCGACCCGCGCGTGCGTCGCGCGGCGTGCGGGCGTGTGGCACATCTTCGGCTAAGGGGACGGGCATGGGCGGGGGCGCGTGGGTCAGGGCTGACCCCGCGGCACCTTTATCTCCCTGACGAGTATTCTGCTCTTCGTCCGTGTGACGGCGTAAATCTTCGAGCCGACGACCTGTAGCTCCGCGTCGGCCGGGACGGCCGCGTACCACAGTATTCTAGTCCCTCGCCACGCCGAGACGCCATCCTGCGTCGGTCTGTGCCCGCCGTGGCAGTCCGTGCGGTTGTCGCCGCGGTCTTCGACGACGAGGCACGCGTCCTCGCCGTAGGGCAACACCTGCCTGTAGCCGCCGCGGTCGCCGCCCGACGCGAGGAGCAGCCGCCCGCCCGTCGAGGCGTCGAGGATGATCATGCTGTTGGCGCCGGTCGTCGCGTAGACCGTGCCGGTGGCCGCGACGTGGACGAAGTCTTCGATTACCTCAGACGCCGTGTGCTTCCAGACGACGCGCCCGCCCGCGTCGAGCATGTAGAGGATGTCGCCCGCGCCGGTGAGGGAGCCGCCCGAAGGCAGCATGACGACCCCGGCGCCCGACAACTCCGCCCGGCACGACACGAGGTCGTAGTCCAGACGCAGCGTCGTGCCGTTGTGCTGGTTCTTCCACTCTTCGAGCCCCGCGGTGTCGCGCCCCTCTTCGTCGTAGCACGCCGGCTCGAAGGTCGTGCGGGCGTGCGGCGCGGCGTCGGCGGCGTCGGTCGAAGTGGCAGGCGTCGCCGTCGGCTCGCGCCTCAGCGCGTAGACCAGGGCGGCGCCGCAGAGGAAGGCGAGCGCCGCGACGAGGATGCCGCTGGTCTTCTTCTTCAGCAGGTGGTCGCCGAACCTGCTCGTCCCGACGACGAGCTTCGTCAAAACCTCCAGAGCTTTCATCACGCGCCCTCCACTCCTTCTCAAACGACCTCGCGGCTAACAATCGCCCGAGGCCGCCCGCGGGTCAATGTGGTTAACCACACACGCGCGGGTTGGGAGAGACACAGGCGGGCGGGGCACGCGACACGCGCGCCCGCTGTTGGTGCCCGCGTCGCGCTAATTCCGAGTCCGCGGATAATCACACACGGCACGGCGGCCCCGGATGTTTTCGCAGTTCGGCCGGGGCCGGCCGTCGTCCACGGACGCGGGGCGTGCACTGGGGAGGGCGCGCCCCGCACTCAACCTCAAGACGATGTTCGGAAGACACACGCGCAGGCGCGACGCTCTGAGGCTGCTGGCGGCGGCCGGGACGGTGCTCGCGTTGATGCTGCTGACCGCCGGCTGGCGCCGCGCGCGCGCGCCGCGCGTGTGGAGCCCGGGCGAGCCGGCCGTCGCGTTCTGGTCGTGGCGCACGGAGGCACCGACGCAGGAAGAGGTCGAGCGCGCGGCCGCGGAGACCGGCGCGCGCACGCTCTTCCTCCGCGCGGGACAGTTCGACTTGAAGGCGTGGCGCGTCGAGCGCGTGCGCGTGGTCGAGGGAGTGATGCCGCGCGGCGTCGAGCTGCACCTCGTCTACAACGCGACGCCGCGGCTCCTGTCAGAGTTCGGGCGGGTCGATGAGAAGGAGTTGAGCGCGGCCTTCGTCGAGACGCTGCGCGCGGATACGGCGCGCGTCGAGCGCGACGGCGCGCGGGTCGCGGGTCTGCAAATCGACCTCGACGTTCCGACGCGCCTGCTTGCGCGCTACGGGCGTGTGCTGCGCGAGACGCGCTTCGCGCTGCCCGCGGGCGTGAAGTTGTCGGTCACGGGTCTGCCGACGTGGATGGAGTCGAAGGAGTTGTCGGCCGTGCTCGGGGAGGTGGACTTCTGGGCGCCGCAGTTCTACGGCGCGGAGATTCCCGCGACGGCAGACCGAAGCATTCCCATCAGTTCGCCGCTTGATGTCGCGCGCGGCGTGGCCCGCGCGCGCGAACTGGGCGAGCCCTTCTACGCGGGGCTCGCCGCGTACGGCCACGCGCTCGTCTACGACACGCGCGGCCGTCTCGTCGAGCTGCGCGGCGACCTCGACCCGGCGCGCGTGGCCTCCGACTCAAACCTTGAACTCGTCGGGCGGCGAGCGTTTGGCGCGGGCGTCGAGGGAGACGGCGCACGCACTGGTGCGGTGCCGCCCGCGGGCGAGTGGCGATACGTTTTCCGCGCGCGCGCGGAGACCGTCCTCGACGGGCTGACGCTGCGCGCGGGCGAACGGATCGTCCTTGAAGTGCCGGGCAGCGAGTCGCTGCGCGCGGGCGTCCGGGGGGTACGCGAAGGCGCGGGCGACAAGCTGCTCGGCATTTGTCTCTTCCGCCTGCCCACGCGCGGCGACGCGACCACGCTCGGGCTGAAGGAGTTGGCCGCCGCGCTCATGGATCGCGAGCCCGAGTTCTCGACGCGCCTGAGCGCGGGGCGCGTGGACGTTGAAGGGGCGGCGGAGAATCTGCTGGTCTTGACGGCGGAGAACGACGGCGCGGGCGGCGCGGTCTACGGCGAAGGCGCGCTCACCGTCAGCCTGCGCGTGCCGCGCGGGGGCGTGCGCGGCGTGACGCGGCTCGAAGGCTTCGACACGTTCGAGACGCTGTGCGAGTTCGACGGTGCGCTGCGGCCTTGCAGCGCGGCGCGCGCGACGTTGGTGCGGCTCGGGGCGCGCGCCTGGGCCCCGGGGGCACGTGCGCGCGCGGGGCTGAGCTTCGAGGGCGGGCTGCCCTCGGCGCTTGAGGCTTCGGTCGCCGCGCGCCGCGACGACGGCCGCGCGTGGGAGCGTGTGTTGGGCGTGAGCATGAGGGGGGCGGAGGGGCGATGAGTCTTGACTCGGAGATGAGACGCGAGCTTGCGCGTCGCGGCGGGCTCAGCCCGGCGCGCCTGCGAATACTGCGGCTGCGCCGCTCGATACGGCTGCGCCGAAAGCTGCGGCGCGCGGCTCACGCGCCCGCGGGTCACGCGCCCGCGCCGTGTGCGCGCGACACGGCAGGCGTCAAACGAACCGCCCCGCGCGCGTCCGCGTTCTGCCTGTTCCTGTTCGCGCTCGCGGCGTGCGCGGGCGCGGCGTGGGGCTGCGGTTGGAACGGGTTCGAGAACTCCGTGCGCTTCGGCTTCAACTCCGAAGGGTGGCGCACGCGACTGCCGCCGCTGCCGTCGAGCTCGGAGGGCTCCGTCCCGATTGTTGACGACGGTCTGTCTTACGAGGAGCGAGAGGCCGAGGTCAACGAGCTGTGGGACGACGCGGGCCGGGCGGTCGCGGCGGGCGAGCTTGAGAAGGCGCGGCTGCTGCTCAACCGTTACGTCGAGCGCACGGGCCACCACGGCGGGGACTGGCGCAACTCCGCGCTCGACTACCTCGACGCGCTCGCCGCCACCGGCCGCGGCTCCCGGCCTGCGGACGTGCGCTCGTACATCGAAGCGCGCGCCGCCTACGACAAGTGGGAGCACGACAGCCGCAAGCTCAGTCAGTCACAGTCGGTCGCCGACGAAGACAACACGCGCCGCGCCGCGGCGATGGAGAACTGGCCGGTTGAAGTAGAGGCCCGGCTCGCGGCGCCCGCGCGCGACCCGAACCTCGCCGACAACGCCGCGTACCTGCGCGCCGTCGGCGTCTACCTCGCGGGGGTGGAGGGCGACGCCTGCGAGGCGTTCGAGTCGGTCGCGCGGCGCCACCCGCGCGGCGAGAAGCGCGAGGTCGCGCTCTTCATGGCGGGCCGCGTCGCTCTGGGGGCGAGCGCCGTCTACCTCGAAGGCGAGTCGGCCACCACCGCAGACCCCTGTCGCGAGCCCGAATGCCGTGACGAGGCGTGGGCGCGCGCGCGAAAGAACTTCACGCAACTGCTCGCGGACTACCCGCGTGGTCGCTACGCCTCGGACGCGCGCGGGTGGCTCGCGTACCTCGACTATCGCGTGGGCGACACGGCCGGCGCGCTCGCGTGGTACTACCGCATGCTCGCCGACGAGGGCGACGCGGGTGGGCGCGACCTCGCTGCGATCTCGCTCAGGCTCGTGCGTCGCCGCGCCGGCGAAGCAGACCTCGACGCACTTGAGCGCGACCTTGAGGACGAGCCCGAGGCCGCCCTCACGTACGCTTACCACAGCGTCTACAACTACGCCGCCGGCAACGACCTGCCCATCCCCGACTTCTCAGACAAGAACCCTTACAAGTCGGAGGACTCATCGCACGATAGCCAGCGCTGGGAGGAACAGACGCACGCGCAACTGCGCGGCCGCATCGAGCTCGCGGAGCTGCGCCGCGCGGCCGACTTCGCCTCGCGCATGGTCGCGCGCCACCCCGGCGCGCGTGCGGGCGGCGCGTTCCTCGTCAGGCTCGCGGGCGCGCAGCTCGAACTCGGCCGGCCGAAGCCCGCGCTCGAAGCGGCGCGGCGCGCGCTCGTCTCGGGCTTGAGCGGCGAGGAGCGTGCGCGCGCTCTCTGGGCCGAGGGCGTGGCCTCGTATCGCCTGAGGGACTATGCCGGCGCGCGCAAGTCGCTCGGGCTCGTGGTTGCCGGGTCGCCGCGGTCGGAGATGGCGCGGCGCGCAGGCGAGCTGGCGGCGTCGGCGGCCGAGGAGATGGGCGACCTCGCGGGCGCGCTCGAACAGTACCTCGCGCTCGGCTACGACCCGGACGTGGCCTACTTCGTGGACGTACTGATGACGCCCGACCAGCTCGCCTCCTTCGTCGCGCGGCAAGACGCCTCGCCGCGGCGCGACGAGCTGTTCTACGCGCTGGGTCTGCGCTTCATGCGCGCCGGCCGCTATACGGAGGCGCGCGCCGCGCTCTCGCGCATACGCACCTCCGCCGACGACTACAGCCTTTCGAGCCAGGACTACAACTACTACGACACTTATTCCGACAAAGGCCCCGGCCACCCGAAGCTGCACTTACGCCACACCTACTGGTACGAAGACGGCGAGTTCGACGCCCCGCCCGCCGCGGGCGAAGAGGCCGCGCCCTCGGCCCCGCGCGACACGCGCGTCTACGCCGACTGGCTTCTGCGCGACATGCAGACGCTCTCGACGCTCGAACGCCTACAGGCCGACGTGGAGCGCGCGCGCGGCGACGAGGAGAAGGCGGAAGCGCTCTACCAGTTGGCGAGCTACTTCTACGAGGGCGAGCTGCTCTTCTACAACCCGGCGGCGTGGCGCGGCATGCGCGCCACGATGATCGGCTCGCTCGGCGAGTCGAACTACCGCGCGCCGGCCGAGGCGCAGACGATCTGGGCCTACGTGCAGGAGCACGAGGGCGCCGCGCGCGCCGTCGCGCTCTACCTCGAAGTGGTGCGCCTCTACCCGCGCACGCGAGCCGCGCGCGACTCGCTCTACACGGCCATCCTCTGCCACCAGCGGCTGTCGGACTTCAACGGCTACTGGCGCGACGTGTACGCGCGCGGCCAGCACGCGGGGCTTAGGCTCGTCACGCTCGCCGACCTGCGCCGCGAGTACCCGCAGTACCGGATGCCCGTCGTGGGCGACTGGAAGCCCTCGACGCGCACCGTTGACGGCCGAGAGGCGTGGCCCGCGCCGCCGAAGCCGCCGCGTTTGACGGGGGTGGAGCGCGCGCGCGTGAAGCTTCGACGCGCCGAGCTGCGCGTCGAGCAGGCGTGGGGGCTGTTCGGCGAGGTCTACGGCGGGCGCGTGCGGCGCTGGACGGTCGCGGCGTTCAGGTGGTCTGTGGTCGGGCTCGTCGCGCTCTTCGTGCTCGGCGTCTTCCGGCGCACGCGGCGGGCGCGCCGCTTCCTCTACCGCCGGCTCGTGCGCCACCTCAGGCGCCCGCCCGCGCCGCGCGCGGTCTACGCGCCGACCTCGACCTACGCCGCGCACCACGCGCACGCGCCGCTGGCGGGACTGCGCGAGGCGGCCGCGCGCGCCTCCGGCGGACTCCTCCGCCTCGCCCTCCACGAGCGCGGCCGCGCGGCCCTCGCCCTCAACCTCTTCACACACGGCCTCCTCACCGTCCTCCTCTGGGCCGTGCTCTGGGCCAGTAGGCAGTAGGGGGGAAACAGTAGGCAGGAGGCAGATGACAGATGGCAGATGGCAGGAGGCAGATGAAGGCCGGTTGAGAAGCCCGGAGGGGCGGGATGTTTGAAGCCCCGGAGGGGCGGGATGTTTATAGCTCGATGCTGAGCATTAAGCTTCAAAGCTCCGGAGGAGCGGCATGTACATGTCGCCCCTGACGGGGCTCGGGTTCAACTAACCCGCGTGTCTATAAACATCCCGCCCCTCCGGGGCTCTTAACTGCCTATTGCTATCTGACTACTGCCTCCTGCTATCTGCCTCCTGCTTTCCGCCTGCTGCTTCTGAGATTAACGTGAATCATTCTCGTAACCTTATTGCAACCGGATGCTGATAACTTAATCATACTTTCATTCGGAATGTGCAGGACGGTACGGTGCGGGCGGCGTTCACTCGTAGAGGGTATCGGCC
>JBEVJD010000095.1:0-5610 GCA_040510435.1 Pyrinomonadaceae bacterium | reverse complement strand
GACACAGACGCGCCCGACCGGGTGCCTCTGCGCCGCACTACTTCCGCGACTGTCGGTGTTCAGTTGTGACGGGAACGGATTATACGCGACTTTGACGCCCGCGGCAAAAAGGGGGAAAAGCAGTAGACAGTAGACAGAAGTCAGTAGGAAGACAAAACGGCGCGCCCGGCCTGAAGGCTGAGACGCGCCGCCTGTTCTTTCTACTGACTACTGACTACTGACTACTGACTACTGAATTAACGATATGCGTCGATGGGGACGACGGTGGCGGAGGAGGTGGCGGGCCGCTTGCGGAGGTGCTTGTCGCGGCGCATGTCGCGCGTGGCCGACTGGAGGAGTTCGTCGGCCGTCTCGCCGTCAGCGGGGTAGGAGCCGACGCCCGCGCTGACGCGCAACTGGACGTTGCGCCCCGTCTTGACGTTGAAGACCTGCGACTCGACGGCGTTGCGGACGCGCTCGGCGACCATCGCAGACACCTGCCCCGAGGCGCCCGGCATGACGGCCAGAAACTCATCGCCCGCGAAGCGCGCGAGCATGTCCATCTGGCGCAACTGCCCCTTGACGACCGCCGAGACCGAAGCCAGCAGCCGGTCGCCGACGCCGTGGCCGAACTGCTCGTTGATCTCCTTGAAGTCGTCCACGTCAATGCTGAGGACGGAGACGACCTCGCCCTCGTAGCGCCTGCACTCGGCCAGGCGGTGTTCGAGCATGAGGTGGAGCGCGCGCGCGTTCGGCAGCCCCGTCAATTGGTCGGTCAAAGCGCTCTCGCGCGTGCGCTCGTGCGCCAGCGCGTTGTTGAGCGCGCCCGACGTGTGCAGGCAGACCGAGTCCAGCAGGCGCAGGTGCTCGGCTGTGTACGCGCCCGACGTTTTCGAGAAGAGCGTGACCGCGCCGAAGGCCCCGTCCTCGCGCACGAGCGGCGAGGAGATGCAGTCGCGCACCTGCGCGGCGACGTTCGCGGGCGCGCCGGCCAACTCAAGCTCGGGCGGCGTGTTGCACATCCCGCGCGCGTTGGCGACGACCCAGCCCGTGATGCCTTCGCCGGCCGCGACGGAGCGCGCGGAGAAGAACTCCGACCACTCGCCCGCGGCGAAGACGGGCTCAGCCCGCCCGATCTTGTCGTCCAGTGCGTAGATGACGCAGGCGTCGAACGGGACTATCTCGCGCATTCGCGCGGCGACGAGCGCCACGGTGTCTTGCAGGTTGAGCGAAGCGCCGATGACCTGCGTCAGTTCGTGCAGCGCGGCGACCTCGCGCTGCGCCCGCGCAATCGAGCGGAAGCCCTCCGACCACTCGCCCGACACTCGACCATCCTGCGCGGACGCGGGCACAGTGTCGGTCTGTGATTTTTCCGCGCACACCTGCTCGCCCAAGTCGGTCGGCGAGAGGAGGGCGTCGAACTCGTCAACGTGTTTGACGAACATCTCGACGACGACGGGGTCGAAGGACTTGCCGGCCTTGCTCCTCAAGAGGGCGAGCGATTGCTCGCGCGTCATCCCGGCGCGGTAGGGGCGTTCGCAGCGCGTCGAGTCGTAGAAGTCAACGGCCGCGACGATGCGCGCGACGAGCGGGATGTTTTCGGCCTTCAGGCCGCGCGGGTAGCCCGTGCCGTCCCAGCGCTCGTGGTGAAACCTGACCACGTCCTCGACGGGGTAGGGGAAGCCGACGCGGCTCACGATGTCGCCGCCGACCGTCGCGTGCACCTTCATCTTCTCGAACTCGGCCGGCGACAGCCGCCCGGGCTTGTTCAGAATGTACTCGGGCACGGCGAGGTTCCCGATGTCGTGGAGCAGCGCGCCGGCCTTCAGCGCTTCCAACTCTGCCGCGCTCACGTTGAGGAGTCGCCCCAGCCCGAGCGCGTAAACTTGAGTGCGCCGCACGTGCCCGTGCGTCGTCTGCGCCTTGGCGTCTATGGCGATGGCCAGCGACTCGACGGCGCGCAAATTCAGCTCGGCCGCCGACTGCGCGAGCCGCAGACTCTCTTCGGCCTCGCGGCCGACTTCGACGCCGACCCCCTTGTGGCGGAAGGAGAGATAAAGTAAGAGTATTAGCGCGAGCGAGCCCGCGGCGAGTACGGACAAATCCCGCGCGGCGAGGTCGTGCGGGGCGGTCAGAAGCAGGCCGAGCAGAGACGCGAGCAGGCCGGCCGCGGCGACGAGGCAGAGGAACGGGGCGGCAGAGAACTTTTTTGTCAGCGGCATTTTCAGGCGATGAATGCGGGAGTTTAGGAGGTTCGGCGAGAACTGCCCCGGCATGACGGCCAACAATGTTGGCCGCAACTAAAGTATCTCTTTAGGGAGGCTTTAGTCAAGCTAAAACTTGATCGGCCGTCGGCGCTTATCTTGTTGCATGGGAGTAACTTCCGGGGCGACGTTTGGATGGAATGTCAGCCTGTGCGGGCGGGTCGGAGGGGAGAGGTTTTGAGCTGGATTGAGCAGTCGAGCCGGTTTACGTGGCGCTACGTGGACGACCCGGCCCAACTCCTTGAGGCGGCCGAGGCGTTGAGCGGCGAGGGGCTGCTGGGGTTGGACACGGAGACGTTCTGGGACGTGAAGACGAACGGCCAGAAGTTGGCGCTCGTGCAGTTGGCGCCGCCCGAGGGCGACGTGATAGTGGCGGACGTTTTGGCCGCGGGCGTCGAGCCGCTGAGGCCGCTTTTGGAATCGCCGGCGACGAAGATGATCGCGCACAACGCGCGCTTCGACGAAGGAGTGTTGCGCGGCGCGGGCGTCCGCGCCGAAGGGCTCATAGACACGTTGCGCATGTCGCGCATGGCGCTGACGCTCGGCTCGCACAGCCTCGCCTCGTTGACCGAGCACCTGTTCGGGCTCCCCATCGACAAGACTTTGCAGAAGTCGAACTGGCGCCGCCGGCCGCTCACGCGCGCGCAGATTGAATACGCAGCGCTCGACGCGCGGATGGCGCTGCTCCTCTACGGCGAGTTGAGCCGGATGCTGGCGGAGGAGGGGCGGCTTGAGTTGGCGCTGCGCGCGTCGGCAATCGCGCCGTCGGAGCCGAAGGAGCCGGGCGCGGAGCCGCGGAAGAAGCGGAAGCCGGCCGTGCCCGAACTCATCCTGACGCCGGAGGAGAAGCGCGTGGTCAGGGCTCTGAAGAGTTGGAGGCTGGAACTCGCGAACACGCAGCGCGTGCCGGCCTACATGATCTGCCCCGACCGCACGCTCGAACACCTCGCGCGCGCACGCCCGGAGACGCTCGCAGCCCTCGCGTCAATCTACGGCCTTGGCGAGTCGAAGATAAAGAAGTTCGGCGAAGAACTGCTCCGCGCCCTGCGCGAGTCGTGCGGCTGATGACAATCGGGTCAGTACTACCCGCGGTAGCGGGTGGGTCGTTGTCATGCGGCACTGCCGTCTCACGCAGGCACATTCGCTAGCGCGGGGGGGCTGACCTGTTAACCGCGCCGTCAAGTTGCGCGGCAAGTTCTTCCGGCGTGTTGACGGGTTGGAGGCACGTGTAGCTCTCGCAGACGTACGCGGTCGCCCGCCCGCCCTGCGCCGTTCTTTCTTGCAGGAGCGGGACGAGTTGAGTCGCGGCTTCGTCAACGCCCGACGACCGGACGACGACCTTGTTCGGGAGATAGCGGCTCCAGACTTCGCGGAGGAGCGTGCGCGCCTGTGTTTCGTCACCGACGACGACGATCTCTTTCGGCTTCGAGAGGTGGAAGTCAATCGCCCCGAGCGCGTAGCCGAAGGCCGAGGGGTAACGCTCGACGGCGTCGCGGACGAGGCGCAGGACGTTGACGGCCTTGCGCCTGTAGTCCTCGTTGCCGGTCAGGACAGCGAGGCGGAGCAGGGCCTCGGCGGCGACGGAGTTGCCGGAGGGCGTGGCGTTGTCGAAGTAGTCCTTGTTCCGCACGATGAGTTTCTCGCCGCTCCGGCCGTTGTAGAAGAAGCCGCCGCCCTCCTCGTCCCAGAACTCCTCGACCATCTTGTCCGTCAGTCTCACGGTCTCTTCGAGCCAGCGCAGCCGCCCCGTCGTTTCGTAGAGCGTGACGAGGCCGGAGATGACGAACGCGTAGTCGTCGAGGAACCCGACGTGCTTCGCGCGCCCGTCCTTGTAGACGTGCAGGAGCAGCCCGTCTTTGACGAGCGTGTCGAGGATGAACTGCGCGTTGCGCTCGGCAACCTCGCGGTAGTCGTCGCGTTCGAGCACGGCCGACGCCTCCGCGTATGCTTCGAGCATCAGGCCGTTCCAAGCCGTGATGACCTTCTCGTCGCGCCCGGGTTTTATCCGCCGCTCGCGTTCGGTGTAGAGAATCCCGCGCCCGCGCTGGACGGCTTCGGCCAGACGCTCGACAGAGATGTTCAGCTCGCGCGCGACCTCTTCGGCGGGTCGCTCGACGTGGAGGATGTTGCTCTCCTCGAAGTTGCCGCCCACGGTCACGTCGAAGTAGGCGCAGAAGAGGCGCGCGTCCTCGGGGCCGAGCAGGCTCTCGACCTCCTCCTTATCCCAGACGAAGAACTTGCCCTCGACGCCCTCCGAGTCGGCGTCCTGCGTCGAGTAGAACGCGCCCGACTCGTCCAGCATCTCTCGCTTGACGTACCCGAGCGTCTCTTCGACGACGCCGCGGAAGAAGCCCTCGCCCGTCGCCTGGTACGCGTGCAGGTAGAGGCGCGTCAGTAGCGCGTTGTCGTAGAGCATCTTCTCGAAGTGCGGGACGAGCCAGCGCGCGTCGGTCGAGTAGCGGTGGAAGCCGCCGCCGAGCTGGTCGTACATGCCGCCCTCGGCCATCATGCGGCAACTGTGCGTCGCCATCTCAAGCGCGCGCGCCTCGCCCGTGCGCTTGTAAGTCCTCAGTAGGAAATCGAGGCTCATCGACGAGGGGAACTTCGGCGCGCCGCCGAAGCCGCCGTAGCGCGGGTCGTACGAGCGCGCGAGCCCCCGGTAAGCGTTGTCGAGGAGCTGCGTGTCGATGCCTTCCGAAGACTCCTGCGCCACGCTCATGCGGCGCAGCTCGGACAGAATCTCCCACGCGGATTGCCGCACCTCTTCGGGGCGCGTGCGGTAGGCTTCGGAGATGGCGGCGAGGACGCGCGGGAAGCCGGGCATCTGTTGGCGGTCAACGGGCGGGAAGTATGTGCCGCCGTAGAAGGGGAAGAGGTCGGGCGTGAGGAAGACCGTGAGCGGCCAGCCGCCGTGGCGCGTCATCATCTGGACGGCGCTCATGTAAATCTGGTCGAGGTCGGGTCGCTCCTCGCGGTCGACCTTGATGTTGACGAACTGCTCGTTCATCTGGCGCGCGATCTCCTCGTTCTCGAACGACTCGCGCTCCATCACGTGACACCAGTGGCAGGCCGAGTAGCCGATGCTCAAAAGGATCGGCTTGTCCTCGCGCTTCGATTTTTCCAGAGCCTCCTCGCCCCACGGGTGCCAGTCCACCGGGTTGTGCGCGTGCTGCAAGAGATACGGGCTCGACTCCTGCGCGAGACGGTTCGTGTGCTTCTGCTCGGCCACTGCGGCTTGCCACCTCGTTCTGAGTTTAGTTTCCGAGGATTATGTCCCCGGCGTGCGCAAACGGCAAAGGCGGAAGCGCGACCGTGAGGGAGGGCTCACGTCTTTCAACCTTACGCACGGCGGAAAACGTGGAGCCCT
>JBEVJD010000094.1:0-3549 GCA_040510435.1 Pyrinomonadaceae bacterium | reverse complement strand
ACCGCGCCGGCCGCGCCGCGCTTGGCCAGCAGCCCCACCGCGCCGCTGAAGGGCAGGAAGAAGACGACCCCGCCGAAGACGAGCAGCATCGCCGCGATGAAGAGCATGTCCGACACGAGCAGCGCCGGCAGGTTGTTCTGCCCGAACGACCACAGCCCGAGCCCGACGGCCAGCAGCGCCGAGAGCCAGAGGAACCACGGCAGCGCTTGGTCGCGCTGGCGGACGGGTTTGTCGTGCGCCTTCTTGAAGAGGAACTCCGTGTAGCGGATGCTGAGCGCCACGCACGCGCCCGCCCACACGAAGGTGAGCATGACGAGCAGGCTGCTGCCGAACGGCGTGATGTGCGAGCGGTAGGGCTGCACCATCGCCATCCCGAGGAAGAAGAGCACGAAGGCGAGCAGCGAGAGCACCCAGAGCTTCGGGGCCGGCTCGCCCTTTATCTCGGGGTCGCGCCGGGCCGGTTTGATCTCGTTGCCCTCGGGCGTCTCGACCATCTGGCTCGGTTTGGCGTCCGCGCCGGGCCCGGCGGGCGCGTCGGCCGTCTTCTTCACCTGACCCTCGCCGGCCTTCTTCGGGTCTTCCTGGTAGAGCTTCTTGAGGAAGGCCGCCAGCAGCAGCGGGAGCGAGGCGACGAGCGCCATGCCGAGCCCGATCCAGAAGTCGGCGGGCGCGCTCGCGCGGCACGGCCCGAAGAAGTAGGGCGGCTCGCCCGAGCGGCACGGCGGCGGCGGAGTCCACTCGCCGCCGAAGAGCGTCCTGACCGGCTCGCGCCCCGTGGTGTCGGGCGCGACGCGCGGTGCAGGGCCCTCCTCCATCTTGAGGGAGGTCGGGTTGACGCGCTCGTTCGTGGCGAGCCCGAGCCCGAAGTGCGGGAGGTTGTTGAGCACCTGCCGGCTGCTCTGCGGCACGGTGAAGGCGAAGTAGATGAGGAAGGCGATGATGGCGCCCGCGAGGAAGACGTAGCCGCCGTTCCAGATGTTCCAGAACTTGAAGATGAGGCGCGAGACCTCGTCGGTCGAGGTCTTCTCCGAGGGGTAGAGCGACTGTTCGCGTATCTCGTCGAAGTAGGTCTGCGAGGGGTGGTGGAACGCGCCGCCGATGCCGGACATGATTGAGGCGTAACTGTTCGACGCGGGGCGCTCGGCCCTGGCCCCGGTGCCCTCGCGCGGCTCGACGCTGCACGGCGGCGGCGGCGGGCCCCAGTAGCGCGCGTAGTGGTGCACGTCGCCCGAGAGGTCGAGCCGGCACTGCCCCGGCTTCAGGCGCGCGTCGCCCGTCTGCGAGAGGTCGGGCGGGTTGTTGTCAGAACCCTTGCCGTCCGTGTGCTTCGGCAGGAAGGGCTGCTCGATGCCGAGCTGGCCGAAGGCGTCGGCCGACTTGAAGTCCTCGGGGTCGGCGAGCTTGCCGAAGTAGGTCGTCGGCGAGCAGGTGGCGACGATGAGGCGGTCGGGCGGGATGACGCGGTCGGGGCGCGGGGCGTCGGGGCGGCTACGCACCATCCGGCAGAAGTTGTGGAAGAAGTTCTTCTGCCGCTCGTCGATCTGCCCCGTCTCGGTGTCGAGCCCCCAGAACCACCAGCCGTAAGGGAGTTGCAGCGCGAGGTAACTGGCCTCCTGCGTGCGGTAGAAGCCGCGGAGCGAGAGCTGCGCCTTGTCGTCTTCGCTGTCGGGCTGCTCGGCCTCGGCGCCGCCGCGATAGGCGGGCGGGCGCGGCTCCCAGAGTGCGGGGTGGCGGAACTGCCGGCGGAAGCCGTCGAGCTGGTCGTAGTAGTCGTGGTTGCCGGGGATGCCGTAGAGGGGCCGCGGCGGCTCGTCTGCGTTGAGCCCGCCGTCGGCGACGAGGTCGTCGTGGGCGAGGTTGAAGGTGTTGTAGATGCGGTCGATGAGCGTCTGGTAGTCCGACGCGTGGTAGGCCGTGTCGCCGCCGACGAAGAGGAACTCGCCGCGGGGCAGGACGGCCCCGCCGCCCTCACCGCCCGCGTGTGCGGGCAGCGCAGGCGTCCCCGCCGCCAGAGCGCCGGGGGCGAGCGTCGGCACGGCGAGGTCGCTCTGGCAGAGGTAGGCGATGCTGTAGGTGGCGAACATGCCGTCGCCCGTGTCAGAGATGTAGTCGAACCAGAAGCCGCCGTTGCGTTCGAGTCGCGCCGAGAGCGTCGCGGGGTCAACGCCTTCGACCAACTCCACCTCGCCCCCGGCGCCCGGGTCGAGCGACGCGGCCTTCGCCGTCATCCAGTCGCGCGGGTCGAGCTTCTGGCCGTAGGCGGAGTAGAGAAGTATCCCCTTGATGCTGCGAATCAACTGCGACCCGAGCAGCCACGCGACCGGCCCCTCGAACTTCCGCCGCGTGCCGTCCGGCATCTCCCTGACCTGCGCGGGGCGCGGCGCGCGCAGCGGCGGGCCGTCGGAGTTCGTCTCGCAGCTCGTCGCCGGGCCGGCGGCGGCCCCTCTGTTTGCGTCCTCGCTGATTTTCACGGCGGTCTTCTCCTTTGCTGACCTGATGAGGTAACGCGAAGCGGCCCGCGCCGCCCACGGAGCAGCGTGGCGGCGGGCCCGTGGAAGCACACGGAAGTCTACGGAAAGAAGATCGAACCCTTGGAAAGAAAGGCGGCCCCCGAGACAAGGCCGAAATCGGTGAAGGGGGCCGCGCGCCCGGGCCGGCCGCCTCAGGCGAGAACTACTTCGCGCGCGCCGCGGGTCACGCGCCCGATGGTGTAACACGTCTCGCCGAGGTTGTCGAGATGTGTTTTGACTGTCAGGGCGTCCGACGAAGAGCAGACGACGACCATGCCGACGCCCATGTTGAAGGTGCGGTGCATCTCCGGCTCCGAGACGTTGCCGAGTTCGCGCATCACCTCGAAGAGCGGGGGCACGGGCCACGAGCCGCGAGCTATCTCGACCGCCGTGCCCTCGAGCAGCACGCGCGGGATGTTCTCCAAGAGTCCGCCGCCCGTGATGTGCGCGAGCGCCTTGATGGCGCCCGTGTCGAGCAGACCTTCGAGCGGGCGGAGGTAACTGAGGTGCGGCCTCAGAAGCGCCTCGCCCACGGTCTCGCCCAGCGCGTCGAGCCGCGTGTCCACCGTGTAGCCCGCGACCTCAAAGAAGAGCTTGCGCGCGAGCGAGTAGCCGTTGGTGTGCAGCCCTGCCGCGGGGAGCCCGAGCAGCACGTCGCCCGGCTCGACGCCTCGGCCGTCGATGACCCGCGCGCGGTCAACGACGCCGACGATGAAGCCCGCCACGTCGTACTCGCCCTCGGCGTAGAAGCCGGGCATCTCGGCCGTCTCGCCGCCGAGCAGGACGCACCCGTTCTCGCGACACCCTCGCGAGATGCCGTCCACGACCGAGACGATCACATCGGGCGCGAGCACGCCCGTCGCCACGTAGTCAAGGAAGAAGAGCGGCCGCGCCCCCTGCACGAGAATGTCGTTCGTGCAGTGGTTGACGAGGTCACGTCCGACGGTGTCGTGGACGCCCGTCATGAAGGCGACTTTGAGCTTCGTCCCCACGCCGTCGGCCGAGGCGACGAGCACGGGCTCACGCATCCCGGGGAACG
>JBEVJD010000093.1:0-15488 GCA_040510435.1 Pyrinomonadaceae bacterium | reverse complement strand
GAGTAGCCGCGGAAGATCGAGGAGGTCGAGTAGCACTCGGCGACCTCCTTGTTGTTGAAGTCAATCTTGGTGTAGATGCCCAGGGAGCCGACGATGCGTGTGATCGGGTCCCAGTTCATGTCCACCAGAGTCCGGGGCTTGGCCGGAGCTTTGGTCGTGGTGGTGGTCGTGGTGCTCATGACGGCAGCTCCTTTTTCTGCGGCGGGGGCGGCTGGTAGCCGGTGGTCAACTCGGGACGGTTGTGGCGCCACTTCGGCTCTTTGTTGACGGTCGCGTTGGTCAGGTTGCGCATCGCGCGGATGGCCGCGCCGTAGATGCCGATGGCGGCGGAAGAGATTTTCGCGCCCGGCGGCTCGTCCATAAACGGCATGAACTTGTCGGGGAAGCCCGGCATCGTGCAGCCGATGCAGATGCCGCCCACGTTCGGGCAGCCGCCGATGCCCATCATCCACCCGCGCTTCGGCACGTTGCAGTTAACGACGGGGCCCCAGCAGCCGAGCTTCACAATGCACTTCGGCGAGCCGTACTCGGTGGCGAAGTCGCCCTGCTCGTAGTAGCTCCCGCGGTCGCAGCCCTCGTGGACGGTCTTGCCGAAGAGCCAGGTGGGACGGCCCGCGTCGTCGAGCGGAATCATCGGCGCGAGCCCCGCCGCGAGGTAGAGCAGGTAGAGCACCGTCTCCATAAAATTATCGGGCTGCACGGGGCAGCCCGGGACGTTGACGATGGGGATGCCGGCCGAAGACTTCCAGTCCCAACCCAAATAATCGGCGAGCCCCATGCAGCCCGTCGGGTTGCCGGCCATCGCGTGGATGCCGCCGTAGGTGGCACACGTCCCGATGGCGACCACGGCCAGCGCCTTCGGGGCCAAACGGTCGATCCATTCGGTGGTCGGGATGGGCTGCCCCGTCATCGGGTCGTTGCCGAGGGCCGCCCAGTAGCCTTCGCCGCTCAGATTCTCGTTCGGAATCGAGCCCTCGACGACCAGCACGAAGGGGTCTATCAAGCCCTGCTCGGCCTGATACCAGTACTTCATGAAGTCGTCGCCGACCTCGTAGGCGAGCACGGGGTTGTGCAGGTGCACTTTCGGGAGTCCCGGGATCGCGCCCATCAACACGTCTTCGATGCTCGGCTGGGTCGCGGCGGTAATCGAGACGGTGTCGCCGTCGCATCCCAGCCCCGCGGTGATCCAGACGATGTGAATGTCTTTGACGGCCGGTGGCTTCTGCGTCACACGCCCGTATGGCACTGATTCTGCTGCCATCTCCTAGCCTCCTTCCTAAACTTGAATGGCGAGGCCGGTCATTGTTGGCCGGGCGAACAAATTACCCGCGACTGTATCAGGCTTGACACCGGGAAGCGTTAGACTGCGAGGACGAATGCGCCGCCCGCCGCGCGCGCGGGACGAAAACTCACCGGACAGGCCGAAGCCCCTTGCAAGTCAGACGATGCAGCCGTCCGAGGAGACGAATGACGGCGATGACGGAATGGCGGCATTATCCGCCGCTAAGATTGGTTCCGTCTATTCGCAAACCTACGTACTTACGGTACGTAGACCTACGTATTTTTTGTGGTGGAAGCTACGTAGAAGAAAGGGTGTTGGGTGTTAGGTTTTAGGTGTTGGGGAAGAACAGCCGTTTAACTCAACACCTAACAGCCAACACCCCTCCTACTGCTTAATGATTCCGCGTCGGATGGCGTAGCGGATGAGTTCGGACTGTGTGTGGAGGCCGAGCTTGTGCATGACGTGGGAGCGGTGCGTCTCGGCCGTGCGCGTGCTGATGCCGAGGCGTGCGGCGATCTCGCTGTTGGTGTGCCCTTCTGAGGAGAGTTGCAGCACCTCGCGCTCGCGCGCGGTGAGCGTCTCGTGCTTGTCCAACGTGCCGACCTTCGCGCGCTCCTGGTAGGCTTCGATGGCGCGGTCGGAGAGCGGCGGGCTCAGGTAGCGGCGACCTGCGGCCACCTCGCGGACGGCGTGCACGAGGTCGGACGAGTTCGAGTCTTTGAGGACGTAACCCGAGACGCCGTTGGCGAGCGCCTCCAACACGAACCCCTCGTCGTCGTGCATCGAGAGGACGACGACCCTGACGCCCGGTGACTGCCGCGGCAGTTGCCGCGCCACCTCAAGGCCGTTGAGACCGGGCATCATCAAATCGAGCACGAGCACGTCCGGGCTCAGGCGTTTGACCAAGTCCAGAGCCTCGCGGCCGTCGTCCGCCTCGCCGACGACTTCGAAGTCGGCCTCGCCCGCCAGCAGCGCGCGCAACCCCTGCCGAACGATGCGGTGGTCGTCGGCCAATAAGATGGTCGTCCGTTTCAAGTGCGTCACCTCGCGTGCGTGATGTCGTCAGCACGACCGCTCGCCGGTTCCTCCCTGTGGTCGCCGTCGGGGAACTCTGCCGTCAGGCGAGTCCCCGCGCCGGGGCTCGATTCGACGAGGAAGCTGCCGCCGAGCAGGTGTGCGCGCTCGCGCATCCCAGCCAGCCCGCTGGTGTTGTCGGCGGAGAGCGCCGCCTCTGCGTCGAACCCTTTCCCCTGTTCCTCAATCTGGATGTTGAGGCCGTGGCCGTCGGCCCACACGCGGACGGTGACCTCGTCGGTCGCGGCGTGGCGCGCGACGTTCGTCAGCGCCTCCTGCACGATGCGGTAGGCGGCCGTCTCGACCTCGGCCGGGAAGCGTCGCCCCTCCAGGTTGCTGTGTTTGAACTCGACGCGCACCTGCGTCTGCGCGCCGTACTGCTTGATGTGCCACAGCAGCGCCGAGAGCAGCCCCAGGTGGTCGAGCGTCGCGGGCCGCAGGTCGAGCGACATCTTGCGCGCGCGGGCCATCAACTCGTTGACGAGCGTCTGCGCCTTGGCGATGGTGTCGCGGACTTCGGAAAGCGGCTGGCGCGCGCTCATCTCAAGTGTGAGCTTGAGGCCGGTCAGAATCTGCCCTATCTCGTCGTGCAGCTCCAACGCGAGGCTTCGGCGCTCGGCCTCCTGCACTTCGATGAGCCGGCGCGAGAGGACTTTCAGGCGGTCGGCCGACTCGCGCAGCGCCGCGTCGGCGCGTTTGCGGCGCGTGATGTCGCGGATGACGGCGATGACGATGCTGCCGCCGGGGGCGTCCACGGGGCTGAGCATAATCTCGACGGGAAACTCGCCGCCGTCCCTGCGCCGGCCGAACAGCTCAAGGCCGGCCCCCATCGTGCGCAGGTGCGGGTCTGTGAGGAAGTTGATGCGGTGCTTCGTGTGCCTGCGTCTGAACCGCTCCGGCAGAAGGATTTCGACGGGGTGGCCGAGCAGTTCCTCGTTCTTGTAACCGAACGTCGGCTCGACCTGCGCGTTGACGCGCTCGATGCGGCCGTGGCGGTCGATGACGACGACGGGGTCGGGGGCGTACTCGAAGATGCCGCGCAGCATGTTCTCGCTCTGGCGCAGCGCGTCCTCCGCGCGGCGGCGTTCGCCGACCTCCGCGAGCAGGATTTCGTTGGCGCGCGCAAGCTCCCCTGTGCGCTCCGAGACGCGCACCTCAAGCTCACCGTGCGCCTCGCGCAAGTCGGCCTCGGCGCGCAGGCGGACGGCGACCTCCTGTTGCAGCTCGGAGTTCGCCTTCCCCAACTCCCTCGTCCGTTCGAGCACGCGCAGCTCCAACTGGTCGCGCGCCTGCGTGAGCGCCGATTCGGCCTGCTTGAGTTCGGTGATGTCGAACCCGACGCCGTGGATGAACCAGGGCCGCCCGTCGGCGTGCCGCACCATCCGCACCTCGCAGTGGAACCAGACCACGCGTCCGTCGCGCGCGAGCACGCGGTAGTCCGAGCGCAGGGGCTCGCCGGAGAGGAAGGTCTCGGCCGCCTCGACGCTCCAACGCGCCTTGTCGTCGGGGTGTATCTGCCGGAACCAGCGGACGGGGTCGTTCAGCCATTCGGCCTGCGTGAAGCCGAGCATGGCCTCGATCTGCGGGCTGACGTAAGCCTCGCTGATGCCCTGGTCGAGGAAGGCCATGAAGACGACCGCCGGAATCTGCTCGACGAGGATGCGGTAGCGCGAGACGACATCGGGCCACTCGGCCTCCGCGCCGGGCCTCGACCTCGCCCCCGTCAGCAACTCGCCCACGAACCGCCCGAGGGTCTCGTCCGCCGGGAAGAAGACGCTCGCCAGCCGCGCGAGCGCGCTCTCCGCCTCCAGCAGACTCTCGGGCAGCCCCGTGCCCGGCTCGCCGTCAAGGTAAGCGGACGCGCCCTCGACTTTATCCAGCGGCTTTGTCATGAAGATTCAGTCGGAGTCTGTTTGGGAAGCCCCGGAGGGGCTTAATGTTTATAGCCACCGATGTACTCATCAACCCTGAGCCCCGTCAGAGGCGACATGTGACATGCCGCTCCTTTGGAGCTTGGAAGATTAATAATCAACCCTGAGCTATAAACATCCCGCCCCTCTGGGGCGATGACTTCTTACATAGACTCTCATTGGCTCATTGGTTCATAGAATCAATGGCTCGACGAATCAACCCTTCCTGCGCCGCCACTCCGGTTCTTTGTTGAGCGAGTCCTGCGTGAAACGGCGCAGCGCGTGGATGGCCCGCCCGTAGGTCATCACGGCGTGCGAGGAGAGGAGCGAGCCCGGCGGCTGATCCATGAAGGGCATGAACTTGTCGGGGAAGCCCGGCATCGTGCAGCCGATGCAGATGCCGCCCACGTTCGGACAACCGCCCACGCCGGCCATCCAACCCCGCTTCCCCACGTTGCACTGCACGACCGGCCCCCAGCACCCGAGTTTCACGATGCAGTGGCGCGAGCCGTACTCCTCCGCGAACTGCGCCTGCTCGTAATAGCCGCCGCGGTCGCAGCCCTCGTGCACCGTCTCCGTGAAAAGCCACGTGGGGCGCAGGCTCGCGTCGAGCGGGATCGAGGGCGCGCGCCCGGCCGCCTGATACAGAAGGTAGAGCAGAGTCTCCGTGATGTTGTCCGGCATGGTCGGGCAGCCGGGGACGTTGACGACGGGGATGTCGGCCTTCGACTTCCAGTCCCGGCCGAGGTAGTCGGCCAGCCCCATCGCGCCCGTCGGGTTGCCCTGCATGGCGTGGATGCCGCCGTAGGCCGCGCACGTCCCGACCGCCACCACCGCCCACGCGCGCGGCGCGAGCCGGTCAACCCACTCGCAGGTCGTGATCGGCTGACCCGTCAACGCGTCGGCGCCGAACGACGCCCAGTAGCCCTCCGCCTTGTTCCCCTCGTCGGGAATCGAGCCTTCGACGACGAGGATGAATGGTTCGAGACTGCCTTCGGCGGCGCGGTGGAAGAGGTTCAGAAACTCGTCGCCGTTCTCGTAGGCGAGGAATGGGTTGTGGAGTCTGATTTTGGGGAGGCCCGGGATGGCGCCCATCACGAGGTCTTCGACGCTCGGCTGCGTCGCGCCCGTCATGGCGACCGACTCGCCGTCGCAGCCGAGCCCGCCGTTGAGCCAGAGGATGTCAACCTCCCCGAGCGGTCGGGGGCGTTGCTGTTCATTCTCGTGGCGCACGGCTGCCTCTGTCACGCGGCCTCCTCCCGGCGATTCGAGCGGGCGCCGACATTATACGCCAGAGGTTTGCTTATAGAGCACACTCGGCCGCGGTCGCGCGCCGGCCGCACTTGTCTTGCTCCCGCGCGACATCGGCGGCAAGGGAATTTCGCTGAGAATATTCCGGCACACGTTAACGACTGGTGGCAGGTTAAGTTGGCGATGATAGAATCTCACCCAATGAACGAGAGGCAACGGGCACACATCGACTTTTATCTGGAGCGACTCGGTTACTGGAAGGGGCGGAAGCCGCAGGGTTCGACCGCAAGGCTGCTGGCCGCCAGAGACGCCGACGAGGCGCACCCACTCAGGACGGAAGAGGAGGCCACGGAGGTCGTCGAGTACCTGTGGCAACTGGAGCGAGAGCAGACCACCGGCGCCTGATGAATTGTCTCAAGCCGGATACCGATTGAGCTAAATAAAACCCTCGCATCAACATCCCCGCATCGCACCGCCGGAGGCGACTTAACCATATCCTCCCGGCACAGTTGCACGGGCGCATCACGCATTCGGGCTCCGGCCTCGCGGACGTGACCGTCACGCTCGCGAGGGGCGGCTCCGCACTTTTCACCCTAACGCTCGGTCGCATATGATATGTTTTCCGTCGGTTCCGGCTTCTCATCGGCCACGTCGAAGAAAGGCGGCTTGAGATGGGCTACTCATCAAAGCACGTTTTCAGCGCAGCGGCGGCTCTCCTCTGCGCGGCCTGCGCTCTGGGGGTGCAAGGCCAACAACCGAGCAGGGCCGAGCGTGAAGCACGCGAGCGAATGGCCCGCGAGGCCGCCGAGAGCGAGGAACGCGAGATGATGTTCGCGCTGGCCGAGCGCTACCACCGGTCGGGCGAGCGGCGCGAGCCGCGGCTGGCGTTCGAGCAGATCAGGGAAGACTTCCTGCGCCTACAGGTCATCAACAACGACCTCGCGCGCGCGGCCTCGGGCGGGGGACAACTCGACTTCAAACTCGTTGCGAAGTCTGCCTCCGAGATAAAGAAGCGGGCGGAGCGCCTCAAAGAGAACCTCGCGCTGCCCGAGGCGGACGAGGAAGGAAAACCTCCCGCGTCCCCGGCCCCGGCAGACCCGGAGCAGTTACGTGTGGCGCTCTCACGCCTCGACGGAATCATACGCAGGTTCGCGAGTGGCCTCCACGCGAAAGGCGTCAGGCGCTTGGACGCCCAATCGTCCGCCCGGCTGCGGCTCGACCTTGATGCAATCGTCGGGCTCAGCGGGCGCGTGAAGAAGGGCAGCGAGAAACTCGGGGATGCCACCCGCCTAAACTAAGCCGCGAACGATTAGCACACTCACGCCACTCACTCTTGAAGGTTTAAACGGGTCAGGATTCGCGTGAGGTCGCTTGAACTGCCTACTGCTCGGCCTTATAATTCTCAGCCGTTCGTGCCGGGAATACTCACGGCAGGTAATCAACAGTCCACGCGCTCTGGACGGCTGTTGATGCCTATCACAGACGTAGTCCCCTTCCACACTTAACCTTTGCGAAGCAGCTTCAGGCGAGCACCGACAGGTCTCCCCACGCCAAACTCTGCTCGAAAATTTGTCCGTCTCCGACAGCTATAGCGTCAGGACTGCCCGACCCCTGTGCTTTAAAAGGAATCGTCAAGAATGCCCCACCCCCTCGCACGACGCACGGCGGTCGCCGCCCTGGTATCTCTGCTCGCCCTCTCCGTCGCGGTGATCGCCGCGGCGGCCGGTGCGCCGGGAACCATCTCCTTCATCAGCGGCAACTTTGAAGTCGAGGAGGGCGACACGAACGCCGTGATCACCCTCAGACGCAGCGGAGGCTCGGACGGCGTCGTGACGGCGAAGGTCACTCTGACGGGCGGGACGGCGACCGGCGGGCTCGACTACAGACTTCCCTCCCCGGGCGCGCTCGACCCTTCGTTCAACGTCGGGGCCGGGCCGCGCAGCATCGTGAGAACCGTCTACGCTCAGCCCGACGGGAAGTCGCTCATCGGCGGCGTCTTCTTCTCCTACTTCGGCTTTCCGCGCGACGGCCTCGCGCGGCTCAACGCCAACGGGAGCCTCGACACGACCTTCGTCCCTGCGATAGACAGGGGCGACGTTTACTGCATCGCGCTCCAGCCGGACGGCAAGGTGCTCGTTGGCGGCTACCTCGCACACAACGCCCCGGGCACCAACCGGACTGGCATCGCGCGGCTCAACGCCAACGGCAGCTTTGATACGACCTTCGTGCCGGGGACGGGCGCGGGCGATGCCGGCGTGAGGACGTTGGCGCTACTGCCCGACGGCAAGATTCTCATCGGCGGCGGCTTTACCAGCTACGACGGCGTGGCCGTCGAGAAACTCGCCCGCCTGAACCCGGACGGCACGCTCGACGCCTCGTTCAACCCGGGCGCGGGGCCGGGCTCCGGCTACATCACGAAACTGCTCGCGCAGCCGGACGGCAAGATTCTCGCGGGCGGCTGGTTCTCTCAGTTCGCCGGCCAGCCGCGGAGCGGCGTCGCGCGCATGCACGCCGACGGCGGCTTCGACCCGACCTTCAACGCGGGCTCCGACTTCGACATCATTAACGTCGAGGCCCTCGCGTTGCTGCCGGACGGCGACCTGCTCGCGGGCGGCGGCTTCCACAACGGCGCGCCCATCGGCAACCGCACGCCCCTCGCACGGCTCAACGCCGACGGCAGCACCGAAACTTCTTACACTGACCCGGGCTACGGTCACTTCTACAACATCACGGCCCTCGTCGCGCAGCCCGACGGCAAGTTCATCGTCGGCGGATGGTATCGCCAGAACCAGTCGAGCACCGTCGCTCTCCACTTCATTGACCGCCGCAACCCGGACGGGACTGACGACACCACCTTCAACACCGGCGTCAGGGGTTTCGGCAACAGCCACGTGTGGGGCATCGCCTTGCAGCCGGACGGCAAGGTCATCGTCGGCGGGCAGTTCTCCAAAACCGACCCCTTCGACATTAACAACTATGATTACGTCGCGCGCATAGAGGGCGACATGTTCGTCACGTGGGGCGCGGGCGACTCGGCGGACAAGACCGTCAGGCTGCCCGTCTTTCAGGACTCCAACGTCGAGGATAACGAGACGGTCGAACTCAAACTGGAGGCGCTGACCGGCGGCGCCACGGCCGAACCCGCGGCGAACGCCACGCTCACCATCCTCGACAACGACTCGCAGGTCGGATTCCCCGGCGACGCCTACAGCGTCAGCGAGAGCGCCGGCACCATCAACATCCCCGTCGAGCGCGTCGGCTCGTCACAGGTGCGGACGACGATCACCTATGCCGTCCAGTTCGGCACGGCCGGCTCCGGCGACTTCACACACACGCCGGCCCCCGTCACCATCGCGCCCGGCGAGACGAACAGGAACATCACCATCGCCATCAACGACGACGCCATCTACGAACGCGACGAGACCTTCACGGTCGAGATTGCGACCGTCACCGGCGGAGTAATCAGCCGGCGCAGCACCGTCGTCACCATCCTCAACGACGACCCGCTGCCGAGCGTCTCGGTCGGCGACATCACCATCGTCGAGGGCGACTCGGGTACCAGGCAGGCGGTCTTCACCGTCACGCGCGAGGGGCTGACCGACCGCACCGTGACCGTCAACGTCCGCACGGTGGACGGGACGGCCGTGGCCGGCGAGGATTACGTCTCGCTCGCCAGCCAGTTCCAGACTCAGTTGCAGATCGGCCCCGGCGTCGGCTCGAACACGCTCGCCGTAAGCGTCTACGGCGACACCATCATCGAGGGTAAGAAGAGCTTTTCGGTCGAACTGTCGTCGCCGGTGAACGCCACTATCGCACGCGCGCAGGCCGTCTGCGAGATCGAGGACAACGACACCAGCACCGGCGTGCCGACCGTGCAGTTGGGCGCCCGCGAGGTCAGGGCGCAGGAAGGCGCGGGCGTCGCGACGCTGACCGTCACACGCTCGGGCGACTCCTCCGCACCCGCGAGCGTCAACTACGCGACGACCCTGTGGCCCGGCGTGCCCACTTCGGGGTTCGCCTGGGATCGTAACGACTACACCTTCGCGTCGGGGACGCTGCGGTTCGCCGCCGGGGAGACGAGCAAGGAGTTGCGAATCTTCATCGCCGACGACGCCCTCGTCGAAGGGGACGAGGTCTTCACGGTGACGCTGAGCGGAGCGACGGGCGGGGCGAGTCTGGGCGGGCCCGCCGCCGCGAATGTCCGCATCCTCGACAACGACACGTCGGCGTCGGCGCCGAACCCGCTGGACGACACGGCCTTCTTCGTGCGCCAGCACTACCGCGACTTCCTCGGCCGCGACCCGGACGCCCCCGGTTTGCAGTTCTGGACGAACGAGATTGACCAGTGCGGCTCGGACGCGCAGTGCCGTGAGGTGAAGAGAGTCAACGTCTCGGCCGCCTTCTTCCTCTCGATTGAATTTCAGGAGACAGGGTATTTCGTCTACCTGCTCAACAAGGCGTCCTTCGACGTGGGCGAACGCCTCCCGTTCGGCAACTACGCGTTCGACGGCCAGCAGGTCGGGAGGGACGTGGTGGTCGGCGCCGACGGGTGGGAACTGAAGCTCGCGGCGAACAAGCAGGAGTTGGCCGACGCCTTCGTGGCGCGCTCGGGCTTCCTCACCACCTACCCGCAGGGGTTGACGGCGGCGCAGTTCGTGGACGCCCTGAACGCCAACACAGGCGACCCGCTCAACCCCGCCTCGGGCGGCTCGCTCACGCAGGCCGAGCGCGACCGGCTCGTCGCCGACCTCGCCTCCGGCGCAAAGACACGCGCGCAGGTGTTGCGCGCCGTCGCGGAGCACGAGGAGTTTCGGCGCCGGCAGCTCAGCAAGGCGTTCGTCCTGATGCAGTACTTCGGCTATCTCCGCCGCGCGCCGAACGCTTTGCCCGACAACAGCTTCGACGGCTACAATTTCTGGCTCTCGAAGCTCGACGAGTTCGGCGGCAATTACATCAACGCCGAGATGGTCAAAGCCTTCATCGCCTCGGACGAGTACCGCAAGAGGTTCGGTCAGTAGTTGAACCCCGCCGCCACTCAGAAGACCGGCGGTTCGTTTCCGACGACGCGACCTGACGACACATGGCATACGCTGACGACTCCCGCCGCCGGAGGTTTCGGAGCTTCTTCAGGACGAGGGTTTTCTTCTGGGGGGCGTTGCTGACTGTCGCTTACCTCGCCGGCCGTCTATACGCGACGGCGCACATCCCCATCTTCATCGACGAGGCGATACACGTAGACTGGGCCCGCGCCACCGCGGAGAGTTACCCGGCGCCCGATCCGGGCTTCGACGGCAAGTGGCTGAGCATTAAGCTATTCGCACTGGCGACAGCGGTGGACGCGCCCTTCGACGAACTCGTGGCAGCCCGGCTGTTGGTCGTGGCGCTCGGTCTCTGCACGGCGCTCGCAATTTACCTGCTCGGGCGCGACCTCTTTTCGTCGCGCGCGGGCGCGCTCGGCGTTGCGCTCTACGTCGTCTCGCCCTTCTCCCTCATCTACAACAGTCTCGCCATGACGGACGGCATCCAGTTGGCCTTCGGCTCCTGGGCCACACTGCTGGCGGCGCGGTTGGCCCGGACGCAGCACAGGGGCTATGCGTTGATGCTCCCGCTGGCCCTCGCCGCCGCCGTCCTCGCCAAGTTCAGCGGGCTCGTGCTGACGGGGCTCCCGGTCGCGGCCGTCCTGCTGCTCGCGCCGCGGGGGCGCCGGGGGGCGGCGGCGCTGCGGGCCTTGCCGGCGTTGCTCACCCCTCTCGCGCTGTTGGCACTCTTCTACAGCCGCGGCATGCTCAACATTTTCAAGATAAAGGCCGCGGGCAATCCTATCCCTCTGGGCGAGCAGGTGTGGGCGAATCTCTTCACGGCGAGCGAATGGATGTGGGGGTTGCTGACGCCGCCCGTCGCCTTGCTGGCGTTGGCGGCCGCGTTGTGGCTGCTGGCGTTCGAGCGGAGCCGTGCGGGGCTGTTCGTGCTCGCCGTGCTGGGGCTGGCTGTTCTCCCCTACGTGGTCATCTCACAGGTGTGGTACCCGCGGTATCTGCTGGCCGCCGTCGTCCCCGTCTCGCTGGCGGTGGGGCGACTCCTCGACGGGGTCGCCGCGCTGGCGGGGCGACGCTGGAGCGGCCGTCGCGCGACGGAGGCGGTCGTGCTCTCACTTCTCCTGGCCGGCGTGCTGAGCTGGCCCGCCCTGCGGAGCGGAGCCGTCCTGTTCGCGCTGCCCGCGGCCGGCATCCCCGCCGCCGAGCGTTTCCAGTTCGTCGAGGGGTGGCCCTCCGGCTACGGCGTTCGAGAACTCGCCGCCTTCATCCGGGAGCAGAGCGCGGCGACGCCGGGCGGGATAGTGGTCGCGCGCACCAACTGGGCCGACCACCCGCTCCAAAGTCTGAACATCTACCTGACGCCGTCGCCTTCGCTCTCCCTCTACACCATCGGGGACGAGAGCGAGTCCAGCGTGTGGTACCTGGCCTGGCTGAACACGAAGCGGCGCACGCTGCTGGTGCTGGGCACGGACGGCGGCGTCCCCCAACGCGTGAAGGCGGCGGCCGCACCGCTCCTCGGCTGCGGCCGGCCGGTCTGGTCGTACACGCGCCCGGGCGGGGTGACGGGTTTCGTGGTGCTGGAACTGAACTGCGGCGACTTGTCCACGGTGAAGTGAACGGGCTCGGAGGGCGGCGGCTGAAGTGAGGCTCGGGCCGGTCGAAGCGGCGTGCTGGCGTTCGGAGCGCCCCATCATCGCCTCGTCCGATTGACTACGAGTCAGTCATCACTCTTCCTCGTCTTCGGAGAAGTAGTTGTCGATAAATATTCCGACGCCGAACTCGCCTAACCGCTTGAGTAATGAAGGAGACAGGGACGGCCCTCCGTCAAATCCTGACTGGAAGTGACCGCACCAAAAAATCACGTTATATTTTGATTGATACTGTTCCAGCACTTCTTTGCTCGCGCTGATTCTGTCGAGTAGGAATGTCAAACCACTTTCGAGCGTATCCCACGTCGGCGGAGCGTCATCGGCCGGCCGGCCGTTATAAGCCCAAAGCGAATATTGGTACCGCTTGTTACCCACGGTCTCACCCTCGCGTCTGCTCACCGAGGGCTCTAAACCCATTCCCGCAGTTACCTCCGAAGTGCTCAAATTCTTCCCGGAAATCCTGAGTTCGACCAAATATTTATGCACGGTGTTTTCCCTGAAGGTGGAACCGAGTCTACTCTTCACCCTCCCCTGAGCCAAGTCTGATGTACCGCGAGGGCCCCGGGGCTTGCGCGCGAGACATTCGTCTTCCGCGCAAGCCCCGGGACCCTCAACACTCAAGTATTAGCAGCCTGTCGGCCTCATGGCACGACGGGAATCATGAGCGGGTACGGGGGCAGCCCTAACCAGGGCGGCGGCTGAGGCGGCGGCGGAACGTTGTTATTCAACCACCTGTTGAAATCCTCCCACAAAGAAGGCCGCGGTCGGTGCTCTATCATTAGACGCCGTAACGTACGCGGTACGTGCTGCGGCTGCCCGCCTTGCCCCCCGAAGCAACTACCGCCCTTCGGGCTCCCACGGCTTAGCCATTCCTCGTAAGCGGCTTCGACCTCTTCCTTGTCGGCGTCGGCCTCTCCCGCTTCCTTCCAACAGCGGTGGAACCATTTATGGAAGTCCTTGTTGTTACGCCCGTACCATTTGTCTCCTTTGTGCAACTTCAACGGACTGGCGGCATCATCATCAGAGTCATCTTGCGTAGAACCGATGCCCCTCGCGTCACCGCCGCCCCTCCCGTTGAGGGAGAGGTTATACCCGTCGAACTGGGAACCGAGCACAAACAGGAAGTCGGCGTCGTACGTGACCGTGATGTGGTCGGTGACCCTCCGGCCGTCTACGATCACGTCGTTCGGGTGCCCGTCGTCCCAGCATTGCAGCCACGAGTTACCATCCCCGTCGTTCTGCGTGATGCACCGGGTCAGCCCCGACGGGTCGGTGAAGTTGACCGGGTCGTTGTTGGTGTAGGCATACCGGTTGAACGACTGCGGGTTTCCGAGGTCGTAGCTACCGTCGTAGGGGTCGGGTTGGTCGAAGCGCAGTTGCCAGCGGTTGTAGCGCCGCATCATCGCCTCGTCCGACTGGTTGCCGTCCCGCTCGTAGGTCGTGTAGCGGCGCGGCTGCGCCTGCGAGTTCTGAGACCGGCCCGTCTCCCAGCCCCAAGGGTCTAAGTCCACCTTGGCCGTCACGCCCCCCGACGCGTCGGCGAGCCGCTGGCTCTTGGTCGCCCCGTCCTGGTAGACCCAGTTGACCCCGCCGCCGGTCTGGATCGCCAGCAGGCCGCCCCCCGGGCCGTAGACGAAGCCGCGCTGCCACCCGCCCGACTGGTTGATCTCGGCCGCCACCTGCCCGCCGAGCACGCTGCTCCGCAGGTAGTAGGTCGGCACGCCGTTCTCCACCTTCTTCACGCGCAGCCGGTCGCCGTCGTAGGTCTGATCCAGGCTGTAGCCGAAGTAGGAGGCGCCGGCCTGCTGCCCTGTCGCGTCGTAGGTGAAGGTCTGCCCGAGGTCGCTCGTCAGGTTCCCCGCCGCGTCGTAACTGAACCCGTCGCGGCGGTTGTTCGTGTAGGTCGCCCCGAACTGCGCCCCGCCGTAGCCGGTCTTCTGCGTGATGTTGCCCCACACGTCCTTCATGAGCGCCTGCCCGTACGGGCCGTCCTGTACGTTCCAGTTGCCGCCCGCGCGCCCCGCGTGCGCCCGCGCCTGCGAGCCCGTGTAGGAGGAGTCGAGCCGCCCCGCGAGGTCGTAGTTGTACGAGCGGTCGAGCGTCGGGTCGGCCGCCCCGCCCCCGCTGCCGTTGGACTCGAACGTGTTCTGCGCGAAGGTGACGCGCCCCGTGTTCTCGCCGAAGTCCGAGTAGTAATACTTCCAGCCCGTCACGCCCGTCACGCCCCACTCGTCCACGCGAAGCATGTTCGTGTAGGTCACCGACAGCGCGCGGGAGTTGCCGTAGGAGGCCGCCTTCACGCCGCCGAAGGCGCGGTACTGCATCCCCTGCACGTAGGTGGGCGCCGACCACATCCCCGAGCCGGTGACGGCCGTGGCCGCGCCCGTGTGGTCAATGGTGTAGTTGACGCTGGAGCCCCAGTGGTTGTTCACCCACGCCAGCCCCGCGCTGTTGTAGCCGTAGTAGAGGAAGTAGGTGCCCAGCCCGTTGAACGTGCGCGACTCCCAGTCCATCCGGGAGAGCGAGTCGTAGTGGTAGTCGGCCGTCACCTGCCCGACCTTCGTCATCTGCGTGCGGTTGCCCGCCCCGTCGTAGGCGAAGGAGACGTTGGGCGTCGTCGCCACGCCCGGCGCCGAGTTGAACGCGATGGTGCTCGGGAGGTGGCGCGCCGTGTAACCGAAGGTCTGCGTCGCGCCGCGGGCGTCCGTCATCACGTGCAGCGTGTCGTCGTCGAAGTAGGAGTAGCTGGTCGTCCCCTGCTCGGGCGTGGTGCGCGTGGCGAGGCGGCCGTGCCCGTCGTAGCCGAACGTGCGCTCCTGGTAGGCGCCGCCCGAGCCCTGGTGGTGCCTGACCTTCGTGAGCTGGTCGCGCACGTTGTACTCGTAGACGGCCGTCGAGTAGACCGCCGAGTTGTAGTCGAGTTCCTCGACCTTCGACAGGCGGCCGAGCTGGTCGCGGTAAGTCTTCTTGAGCCGCCCGCGCTGGTCGCGCGCGGTCGTGACCTCGCCGCCCGCGCACCCGCATCCGCCGTAAGAGAGTTCCGTCGTCGTGCTGTCGGGGTAGGTCGTCACGCGCGGCCGCCCCTGCCAGTCGTAGGTGCGCGAGGCGCTGACCCAGCCGTTGCCGGCGGGCGGGGCGTCGTCGCCCGCCGCATTCCAGTTGCCGTCCATCTCGGTCGGGTTCGTCCACTGGACGACCCGCCCCATGCCGTCGTAGTAGACCTGCCGGCCGCTGTAGAGCGTCGTGCTGCCCGGCATGTAGCTCGCCGTCCGGCGCACCCTCCCGG
>JBEVJD010000092.1:0-2958 GCA_040510435.1 Pyrinomonadaceae bacterium | reverse complement strand
CGGCCCCCGCGGCATCCCCGGCGGCGACATCACGGGGGGCAGATACGCACAGGGAGTCAGGAGTCAGGAGACAGGAGCCAGAATGAAGAAGGTTCTAAATTCTGACTCCTGACTCCTGACTCCTGACTTCAGGCTTATGAAGTTCACACTCCTCGGCACGGGCACTTCGACGGGCGTGCCGTCCATCGGCTGCGAGTGCGAGACGTGCACGTCGGACGACCCGCGCGACAAGCGCCTGCGCGTCTCGGTGCTGGTCGAGCACGGGGGCCGCACGGTCTTAATCGACACCTCTTCGGACTTTCGCCAGCAGGCGTTGCGCGCGCGCCTCAAGCACCTCGACGCCGTGCTCGTCACGCACTGCCACGCCGACCACATCTTCGGGCTCGACGACATACGGCCGCTGAACTTCCGCCACGGGGCCCTCGGCGTCTACGCGAACGAGCGCGCGTGGGTGGACATCCGCCGCATCTTCAAATACATCTTCGAGCAGTCGTACATCGGCGGCGGGCTCCCGCAGGTCGTCGCGCACACGGTCGAGCACGGCGCGCCCTTCTGCCTCGGGCCGGACTTCAACGTGATGCCCGTCGAGGTCATCCACGGCCGGCTGCCCGTCACGGCCTACCGCTTCAACGACTTCGCCTACGCGACCGACCTGAGTGAGATTCCGGCGCGCTCGCTCGAACTGCTGCGGGACCTGGACGTGCTCGTGCTCGACTGCCTGCGCATTCACCCGCCGCACCCGACGCACCTCTGGCTTGAGCCCGCGCTGGCCTACATCGAGGAGCTGCGCCCGCGCCGCGCCTATCTCACGCACATGGCCCACGACATCAAGCACGCGCGCGACTCCGCGCTACTGCCCGACGGGGTCGAGTGGGGATACGATGGATTAGTGATAAGTGATGAGTGATGAGTGATAAGAGAAGGCAAGGCCCGCTTGTCCTTTCTTATACTCATCACTCATCACTCATCACTCATCACTTATGAGACTTTTCCACGGATACGAGAACGCGGAGATCGGGCGGCCGGCGGTGCTGACGCTGGGCGTGTTCGACGGTCTGCACCTCGGGCACCAGCTCATCATCAGCCGCGTGGTCGAGCGCGCCCGGCACCTGGGCGCCGTCCCGACCGTCGTCACCTTCGACCCGCACCCGCGCGCCGTGCTGCACCCCGAGTCCGCGCCGCCACTCTTGCAGACCTTCGATCAGAAGGTCGAGGCGTTCGGCGTGCTCGGCGTCGAGCAGGTCATCGTCGTCCGCTTCACGCCCGAGTTCGCGCGGGTGCGGGCCGAAGAGTTCCTGCGGGACGTGGTGCACGAACGTCTGCAAGCGCGCGAGGTCTACCTCGGCCGCGGCTTCGCGTTCGGGCGCGGGCGCGAGGGCAACATCGAGTTGCTGCGGAGGGTGAGCGGCGAGCTGGGCTTCTTCGCCGACGAGGTACCCGAGGTGCGTCTGCGCGGCCAGCGCATCAGCTCAAGCCGCATCCGCGGGCTGCTGGCCGCGGGCTCGGTCAACCTCGCGCGGCGGATGCTGGGGCGGCCTTACGGCGTCGAGGGCCGCGTCGTGCGCGGGGCCGAGCGGGGCCGGACGATTGGGTTCCCGACGGCGAACCTGCGCCCGGTCAACCGCGTCATCCCGCGCGGCGGCGTCTACGTCACGGCGACGCTCATCGGCGGCGAGTGGCGGCGCAGCGTGACGAACGTCGGCGTCCGCCCGACCTTCGAGCGAGAGGCCGAACCTTCCGTCGAGACCTTCGTAATGGATTGGGGCGGTGATTTATACGGCGACGTGGTGCGCGTGCGTTTTCTGCACCGCCTGCGCGACGAGCGGCGGTTCGATTCGGTCGAAGCGCTGAAGCGGCAGATCGAGCGGGACGCCGCGCGGGCGCGAAAATATTTCGAGCGGGCGGGCGTACAACACTCGCTCTCGGTCATCTAAATTTGAGTCCTGAGTCCCAGGTTTGACACAAGTTTTTCATAAGTTTTCATCGGTATGGCAGCCATCGAACGAGAAGAGATAACGCACTCATACGAAGCGAACCCCGACGGCCGGGCGAACGGGGCGCGGCTCGCGCTGGTGAAGCCCGCCGGCGGCGGCGCGGCCGTTAATAGCGGCGCGCGCTCTCTGCCGCCGGCCGTCGAAGAGGGGCAGGAGTCCGACGATTTCGAGGCGCAGGCGCGGAGCTGGCGCGGCTGGTGGCGCACGTTCCAGATCGTGCGCGTGCTCGGCACGATCTCGCTCTACCTCTTCCTGAACGACTACGACGTGCGCGCGGCCTTCAACGCGCGCATCGCCGCGCGCAGGCTCGAAGAGGCGAAGGGGCGCGGGCGTTACCAGTACTTCAAGGCTTGGGCGCGCGACCTCTTCCTGCACCGCGGTCTGGATAAGGTGGTCAGGTTCGTCCGTTACTTCGTCTATCGCGGCGCGGAGGGGAGCGACTCGAAAGAGCGGCAGCTCGAACGGCAGGGCGTGTGGCTCAAGGAGAATCTAATCGGGCTCGGCCCGACCTTCATCAAGATCGGCCAGGCGCTCGGCACGCGCGCAGACCTCCTGCCCCTCGCATACATCAAAGAGCTGGCGCTGCTGCAAGACCAGGTGCCGCCGTTCACGAACGAAGAAGCCTTCGCGCGCGTCGAGGCGGAGTTGGGGCGTACCATCGCCGAAGCCTACGCCGAGTTCGACTCGGAGCCCATCGCCTCGGCCTCTCTGGGTCAGGTCTACCGCGCGCTGCTCCACACGGGCGAGGAGGTCGCGGTCAAAGTCCAGCGCCCGCGCCTGCGCGAGAAGGTCGGCTTCGACATTGCCGTCCTCGGGCGCATCGTGCGGAGACTTTCGCGCTACCCTTCGTTTACCGAGAACGCCGACTGGGAGGGGATGCTGCGCGAGTTCCGCGAGACCATCTCGGAGGAGATGGACTACGCGCGCGAGGGGCGCAACGCCGAGCGCTTCCGCCAGAACTTCC